>JANOAD010000056.1:0-27295 GCA_031410955.1 Novosphingobium sp. | reverse complement strand
CGCCAGCTTGACCAGCAGGACGCGCAAGTCCTCGCTCATCGCCAGCAGGAACTTGCGCAAGTTCTCCGCGGCGCGCTCGTTCTCGGTCAGCGTCTCGATCTTCGAAAGCTTGGTGACGCCATCGACCAGCCGTGCCACGTCCGGCCCGAAGTACTTCTCGATCTCGTCGATCGTCGCCAGCGTATCCTCAACCGTGTCGTGGAGCAGCGCGGTGATGATGGTTTCCTGGTCGAGCTTCAATTCGGTCATCAGCCCGGCAACTTCGACCGGGTGGCTGAAATAGGGATCGCCCGAGGCGCGCTTTTGGGTGCCGTGCTTCTGCACGGTATAGACGTACGCGCGGTTGAGCATCGCCTCGTCCGCATCCGGATCATAGGCGAGCACGCGTTCGACAAGTTCGTACTGGCGCAGCATCAGATTGCCAGTGTGGCGGGTTTATGCGCCGCGGGGCAAGGGCCTTCGCACCTGCGAGGCGATTTTCTGCGCTCGCAGGCGGGCGGCGCGAGTCGGCGCCAGCGTCAGAGGAACGCGTGGAAGGCTGCGAAGACTGCCTGGAGGCCGGCGGGTTCGGGGTTCGATCGCAGCGTCTCGAGCGCGGCCGTGGTGTCGAGGACATAATCGGATACCCCCTGTTCGGTCCCGCGCCGTTCGCCCCCCAGCGACCGCACGAGGTTGGCCGCTGCGGTATTTTCCGCGAGGATCTGGACATCCATCGCCGCGATGTCCTCGGCCTGGCTGTGGATCAGCAGCACTGCCGTCAGCATTCGGGCAAGCCCCTGCCCGTGATAGGCATCGAGGATGCCGACCGCGAATTCCGCCCGGCTGCTGTCCGTATCGGGCCGCACGGCGTGAACCGCGCCGATCGCCAGGTGTTCGGGATCATCGGTCAGGATCGCGCCCCAGGCGAGATGGCGGTGCCCGTCGACCTCGACCAACTTGGCGACAACCCGGTCGGGCAGGCGCGGCGCACCCGAGAAGAACCGCAGGTAGCGCGATTGGCTCGACAACTGCTCGATCCCGCTGCGCATGCGCGGCTCATCGTCCGGCCGCACGGCGCGGATACAGATCCGGCGGCCGCTTTCGAGCCGGGTGTGGACGATGGTTTCGCTGATCGTCGTCATGTGCCGAGCTTAGCACAGGATGGGCCGAACAGGCGAAATTGCGGCTCTCGCCCGGAACGTCCGCGGCGCTGACCAGGCCGCGGCGGTGCGCGGATCCCGCCCTGCCGGGGCTACACGGCAAATTCGAATATGGTCCGATAACCGCTCGGCATCATCGCGCTGTCAATCGAGCCATGCAGCTGGCGCACCGAGGCGTTGATGATCGCCAGCCCCAACCCGGCCCGTTTCGACCGGATTGCCGGTGCTGGCGCCCTCGTGCCATCGTCTTGCACCGTAATCCGGTAAGTGGAGTCGCTCGCCAGTTCGCCGGTCAGGGCGATGCTCCCTGCGGTGCCGACAAACGAATGCTTCACCGCATTGGCCACCAGCTCGTTGATGACGGTGCCGAGGATCGCAGCCGATTTTGGTTTGATCCGCACGGTTTCAAAATGACCGGTCACGCGCACCCCGCCCGGAACGATGGACGCCAGTAGCTCCGTCACACGGTTCATATAACCGGCGAGTTCCAATGTCCCTTCGCCACTGACACTGGCAATATGCTCGTGCAGCTCTGCAACCATACCGATTTGCTGCTGGACACCGCGCAGGACATCGATGGTTTCATCGTTGGAGGATGCGCTGCGCTCAAGCGATACATACGAGCCGATCGACTGCAGCGAATTTTTCACCCGATGATCGATCTCACTGCGCAAGATGCTTTCGTTTTCCAGCGTCGCGCGCAGGTTCAGCTGGGCCATGACCTGCTGTGCCAGGACCATCAGGCTGCGCCGCTGCAGCGGGGTCAGTTCGCGCGGTTTCATATCGAGCACACACAGCGTCCCGATCGGGTCGCCGCTGGTCCCGCGCAACTGGATTCCCGCGTAAAACCTGACGAACGGCGGGCCAAGGCACACCGGGTTGTCCATCATCCGGGCATCGGCAAGCAGATCGGGAATTTCGACGAAGCCGTCTTCGAGCAGGGTATGCGCGCAGATCGACAACGCCAGCGGAACGGTTTGAACGCCAACCCCGACTTCCGCCTTGGACCATTGCCGCACACTGTCGATGAAGTTGATCTGTGCGGCGGGCGCTTCGCACAGCTCTGCCGCCAGCTCGACAATCGCATCGAAATCGCTTTCGCGCGGAGTGTCGAGCACGGCATAACGTCGGAGTTCGGCCATTCGCGCAGGTTCCTGCGGATGCAGCCCTGCCTTCATCGCCTGGATATCGCGCTAAGCGCGGCCTTGATCATGACTTGCGATCCCTTGCTGCGGCTTGGGCCGCAGGTCTCTGCCCTAGCAAGCCGCGGGGCCAAGCGAAAGGCGAATGCACGCGGCCCGGTCAAGCCCACACAGCCTCGGGCGGCAAGCTCATCAGGATCGCGTCGATATTGCCGCCGGTCCGCAGGCCGAACAGCGTCCCGCGATCATAGACGAGGTTGGATTCGCTTCGGCAGTGTGATCGTGCGCAAGAAGCATTAGCATGGTTCTTGCGTGTCAATCGCGCGCTAGTCTGGCAACTGCGCCCAGACCCGTTTGAACATTTCCCCGAACGGAAAAGCCCAGACCAGCGCATCTTCGATCCCGCCAAACACCTGCCCGCAAGCGACAATCCCGCTCGGCGTGGTCCGGCACAGCAGCGCGCCTGACATACCCGGGTGCGATTGCCCCTGGGTCATGTTTGCCTGCCACACTCCGAGATAGGCGAACATCTCGCCCTCCACCTCGACATTCGCCGGGGTCTGCAGGGGTTCCAGCCCGTCGCAGCGATGGATCACGCCGTTGACGATGAACCAGTGTTCACCCAGCCCCTGACGCAGGATATCGGTGCGGGTGACCGCGACCGTTGGATTGGTGAACAGGCCGAAATGGGTCATTGCGGCGGGGCTGGCAGCTTCCACCACTGCCCAGTCTTCGCGGATGATTCGCCCCGGCGGGATGTCCGAAGTCAGGATCACCGGGCCGATATCGCGCCAGCTGCCGTCGGCAGGCTCAAGGTAGCTCAAACCCGGCGTTTGATGCGCGGCCAGAAAGTCGATCGCGACATGGGCATTGGTCAAGCAATAGCCGCGCGCGCCCTTGCGCAGTCCGATGGTGGCAATGCCTTGCTCATTGTCGCGCGCCTTGACCAGATTCCCGCCGCGCAAGCTGTAATGCCGCGCCTGCCCGGCAACTTCGATCACGTCGGTGGCCAGCACCACATCGCCCAGATCGCCGGTGCCGCGCAACCTTACGCTGCGGGGAATGGCCTGTGCCCCGGCTACGGCATGCTTGGCGAAGACATAAACCTTGAGCGCCTTGGCGCCATTGCCTGAGCCATTCACGATCTTTTCGCCGAGCGTTACGTGGCTGACCCCGGGCAACCGCGCCAGCTTCGCGGCGGCGCGCCGGATTGCGCCGCGATGGCGGTCAAGTCGCGCGCCCCTGAGCCGGCTCACGCCGGGTCACCTGTGACTTTGGGGAATCGGGTCTCCGTCGGCGGGATTGGTGCTCGGCCTTGCCGGGGTATCAGGCGCAGCCTGGGCTTTCACCGGTTGGGGCGGCAGGGGGGTGAAAGTCTGGAGCCTGACGTCTTGGATCGCCGGTTCAAGCGTCAACGTGGTGCCTTCGCAGTGCGCCACAAACAGGCCGAACTGGGTTCCTTGGGTGCCCGCGGCTTCATTGCTCATCGCTTTGCCAGCAGCGCTGGCCGGATTGATCAGCGACTTGGCAAAATCAAACAGCGGCTTGATCGCATCGGACGAGTCCTGATCGGTGTCGAGCTTGGTAATCACGCCGCTGCTGAAATCGACCACGGTGTGGTTCTTCGCCAGCACCGAACCGATCTGGAGAGCATAGCGCTGGGTGCAATCGGGCATCGCCAGCGAGACGACCTCATTACCCCGGATCAGCACGTAATTGCGCACGCCGTAAAATGGGATTCCCGCTACGTTCGATCCCAGCGGCGCGGGCTTGGCGGTGACATAAGCACAAGAAGCGAGCAATGGCGCCAAAACAAGCGCCGGGATGAATTTGTACATGATATTGATCCCCCTCGATATTGTGCAAATGAATAGCTGGGTTTGTATGGTCCACTTGTTAATCTGTGCTAATAGAAATCACACAGGTTCTATCACCATACCGGAAAATTCGTCAAGTCCACACAGCCTCGGGCGGCAAGCTCATCAGGATCGCGTCGATATTGCCGCCGGTCCGCAGGCCGAACAGCGTCCCGCGGTCGTAAACCAGGTTGAACTCGGCATAGCGGCCGCGCCATTCGAGCTGGGTCTGCTTGTCGGCGGGGGTGAACGCAGTGCCCATCCGGCGGCGGACAAGCTGGGGGTAGACCTCGAGGAAGGCCTCGCCGACATCGCGGGTGAAGGCGAAGTTGCGTTCGAACGCCGCCTCATCGTCGCATTCGAGGTGATCGTAGAAAATCCCGCCGACCCCGCGCGCGACCTGGCGGTGCGGAATCCAGAAATAGTCCTCAGCCCACTTGGCGAAGCGTTCGTAATAGGTCGGATTGTGCTTCATGCACGCAGCGCGGAGCACCGCGTGAAATTCGTCGGTGTCCTCGGCATAGGGCAACGGCGGGTTGAGGTCGGCACCGCCGCCGAACCACGCCTTGCTGGTCACCAGAAACCGCGTGTTCATGTGCACTGCGGGGACGTGCGGGTTGGCCATGTGTGCGACGAGACTGATGCCGGTGGCGGTGAAGCCGGGGTCCTCCTCGCTCGCGCCGTTGATGCTCGCGGCGAAGCCGGGGGCGAATTTGCCGTGGACGGTCGAGACGTTGACCCCGACTTTCTCGAACACCTGCCCCTTCATTACACCGCGGGTGCCGCCGCCCGGATCGGCATTGCCGTCTTCGTCGCGGTCCCAGCGGGCATATTCGAACCTCGCTTCGCTGCCCGCTTCGGCCTCGATCGCTTCGAACGCGGCGCAGATACGATCGCGCAGGCTTTCGAACCACTGGCGGGCTTGTTCGGTGTGCGGGATCCGATCGATCATTTTCGGGCCTTGCCAAGCGAATCCGGCTGCGGCAAGAGCCAAGCCATGGTTCCCTTTTCGTTCGCAGGTGAAGAACTGGCTCTGGTGGCGGGCCGCGCGCTCTACTGGCCGCGCGAGCAGGCGCTGCTGGTCGCTGACTTGCATCTTGAAAAGTCGAGCTTTTACGCACGCTTCGGGCAGATGCTGCCGCCTTACGACAGCCGCGAGACGCTCGAGCGGGTGGCGCTGGCGATCCGCGCGAGCGGCGCGCGGCGGGTATTCTGCCTTGGTGACAATTTCCATGATTCCGGCGGGGCCTTGCGGCTCGAACCGCACGCCGCCGGGATGCTCGATGCACTGGCTCGCGCAACCGACTGGGTGTGGATCGCGGGCAACCACGATCTCGGCGCGGTGCCGAGCGGGACCAGCGTCGAGGAACTCGACCTCGGCGCGCTGGTCCTGCGGCATGAGGCCAAGCCCGGCGAGCCGCGGCCCGAATTGTCAGGCCACTACCACCCCAAACTGCGCGTCCATGCCCGCGGGCGCTCGATCAGCCGGCCCTGCGCGGTGCGCAGCGAGCGCAAGCTGATCCTGCCGGCGTTCGGTGCGCTCACCGGCGGGCTCGATGCAGGCGATCCGGCGATCATGCAGGCGATGCAGCCGGCGCGCGCGGTCGATGCGCTGATCGGGGTGCAGGGCAAACTGGTGCAGTTCCCGCTCTACCGCGCTTCGCGCTAAATCTCACCACTTCCCCAAACCCGAGAATCGCTCTAAGGGGCGCGCTGGTATTCACAGCTTCAGGAGACTTTACTATAGCACCCCCACCCCGGCGCATGATGTCGCCCCCCGTCAAGAGCGGGCCGCGCTACAATGCGATGATCACTTCCGACAAAGTCCGTGTTATCGACGAAGCCGGTGAAAACATCGGCGTGATGTACACCAAAGAGGCGATCGAGCAGGCCAACAGCGTCGGGCTCGACCTGGTCGAAGTTTCCCCAAATGCCGATCCGCCGGTGTGCAAATTCCTCGATGTCGGCAAGTTCCGTTACGAGGCCCAGAAAAAGGCCAACCTCGCCCGCAAGTCGCAGAAGACGCAGGAGATCAAGGAGATCAAGATGCGTCCCAATATCGACGACCACGACTATGACGTGAAGATGCGCGCGATCCACAAATTCATCGGCGAGGGCGACAAGGTCAAGGTGACCCTGCGCTTCCGCGGCCGCGAACTGTCGCACCAGCAGCTCGGCATGAACCTGCTCAAGCGGGTTCAGGACGACACCAACGAAGACGCCAAGATCGAGGCCTATCCGCGCATGGAAGGCCGCCAGATGCTGATGGTGCTTTCGCCGAAGTAGCTGGCCGGGTCAGGTGCCAGATCGATTAGGGGCGTGCCGGAAGGCGCGCCCTTTTTCGTTGCGCGGAATGTCCGGTTACGACAACATTGCGGACGTTGACCCGCAGACCCTTTGGTTCGCGAAATTGACGATTGGCGCCGCTCCGGCTTGATGGTGATTGGAGATACCGAGAAGCGTCTTTCAGCGCGTGAACGGGCTCACCGCCTGGCCGTTTACCCGCACCTCATAATGCACGTGCGGCCCTGTTGTCAGCCCGGAAGTGCCCACATAGCCCAGTACATCGCCGCTTCGAACGCGTTGCCCGGGACTGACGGCTATCCGGGACATGTGCGCATAACGCGTTTCGATTCCGGCACCATGATCGACAGCCACCAGCAGGCCGTAACCACCGTCCCAGCCCGCATAGAAAACAACCCCGTTTGCGGTTGCGGCTATCGGGGTGCCACTGGGGACGGCCAGATCGACGCCGAGATGGTTTCGCTGCACACCGAGGATTGGATGCAATCGGCTTCCAAAACCGCTTGTTATGAGCCGGGCTGTTACCGGAAGAAAGCGCGGCAACGGGCCAACCGGCCCACCGCTTCGGGCAGCCGTCAGCGCGGAACGGGAGGCCGCCGTGGATACTTCGGTGCGCGGACGGACGGTGGAAAAGATTACCAGCGATGAAGTCTGTGAAAACGCGTCGCGGTGGCCGTACATGTTGCGGCCCTGGCCGTCAGCAGCACGGCTGAATGTGATCTTTGCCGGCGCTTGCTGGCTGTCCGGCAAACTGGCGCCATCGAAATTTGCGATGACACGCACGTCATCGGTAGCCACCAACGGCTCGCTGGCGGCTGCGGCCTCTTGTGACAATGGCACGTCTCGGGCCAATACCGTTTGGCTTGAGCCGAGCCCCATGAACAGTGCGATCAGGCTGGACGTTAGCCAGCGTTTTTCAGGCCAATGTGCGAACACGTTCTTGCCCCCGGGGCTGCAACAACAGACTCCGACCCGGCGCATCTATGAACCTGTTTGGCGGGTTAGAAAACCCTGTTAGCCATTTGCGCCGACCCGGCGCTCGATCCGCGTGGTCAGCGCATTGGCCAGAACTATTGCCACCACGGCGACCGCCACGCCCCCAACCAGATCGATAAAGTAGTGCAGCCCGAACACCGGTGCGGCAGCGATCAGCCCCAGGTTAAGCGGAACGACGAGCCACCTCAGCCACTTGAACTGCCACCAAGCCCGAAGGTACAAGATTGCGCCGGCAGCATGGAAGCTGGGAAAAAAGATCAGCCCGGTCATCGAGCCGATCACGTCGGTGCGCCGGCCCTCACGGATGGCCTCGATAATCGGGCCGGTGGTCCAGGGCGCATCGCGGTGCAAGTTCGGAATATCGGCCGGGACGATGCCATAACGGAGATATGGCCCGACCGCAGTGTAGAAGGGGTATATCGCTACCGAAATCAGCAGAGCGATCGCCCAGGCATTGATGAAACGGAACCCTGCGGCGGGACGGTCCAGGCAAAACAGCACCAAACTCGCCGCGATAAATTGCCAGTAGAACGAGAGGTAGGCCACCCGGGCAAGCTCGAGCAAACCCGGGTTTCGCTGAAATACGGCGAACATCGCCATCCAGTCCAACCCCAGCACGTGGTCAGCGCCAGCCAAGGCATCATCGGCAAAAGTGGTTGTGAAACGAGTCAGAATGACCATCGCGACGACGCTGAGGGCGCCGAGAATTGGTGCCAGCGCGGCGGCTTGCAAAGCGTCGCCGATCCGCCGCATGCCATAACGGCGTGCGATCATTCCCCCACCCAAGATAAACGCAAGCAACCCGAACATCCGCAAAACAAAGCCGAACGGGAAGGAGAGATCGCTGACGGCAATGTAGAGCGCTTCCGCAGCTAGTGCGACCATGGCGAGGATCATGGCGGGAACGAGGCGCTGATCGACCGGAGGCTGTTTGCGCACCGCGTTTGCAGCCGTGCTGAACCGATCCAACAAATTAGCTGCAAAACCAGTCATCGCCAGCCCCCCCGGCAGTGTGACGGCCCACTGGTAACAGCAGCTCACGCCGGTAGCATCGTCCGTGATCGGTATGTCACGTTTACCCGTTCAGACAAGATGACATAAGGCAGCCAGACAAAGGCCGACACCAGGACCTTGATCACGTTGCCGCGCAGCAAGGCGACCAGCGGGTCGACGAGGTGCCGAGGCAAATCCGTTGCGAGTGACAGGCGATGCGCTATCACAAGCTGCATCATGATATCGAATGACCAGGCGAACAGCAGCATCCGGGGAAACAGGGGATTGCTGCGCAGCGCCAGCACGAAGCAGACCATATAGAAGAAGCTCATTACCACAACGTCGGCAGTCATCACGTTGAAATAGGTCTGCGCCCATTCCGGGGCTTGGCTCGATACCGCAGGCACAGCCGCAAGATACTCCAGCGTACGCGTTGGGACGTTGAGCAGGATCCCGACCAGCAGCGAAGCCATGAGGCCGATCGGCCCATATGATGGATTGCTGCGCGCACTGACAACGTCAAGCGAACGCCACTTGCCGTACCGCGACAAACGGATTTCGGGCTGTGCCGTCAGCATGCCGCGCGGAAAACTGGCCGAAGCGATCCGGTAGCCTGCGATCGGGGCGGCCGCAATCAGCAGGTAAGGCCAAAGCGCTGCAGGGGAGAACCAGAACCCGGCCGAACCGGCGCCAAAGACCTTGACCGTGCCGGACAGAACAACAAGCGCAATCCAGCCGGCGACGATCTGATCGATGTGGGCTTCAAGCCAGCCGACCAGCCGCGCACTGCGGTAACGCATGGTGTTGGCGAATGTCTCGATCGCTTTTCCCTGCGCGGATACGTCGCCGATATGTGCAACCAGGGGGCCCGAGAGGATCATCTCTTAACCATAACCCAATCAGGTTAACAATCCTTGGACAATCAGCGGGATGCCCGGACCCTGCCCCGATTCGCGTGGTCATCATGCTGCACTGCAACCAGCATTAACCGTGAAAATTCACGGTTTCTTCGTCCAAACCATTGAGATTTTTTGTTAAAAATTAGCTAACGAATCTTGTTGACGCGAATGGTCGTTAGGCGGACCCTTGGGCATCCCGTGAGGAACCACGCTGAAGGAACTGGCGCGAACGCCAGTTCTACAAAAGGGTCGCGTCGGTTCCATTCAACACCCCTCACGGAGATGGGCGAACCGGAAATAGATGCCGGGTCCTCTGTTCAATCGAACCCACCATTCATTCATTTGGTGGGGGCAAATGGGGTAAATGACATGATCAAACTTGCTCGTAATTTTCTGACCGATGAATCAGGTGCTGCGGCTGCGGAATACGCCCTGATCCTCGCAATTGTCGGTGCCGCTATCGGCGGCGCAGCCTTCCTGCTTGGCGGTGAAGTGAAGACCTCGATCGCCGGTGCTGCCGGCAAGGTCCACAATTGCAGCGCCACTTCGACTTCGGGCTGCGAAACCGTCGCACTTCCGACCTGAGCAATCCAGAATTGGAACGGTCTGCGACCGGGAGGAATCCCGGTCGCAGACTTCCTTTGGGGTAATCGGGGGCACCGGTGGCGCAACGCAATATCTTTACGATCGGGATTGCGATCTTCCTTGGGTTGATCGCCGTTTACCTGGCGAACTCCTATTTCTCGGGGGTCGAGACCAAGCAGGCCGCGATCGCCCAGCAACAGAAGATGGCGCGGATCGTGGTCGCCACGCAGGGGCTGGCCTTCGGCTCGACCTTGTCTTCGCAGAACGTCCACCTGGTCAACTGGCCGGCAGATTCGATTCCCGAAGGTGCCTTCACCTCGCTCGAGCAGGCGACCAGCAATCGGGTCGCGCTCCGTCCCATCGTGCCAGGCGAGCCCGTGCTCGCCTCCAAGGTTTCGGGGACCAATGGCCGCGCCACTCTTTCGGCGAACTTGCCGGTCGGGCAGCTGGCCTATGCCATACCGATTTCCGATGTCGCGGGGGTCGGCGGCTTCGTCCGCCCCGGCGATGTCGTCGATGTAATCCTGACCCGAAAGATTCCTGGGGTTGGTGCTTCCGATACCGACAAGATGTCGACGGTCGTGCTTGAAGCCATACCGGTTCTCGGGATCGATCAGGTCCTCGACGATTCCAAAACCGAGCCGGCAGTCGGCAAAACCGCCACGTTGCAGGTCGACACAATGGGCGCACAGAAGCTCGCCTTATCGACGCAAATGGGAGTCCTGACGCTCGCTTTGCGCAATGTCGGCGATCAGGCCCTGGGCCTGCATCCCACGCTGACCAGTCGCGATCTGGGAGCGCGCCGGATTTACGCCCCAGCCAGCGGCGGACCTGCAATCCGCCGTGCCGCTCCACGCATGGTCGCTGCGGGGATACTGCCGACCCCAATCCGTTCGCCAGCACTTCCGGCCCCACAAAGCCTAGGGCCGAAAATGACCATCGTGCGCGGCGTCAAGATTTCCGAGGAAGGACTTTCGCGTGGTTATTGACCGCCCCCAAAGGCGCCGGGCTTTGACCATGTGCGCCGCCATGACCCTGGCGCTGCTACCATCGCAGGCCTGGGCCGGGCCAGCCCCGCGGACCCAAGCCGGAGCCTATCTCCACGCCGGCACACTCGAGGTTCCGATCAACAAGAGCGAGGTGGTCAATTCGGATCGTCCGATCGCCAAGGCAATGATCGGAAACGATGAGATCGCCGACATCCTCCCGATTACCGACCGCTCGATCTATGTGCTTGGCAAGAAGATGGGGACGACCAGCCTGACGCTCTACGACGCGTCGGGGCGGGTCATCGCGGTCATGGACATCGCGGTCGGACCCGATGTCGAAGCGCTGGAAACGCAGCTGCAGGACATCATGCCCGGTTCGCAGATTCGTGCCCGTATTTCCAACGAATCGATCGTGCTGACCGGGATGGTCAATGATCCTTCGTCGGTAGATCAGGCCATGCAGCTGGCGAAGGCCTTTGGCGGCGACAAGGTGATCAACCTGATGTCGGTCGGATCAAGCCAGCAGGTGATGCTCGAGGTGCGCTTTGCAGAAGTCAACCGCAGCACCGGTACGGAATTCGGGATTGGCGGGTTTCTTTCGAACACCAGCGGGTCGCTTGGCGCCGTGGTTGGCGGCGGCGCACAACTGGTCCCAGGTGCGACCGGGAGCGGTGCGCTGCAATTGAGCGCGATCACCGGTCAATTCGGTATCCTGCGCAGCAAGTTTTCAATCGGCGGCCTGGGCATCGATGGGATCATAAACGCGCTTGAAAGCAAGGGACTGGCCAAGACGCTGGCCCAGCCGACCTTGGTTGCATTGTCCGGCGAACGCGCGTCGTTCCTTGCCGGGGGCGAATTCCCGGTCCCGGTGGCACAGAGTGGCAGCGGCGGGAATGGCACGGCCGTGACCGTCGAGTTCAAGCCCTTCGGCGTCAGCCTGGGCTTTACTCCCACGGTGCTGGGCGATGGGACGATCAATCTGCTGGTCGAACCGGAAGTCAGCGCGATCGATCCTGCGGCTTCGTTCACGCTGGGCAATCTCACCATCCCCGGCCTGCGGACCCGCCGCGCGAGCACCACGGTCCAGATCCGCGACGGTGAAAGCTTCGCCATCGCCGGTCTGCTCTCGACCGATTTCCAGACAACGGTCGAGCAAGTGCCGCTCCTCGGCAGCATCCCGATCATCGGCGCGCTGTTTCGTTCCACCAAGTTCAAGAAGGGCGAAACCGAGTTGCTGATCGTGATCACGCCGCATCTCGTGGCGCCCATCCACCCAGAGCAAGTTCGGCTCCCGACCGACGGGGTGAAGGATCCGAACGCTGCGGAAACGATTTTCACGGGCGAGCCATACCACTCCAAGGAGCTGCCGCCGGTCGCTCCACCAACGGGGACGGCTCCGCCGGGGGCCAACCAGACCAAACCGCAATCCTCGACTGACGCAAAGACCGGCAAGGAGCCTCAGTATGCCTATTGAATTTGTCCAGGTCGTGATTGCGATCCTGATGACCGTTTTCGTTGCAGGTTGTGCTGCGGCCGATGGCGGCGTGCGAACTGCACAGAAAAGCAACTGGGGCGAAGCCAATCGCCAGACGATGGCGGCGCAGATCATCGACCCGGCCCCCGATTACGGAGATGCCCCCTTGCTGACCTCCGGCGAGCAGGTGGCGGGTGCCATAAGCCGGTTCCGCAGCGATCAGGTCAAAAAGCCTGAACGGGTCAAGACCTCGGCAATCGCCACTTCCGGCACCTCAAAGTAGCTTCATTGTGAGTAGGGAGCATGATCGACCGGCTTAGGAGCTTCCAGAGAGATCAGAGCGGTGCCGTTGCCGTAACCTATGCTCTTGCGCTGACCGGGCTGATCGCGATTGGCGGGGTCGGTTTCGATTACGCCCGCCTCATGGCCCTCGACAGCGAATTGCAGAGTGCCGCAGACGAGGCCGCGCTTGCGGCCGCGACGCAGCTCGATGGCCGGGCCGGCGCGGTGACCCGGGCACAAGCGGCGGTCACCAATTACTTTTCCAACTCCGGCTCAGCAGTGGTCAATCGCACCTTGATGGCCAATGATCGCGGCGGCTCCGCCATAACCGGGGTGACTTTCACGTTCTACACCTCGTTCGTTTCCGCCAGTGACAGCCTGGGCACGGTCACCGCTGCGGATGCCTCGGCAAAGGTGGTCAAGGTCACGATCAACGCCCGCCGTGCATTTTACGCCTTCACCCCGATCGTCGGGGCGTTCAATTCGGGCAATGTCACCGCAGATGCACTGGCAGGGGTCGAAGCCGGAACCTGCAAACTGCCGCCGCTGCTGATTTGCGGTCCTGGCGGCAATCCTGATTTTCCGACGAGCGCAGACATCGGCAAGGGGCTTTTGCTCAAGGTCGATCCGGGCAGCCAGTGGTCGCCGGGGAATTTCGGCTATGTCGACTTTGGCAACGGCGGCAACACGGTCAAAGCCCTGCTTGGCAGCAACTCGGCCAGCGATTTATGCGTCGGCGGTTCGAACCTGACGACCGAGCCGGGGAATATCGCCAGCGCCACCGACTATCTCCACACCCGGTTCGACATCTACACCAGCTCGCTGACCCCGGCCGATTGCGCTTCGAACGGTGATAAGTGTCCGGCCAAGAGCACGCGTAAGGACCTCGCAATCCGCGAGATCTACACCTTTGAAACGATCAGGAACCAGGTCACCCAGCCCGCCGATCCGGCGCGTCCGGCGTGTGGCTCGGCTGCACCCACGAAGGGCACTCGCGACATCAGCGACTGGACCTCGGTCCCTGTGGCATCGGTTCCCGCCGGCACCCAGGTCGGCTTCCCGCGCGATTCCGGCACTTCGACCGGAACGATCGGTAACGGTGTCTGGGACGTCACCGGTTATTACGCGTCGCACGGGTATCTTCCGGCCGGGATGGCCCACCGCTACGACATCTATAAATGGGAACGCGACAATTCCGGCAGCGGACTGCAGCAAGGCGTAATCATTAATACTGCAGATACCGTGCATTGGAACAAGCAAGGCGCCTGCCTCAACGATCCGACCAAGAAATGTAACTGGACGGCCACCTGGACCAACTATTGCTCTTACCCGGCCCCGATAAAGGGGACCTATCATGCGACGCCGAAGGATCGCCGGGTCATGACCGTTGCGGTTACCGACTGCACGAACGCCGGCGGTGGTCGGCAAACGCTTCCCGTAAACAAGTGGATGGATATCTTCCTGACCGAGCCGTCATGGGAACGGTCAAGCCCGGTGACGAGCAAAACTGAGATTTACGGGGAGATTATCGGACCGGCGACCAAGCCTGACGGCTCCAACGGGTTCCAGTACTATTCGCGGCAGAAGGCGGTGTTGCTGCAATGAGCCTGCGCACTTTCCTCGTCCATGAAACGGGTGCCGCTGCTGTGGAAATGGCGCTCGTCACACCGATGCTTCTGGCCCTGATGTTCGGCGGGCTGGAGATCGGCCACTATTTCTGGAGCGAACACAAAGCCATCGAAGGTGTGCGCGCCGGAGTTCGCTATGCCGGGCGCCTGCCGATGTCGACTGTGTGCCCCACGGTCGGCTCGGTCGATTCGACTACCGTTGCCAATATCAAGAACGTGGCGCGAACCGGCAAACTTGCGACCGATGCGGCACCGCTCGTGCCGGGCTGGACCAATGCCCAAGTGGACGTGACGATCCGCTGCGGCACATACCTGTCCACCGGGATCTATACCTCGCTTGGCGGCCAGGGCGCGACAGTCACCGTGGCCAGCAACGGCCTGACCTATCCTTCGCTGTTCAAGGCGCTGGGCGTGATCACGTCCAGTTACAGGCTTAACGCCTGGTCCAGCGGTGCAGTGATCGGCATATGATGGTGCGGCGTTTCCTTTGCCACACCGGCGGTGCAGCAGCGGTCGAATTCGCGCTGATCGTGCCGGTCATGCTGCTGTTCCTGCTCGGGATGATCGATACAGGACTGTATGCTTGGCGGTTCAATGAAGCGGAAAAGGCGGCCCAGATGGGGGTGCGCTATGCCGTCACCACCAATCTGGTCCCAAGCGCCCTGGCCACGACATCCTATGTCGGGACAAACTGCTCGGGCGTCGCGCTGACCGCTGGAGACACCATTTGCGCGAGTGCTCTGGGCAAGATCACTTGCGGCAACACCGGCAGCTGCACCTGCACAACTGCACCTTGCCCCGCACTGACCCGCAACAGTGCCGCGTTCGATGCCATCGCTGCGCGCATCCGCGCGATCGCGCCGTGGATCAGAACAAGCAACATCAAGGTCGAATATTCAGGTTCGGGGATCGGCTACGCCGGCGATACGACCATTGCGATTGCACCGATCGTGACCGTCAAGCTTGTCAATCTCAACATGCGGCCGATGTCCGGCTTCATCTTCGGCCTGAGTGTCGGACTGCCAACGATAGTTCGTTCGCTGACGATGGAAGACGGTCAAGGCACAAGGGCAAACTGAGGACAATATGGGCCAGTTCGATCAAATGAATTTTTCTGAAGGGAGCGCGGGCGTGCGAATGTGCGAAAATGCCCTGATCGTTGCATCTTCGCTTTACGCCGAAGGCATCGATTGGGCGTCGGGCTCATCGGCATTTCCGGGCCTTACAATCGTGGCCTGCAGCGAGACGGATCGCATTCCAGCCGAAGCCATCGCCAACTGTTCGCTGGTCTTGCTGGAAATCGATCCCGGCAGCCGCGGTTCGATGGACCGCCTTGCCGCGGTGAAGCAGGCGAGACCCGACTTGCCGGTGATCGCTGCCATTCCCAACGCATCGGTCGCACTGGTTCGCACGCTGGTTCGGCAAGGAGTAGTCGATGTCGTTTCGCTGCCCTTCTTATTCGAAGAAGTGCTCGAGTGCGCCGTTTCGGTACTCAGTCAGCTGCACCAACATCAGAACCAATCCGCCGGACTGGCCCCGCTGATTGCCGTCGCCCAATCGATCGGCGGCTGCGGTGCGACGTCGCTGGCGACGCACCTGGCATCGGGTCTCACCCGGCAGAGCCACAGCGGCCGGGGCGTCGCAATTATCGATCTCGACCTGCAGTTCGGCAGCATCGCAGAATTGATGTCAGCTGTTGGAAGAGGCTCGGTCCTCGATCTTCTGGGAGCCGAGGACCGGCTTGATGAAGAGCTTATGCATTCGGTTTCGCGCCAGACCGACGAGGGGGTCGCGGTGTTCGCGGCACCTGAGGCCATCCCACCGCTCGAATCGGTCGATACCGACCAGTTGCTCAAGGTCCTTTCCCTGATCCGGCGGCACTACGATTATGTCATTCTCGACTTGCCGTCGAACTGGATCAACTGGACGCTGTCGGCGCTATCGGCGGCCGATCTCATCGTGATGGTCGCGGAACTGTCGCTCGACAGTCTGCGGCAGGCGAAGCGGCGGCTGGAGCTGTTCGATACCGTCGGGATCGAACGGGCAAAGACCGTTATCGCGGTCAACCGCCTGCAGCGACGGCTGTTCAAGACCATCGGCGTCGATGATGTCAACGACACCTTGGGACGCGAGGTGATCGGCCATGTTTCATTGGACGATCCGGTCGTGAGTTCCGCCCAGCATCAGGGCGTGCTTGTCCAGAAGATCCAGCGCAAGAGCCGGTTCTATACCGATATCGAAAAGCTGGCCGAGCTACTGAGCCAGCGCTTGCCGGCTGGCACCGGGCGATGAACTGGCAGATCAAACGCTCGGTCGAGCTTGTCGACACTGGCTCCGCTCCCGAGCCGGTGGCGGTCGGAGCGCCCAGCACCGCCCCGGCGGTGCGAGCGCAGGAAGCCGGATTGCTGGATCTGAAAGTCCGCGTGCATCGCCAGTTGCTCGAGCGCCTCAACTTGTCGTTGCTGGACAAATTGCCGCGCGACAAGATCCAGCAAGAGATCTCGCAGGTGGTGGTCGAACTGCTCGAAGCCGATGGTGCCGCCCTCAATCGGGCAGAACGCGCGAGCCTGGTCGACAATGTGCTCGACGAACTGCTCGGCCTGGGTCCGCTCGAGCCGCTGCTGCAGGATGAATCGATCACGGATATCCTGGTCAACGGCCCGAAGACTGTCTTCGTTGAACGGCGGGGCCTGCTTGAGCGGGTGGCGACGCAGTTCCAGGATGAGCGGCACCTGCTGCGGATCATCCAGAAGATCGTGAGCGCAGTTGGCCGCCGAGTCGATGAATCCTCGCCTTTCGTCGATGCCCGCCTCGGCGATGGCTCACGCGTGAACGCCATCGTTGCGCCGCTCGCGATCGATGGCTCGCTGCTGTCCATTCGCAAATTCGCCAAGATACCGATCAGCATGGCCCGGATGATCGAGATCGGGAGCATTCCCGGCCCGGTTGCCGAGATTCTGAAGGCCGTGGTCAAGGCCAGGCTCAACATCATCATTTCAGGCGGTACCGGCTCGGGCAAGACCACCATGCTAAACGCATTGTCGTCCTACATCGACGAGCGCGAGCGCATCGTGACGATCGAGGATTCGGCCGAACTGCAGCTCCAGCAAGATCATGTCGCGCGACTGGAAACCCGCCCGCCCAACATCGAGGGCACGGGCGAAGTGACCCAGCGCGACCTCGTCAGGAATGCCCTGCGCATGCGGCCCGACCGCATCATCCTCGGCGAATGCCGTTCGGGTGAAGCCTTCGACATGCTGCAGGCCATGAATACCGGCCATGATGGCTCGATGACCACCGTGCACGCCAACACCCCGCGCGATGCCTTGTCGCGTATCGAGCAGATGATCGGCATGAGCGGGATCGACATCGCTCCGCGCTCGGCCCGCGCCCAGATTGCCGCGGCCATCAACATCGTCATCCAGATCGGCCGACTTAGCGACGGCAGGCGCAAGCTGCTCAGTCTCTCCGAGCTTACCGGTATGGAAGGCGAAACAATCACCATGCAGGAGATTTGGCGCTTCAAGATGTCCGGGCGCGATGAAGACGGGAACGTGCTTGGTCATTTCGAAGCGACGGGCATCCGGCCCAAATTCTCGGCCCAGCTGGAAACGCACGGCATCCATCTTCCGGCCGATCTGTTCCGCCCCGGTGCGAAGTTGAACACATGACCCCGCTTTTGGTCCGCCTGCTGGCTTTGGTGGCGATCTTCGCTTCTATCCTGATCTTTAGCCAGGTGGTGCTGAGCGGCTGGTTCAACCGCAGGTCCGAATCCCGGGCAGTCAACAAGCGCTTGCAACTACTCAAGTCGGGCCTGTCTATCGAAGCGGTTTCGGGGGTGTTGCGCAAGAATGCGCCCGATTACCTGCCGCCAGGAGCCGGTCCGATCAGGCGCGCTTACTTCAGGTTTCAGCGCATCGTGCGCATGTCGGCGATCCGCTTCGACCCACGCAGCGTGCTGACCACCTGCTTTCTTGCGTTCGTATGCCTGACCGGCGCTCTGCTGTTTCTGGCGTGGCTGTCAAAATTCAGGATCTCAGTGGGGGTTATCGAACTGATTCTGGGAGTATCGACTGCGGCGGCTTTCGGGTTGCCGATCATGTGGATCAGCCGCCTCGCCGAAAAGCGCCGCAAAAAGCTCGAGGCCCAGTTTCCCGTCGCACTCGACATCTTCACGCGCGCCTTGCGCGCGGGGCATCCGGTCGCCTCGGCCATCGAACTGCTGACCAATGAAATGGAGGATCCGCTGGGCAGCGAATTCGGCCTCGTCGCAGATGAGGTTGCCTATGGTGCGAGCCTCAACGATGCCTTGATGCGGTTGGGCGAGCGCTGGGATCTCGACGACATCCGGATGTTTGTGACCTCGCTGTCCTTACAAAGCGAAACCGGGGGCAATCTCGCCGAAATTCTTGGCAATCTGTCGAGTGTCATTCGCGATCGGGCGAGCATGTACATGAAAGTCCGGGCCTTGAGTTCGGAAGGGCGCATGAGCGGCTGGATGCTCACGGTGCTGCCGGTGCTAACTCTGCTCAGCATGTTTTCGGTCAACCCGGGATTCTACCTCGACGTCGCCGGGGAACCCGCATTCGTATATGGCTTTAC
This sequence comes from Novosphingobium sp., assembly GCA_031410955.1. Classification (GTDB taxonomy): domain Bacteria; phylum Pseudomonadota; class Alphaproteobacteria; order Sphingomonadales; family Sphingomonadaceae; genus Novosphingobium. The sequence goes on along the minus strand of JANOAD010000056.1, from coordinate 8,406 downwards.
CGGCCTCATGATCCTTTACATCATCGGCGTTTTGACAATCCGCCGAATGGTCGATCTGAAAGTCTGACAGATGCTCGACGTGGTTGCTTCCACCCCTTCGGTCCGCATCGCTGCCCTGTTTGGCGTGTTCGCCCTTGTCGCGATTCTGGCATGGGGTGCCATGATCCTGATCGGCCGAAACTATGCCATCCGAACGGCGCTACGCGGTCTGGCGGTTGACGGCAAACGCGTGGCCAACGCTGAAACCTTGACGGGCAGGAACGAAACCGCGTGGGTCCGCTTGGTCGACCGAATTGAAAGGGCCGGCCTGAGTCTCGCCGACACAAAAGCTGACGTGTTGCGGGACAGGTTATGCGCTGCCGGGTTTGAAAGCGCTGCAGCGCCGCGACTTTACAACCTGCTGCGGCTGGCGATGGTCATCGGCTTTCCGCTCTTGTTCATCGGGACTGCGCTCGCCCTGGGCAAGCCGCTCTCTTTCCTGCAACTTTATGTCACTGGCTCGATCACGGCGCTGCTCGGGCTTTTTATGCCCACATTGTTCATTTCCGCCAAGGCCGGGCGGCGGAACGAGGCAATCGTGAACCAATTTCCTGATTGCCTGGACCTGATGCTCGTGTGTGTCGAGGCGGGGCTGGGACTTGAGGCTGCTCTCGATCGCGTAGCGCGCGAGATGATTACATCGCATCCATTGGTGGCGCAGTTGCTGGCCACTACGACGATGCGCTTGCGGGCCGGGGCAAGCCGCGAGGAAGCCTTGCGGTCGATGGCCGACGAAGCCCGGGTGGATGAGATTCGCGCCTTTGCAACGCTGCTGATCCAGTCGGACAAACTCGGCACGAGCATCGCGACGACGCTGCGCGTCTACGCCTCTGAAATGCGCGAGAGGCGCAGGATGCGGGCCGAGGAAAAGGCGCACCGCTTGCCGGTGTTGATTTCAATTCCCCTGGTTGCTTGCATGCTGCCGGTGATGATTGGCACCTTGATGCTTCCAGCGGCAATCCGGGTGATGAAGGATCTCATTCCATTCTTGCAGGGAGGGTGACATGCGAAATGTTGTTTGGCAGGCAGTGTTTGTATCCGGGGCTTGTCTGCTGTCAGGTTGCCAGCTCTTAGGGGTCCATCATGTTTCCCGAGCTTCGGATCAACTGCATCCGGTTGCCGGCGCGCCGGCGCTTGCAGGTTCCTATTTGCAGGCCGGTCGCGAGAATTTGAGACTAAATCGCAACGGACTTGCAATCGAAGCATTCAACCTTGCGATGGCGAATGGGGAAGACCCTGCTGCCGCCTACAATGGCCTGGGGGTTGCCTACGCCCGGATCGGCCGGACGGATCTTGCTTACCGATTTTTCAAGAAGGCGAGCATGTCCGATCCCACCAATCCGAGCTACGCGCGCAATCTTGCGTTGCTGATGGATTCGCCGAGTTTCGCTCTCAAATTGATGGTTCAGTCCGCTCGTCCGGCAACCCAGCCCACTACGCAACAATCGAAGTTGATCTCGGCTGGCGAAACTAAGGCCAATGGCGTCAGGCTGGTGCGTGATAATGGGCGTCAGTTCAATCTGGTGACCGTTGACCCGTCAGCGTCCAAATCTCCCGACGTTCGCAATGCGGCAAGTGAACTGTGTGCAACTTCCAAGCGCCAGGCGACCTGCAAAATGACGAGACTACCCACGATGGTTAGCAGAAACAGGGCGCCGCGCACCAACAGGCAGGCCTCAGATCCATTGGCGCAACCTGCGTCTGGGCCACCTCGAACAATTCGGAATGACCCGTCTGCTCCTGTCGGCGCAGACAAGCGCAAGACAGTCGATTTGACCGCGGCCCAGCCCAAGCCGAGTACTTCCGAAGAAAAGTCAGCCGCGGCCACGTTATCCGATCGCAAGATATGAACCCTCACACCTTGGCGGTTGCCGCTCTGGGTGTAACCGGAATTTATGCGATCTGGTCCGACGTGCGATCACGCCGTTTGCCAAATGGTTTGTGTATCATCGTAGCGGTGTTGGGAGTTGCGGTCACACTCTACGCCAACGGCCCTGGCGTGGCAGGAAGCGGCCTGTTGCACGGCCTAGCGGCCCTGCTGGTCGGGATGTTGCTGTTCAGCGCCGGGACCATTGGTGGGGGCGATGCAAAATACTACGCCGCAGTCGCCGTCTGGTATTCGATCAGTCAGGCCGGCCAACTTCTTTTGTCGGTATCTGCTGCGGGGTTTGTCCTGTTCATAGCCTGGTTTGTCTGGCGGCGCCTGCGAGGGATAAAGGTTGCCAAAGCCTCGTTTCCCAACGCCGACAAGTTTCCTTACGGTGTGGCGATTGCAGTAGGTGCGTTCGCATTGCTGGTAGCGCCCAGCATTTCGTGGTGACTAGCCTAAGCCGGTGTAAGAGAAACAATCTTGGTCACATTTGCGAACAAGCGCCGACCACGCAAACGTCTTTGTTCACGTCTTTTGGCTTTTAGCGATTAGGTGAATTGGGAAGCGCTATCTGACCGGGCGTAGAAGAAGTGGCGAGCTAGACGATGTCCGCTAACCACCCCAACCTTCCCGTTGGGGGCATTTGCCGATAAACTCAATTGCGGACATCAACTATGTTGCTACGTTGAAGGCTTGTTACAGTTTCGTCCCTGAAGACGGCCTGCTTGGTTCGAAAGGCAAACACGCACATGACTGAGTTCCGCGACGAAAATGTCGAGACGCGGAAGTCACATTTTGTCGTAATCGCTATCATTCTGGTGAATATCGCTGTTTTTGCTATGATGGCATCGGAATATGACGCCTCATCATTCACCTCAGAGCAGGCCCTAGATTGGGGCGCGCAATGGTATTACGATATAGATAGCGGGCAATTTTGGAGGATTATAGCTTCAAATTACGTCCATTTTTCGATCACGCACATCGCATTCAACATGATGGCCCTTTATTATTGGGGTTTCGCGCTGTCTCGCCGGCTTAGATATGCCGAGTTATTTATTTTATACACTGTAAGCGGATTGTGCGGCGGCCTCCTGAGCTACCTGCCGCACCAGGACATCGTGTCTGCAGGTGCATCGGGAGCCATATCGGGTCTCTTGGGATCAATGTTGGCCTTTCATTTGAAAGGATATCCTGAGTTCGATCGCGCAGGCCTTGCTCAGAACATATTTCTGAATGTCTTGATCGCGTTCGTTGCACCAGTCGATTGGAAGGCGCATTTGGGCGGCTTCATAGGTGGCGCAATTTTCACATTTGCTAGAGTTAGGAATGAAAGTCTTCGGAGCGAGGCTCTTCAAGCGGAGTAGCGAATGGTCCGCATTCCACCTCAATCTTATCGTTGCGGCTAGGCCAGGAACGACCCGAAAGCAGACATCAATCCATGCGCCCGGTTGCGCGAACACTGCTGACATTCGGGGTCATTACGGCTGCCCACCCACACCGGCTAACACTCCAACCCCGCCCAGGTAATTTCAGTCTGACAATGCCGATGGCAAAGGTCGAAACCGCGCTCGAAGAGCAGGTCATCGACTTTCCGCAATGACAGCGGGAGACGTACGTACATCATCACCACCAAGTAGATCACTTCGAGTGACGCGTTGAAATGCCGAAACGGGCTCGGCGGTTTTGCTTTCGATTTCCGGCTCATCCGCGCCAGCTACTATCGCTGCGCGTGCGGTGCCATATTGGTCTGACAGAACCCGCTAGTGCATTCCGGCTACTGCCGACTTGAAGATGGCCGTCATATCTGCCGCGCTTGTCGCGCGCGGATTTCCGCTGGTCGAGGGGTCACGCTGGGCGTGGTCCCCGATGGTTTCAGCCTGATCGGCTGGCACCCCGATTTCGCCAAGGCTGCCGGGAATGTCCAATTGCGTGCGGAAGGCGAGGACCCAGGCATAGACCGCATCGAAACCCATCCCTTCAAGCCCGAGATAGCGCGCCAGCGCGACCATTTTGTCTTCGATGGCCGGACGATTGAATAGCATCACATAGGGCAGTACGATCGCGTTGGTGAGGCCGTGGTGGGTATTGTAGAAGGCACCGACCGGATGCGAGATCGAATGGACCGCGCCCAGGCCCTTCTGGAACGCCGTCGCCCCCATGCTCGCCGCCGCCAGCATCCGCGAGCGCGCTTCGATATCGTCGCCATCGGCAAAGGCGCGGGGCAAATAGTCTTTTACCAGCCGCATCCCTTCCAGCGCGATGCCGTCTGCCATCGGATGAAATCCCGGTGCGCAATAGGCTTCGAAACAATGGATAAAGGCATCCATCCCGGTGGCAGCCGTGATGTGCGCGGGCAGACCAACGGTCAGCTCCGCGTCGGCAATCACCACAACCGGGAGCATTTTCGGGTGAAAGATGATCTTCTTTTCGTGGCTATCCTCTTTGACGACCACCGCCGCCCGGCCGACTTCCGATCCGGTGCCTGCGGTTGTCGGCACCGCAATAACCGGGGCAATCCCGTCCGGGTCGGCCCGTGTCCACCAGTCGCCAACGTCCTCGAAATCCCACAGCGGCCGGGTCTGGCCGGACATGAAGGCAATCGCCTTGCCGACATCGAGCCCCGAGCCGCCGCCGACCGCGATCACGCCGTCATGGCCGCCGCGCCGGTAGAGCGCGGTGCCATCATCGACATTCTTGCCCACCGGATTGCCCTGAACCTCGGCATAGACGGCGTAGGCGAGACCAGCCTTGGCCAAAACCGCGCAAACGCTCGCGATGATGCTGCTGTCCTCCAGCCCCTTGTCCGTGACGATCAGCGGATGGGCGATCCCGGCCAGCGCGCAGGCCTCGGCCAGATCGCCGATCCGGCCCGGTCCGCTCCAGATCCTGGTCGGATAGTTCCAGCTACCTGTGAGCAAGGGCGTCATATCAATCCTTTGTTCTTAAACGAAAATGGTAGGATTTCGGCCGCGTCAGATGCTCATAGCCAAGCACGCCAAGCGTCGCGCCGCGTCCAGTGTCCTTGACCCCTGTCCAGGCAAGTGCGGGATCAAGATAGTCGCAGCGGTTCATGAACACGGTCCCCGTTTCAAGCACGGGGGCGATACGCCGCGCCGCGTCCGGGTCCTCGCTCCAGATCGACGCGCTGAGGCCGTAGGGGCTGTCATTCATCAGACGGATCGCCTCCGAATCGTCCGAGACTTTCATGATCCCGACCACCGGGCCAAAGCTCTCATCGCGCATCACCACCATGTCGTGGGTGACCTGGGTCAGGACTTGCGGAGCCATATAGGGCGTGCCCACGGCATCGGCCGCAAATGCAGCGGGGTCGATATGCGCCTTGGCACCATCGTCCAGCGCAGCACTTATCTGGCTGCGCACAAAGTCTGCGGCGGAGGACTTGATCATTGGCCCCAAGGTTGTTGCCGGGTCAAGCGGATCGCCCAGCACATAGTCGCGGGTGAGGGCGACAAAGCCTTCGACAAAGGCGTCGAACAGGCTTTCATGGACATAGATCCGTTCGATCCCGCAGCAGCTTTGCCCCGAATTGAAGAAAGCCCCGTCAACCAGATTTTCAACCGCGAAGGCAAGATTGGCATCGGCGCGGACGTAAGCTGGATCCTTGCCGCCCAGTTCCAGCCCGACGTTGATAAAGCCGCCCGCCGCAGCACCTTCGATCACCTTGCCCGCCTCAACCGATCCGGTGAAGCAGACCATATCCACTGTCCGCGATCCAATCAGCCGCGAGGTCTGATCATGGCTGAGCGCCAGATTGCAGAATAGCCCGGAGGGAAAGCCAGCCATATCGGCGGCCTTCTGAAAGCGTTCTCCCACCAGCAAGGTCTGTGCCGCATGCTTGAGGATCACGGCATTGCCCGCCATCAGTGCCGGCACGACCGAATTCACTGCAGTCAGATAGGGGTAATTCCACGGTGCAACGGTGAGCACGACGCCAAGTGGCTCGCGGGTGATGTAGCGCTCAAACCCGGCTATTCCTTCCGGTATGATTTTTGCCAAAGCACTATCGGCGATCGCGATCATATGGCGGGCGCGTTCGGCAAACCCGCGCAATTCGCCCGCACCATAGCGAACAGGCCGACCCATTTGCAGCGCGAGTTCGGGAACGATCTCGCCCTCCATTGACAGCATCGCATCGACAAACGCTTGGCATAGAGTGGCACGCGCGCTGATCGGCTGGTCATGCCAATCGCGCTGAGCGGCGCGCGCAGCGGCTACTGCGGCGCTGACCTGTGCATCAGTGGCAAACGGTCGCGCCGCTAGGACGCCGCCATCGACAGGCGATATGCAGGTAAACACGGACATGGGCTTCCTAGGTTCAGATAATTTCGAAATAGCGCGTCAGTTGCCAATCGGTGATGGCCTTGCGCGCCTCGCGTTCTTCCCATTCACGAGTCGCCGCATAATGATCAACAAATTTGTCACCGAAAATGGCGCGGGCGGGCTTTGATGCCTTCAGGCGCTGGGCCGCTTCCCACAGCGTAGTCGGCAATGCCAAGCGCGCCGGGAACTTCTGGGAATAGGCATTGCCCTCAATCGGCTTGGTTGGCTCGATCCGGTTCTCGATCCCCCACAGGCCGGAGCCGATACTGGCGGCAAAAGCGATGTAGGGATTGATGTCCGCCGCCGCGATCCGGTATTCGACCCGCTGCGCCTTGGGCGAACCTCCAATAACTCTTAGCGCGCAGGTCCGGTTTTCGAATCCCCAGCTCGCGCTGGTCGGGGCCCATGCTCCAGGGATCAGACGAGTATAGCTGTTTACGGTGCAAGCGATCATGCTCAGAAATTCGGGCATCAGCGCCTGTTGGCCGCCAACAAACCAGCGCATCGTGTCGGACATTCCATGCGACTTGTCGGCGTCATAAAATACCGGCTCGCCAGACCTTTCGTCAACCAGCGACATGTGCAGATGGCCCGACTGGCCGGGCCAGTCGTTTGACCACTTTGCCATAAAGGTCGCCATCCAGCCACGTCTTTGCGCCAATATCTTGGTCATCGTTTTGAACAATGCGGCCTTGTCTGCAGAGGCCATCGCGTCGCCGAATTTGATGGCAGCCTCCAGCACGCCGGGGCCAGTTTCTGTGTGCAGCCCCTCGATCTCCATGTCCATGTCGATGCAGAGCTGCAGCAATTCGTGATAGAAATCGGCGTGGACGCTGTTGCGGATCACGGAATAGCCGAATTCACCTGGCGTGATGGTGGTGAGGTTCCGGAAATTTTTCGCACGGACTGAATGCGGGGTTTCGTCAAACACGAAGAATTCGAATTCGGCTGCTGATTTGACCGCGAAGTCCATCGTTTTGGCGCGTTCCAGGACCCGGCGGAGCAGCGAGCGGGGGCAGACCGGTTCCATGTGGCCAGTGAATTCGCCCAGGACCAGGGGCATATTGCCCTCAAACGGGATCAGCCGGGTCGTCTCGGGCAACAATCGCGCTTCGGCATCGGGATAGGCGGTGTGCCAGCCGGTCGTCTCCAGATTGTCGAGCAACTGATCGCGGCTATCCCAGCCCATCACGACGTCGCAAAAGCCGAAGCCCTTATCGAGCGACGATTTGAGCTTGTCGCTAGTCATGTACTTCCCGCGCAGGACGCCGTCGATATCGAAGACCCCAACCTTGGCATAAGGCAGCGGCGATTGCTCGACATAGGCTTTGAGTTCGGCTGCTGTGCGCGGCGCGCTGGTCTTGGTCATTCTATCTAATCTCAATCTGTGACAGTGAGGCAGGGGAAGGTAGCCTCACTGCAGCCTTCCCTCCAACCCCTGATCCTAAGCCTCGCCGACTGCGGCTTCGGCGGCGGCAATCTCTGCCGCGCGGGTTGTAATCCGATCACCGATCGGTGGGCCCTTGAATCGCTTGTTCTCGATGCCGAACCAGGCGACGGCCGTCAGCACCGCAATGGCGCCGAGGACTTTTAGAGCGAAATCATTCGGCGGCTGCACCCCGACGTAGAAGATCACTCCGGCGATCCCGATGCACAGCACCGCGACGATGCGGAACGCAGGTCCCATGTCCCACGGACCCATTTTCTTCCAGCTGTTGCCATAAGCAAACAAGCCGGCCGCAATTGGCATCGCATAGGACAGATAGAGCGCGATCGAAGTCACTGCGACGGCGACCGAATAGGCTCCGGCAAAAGAGGTGAAGCCCACCGCGAGTGCTGCGCTGGTCCAAATCGCGTGGACGGGAGTACGGTGTTTCGGACTGACGGTCTTGAGATAACGCGATCCCGGCAATCCATTGTCCCGAGCGAAGGCAAAGGTCATTCGCGATGTCGATGTCACCGTGGCGAGACCGCAGATAAGCTGAGCCACGAGGATGATGGCATAAAGGAAATATTTGAGTCCGGTCGGGATCGTCACGTCCATCACATAGAAGAACACATTCCAGCCCTGTTTCGCTGCCTCAGCCATGTCAGGGATCGCGAGGACAAAGGCGCAGGAGAACATCCAGGCAAACAGCGCTGCCCAAAACACCGAA
>JANOAD010000055.1:0-1756 GCA_031410955.1 Novosphingobium sp. | reverse complement strand
TGAGCACATCGGCGCGCTCGAACCACACCGGTTTGAACTGCTGGCGCACGAACAGCGCGGCCTGATCGGCGAAGTGCGGATTGTTCGGCCGGGTCGTGGCGGCACCGAACGGCTGGACCGATTCCGAGTGCAGGCGGCCCTGTTTGTCCCATTCGATCAGCATGATGAAGCTGTCGCCGTGGTTGATAGCCAGCCGCCCGTCGGACTGCTCGTCCCAGGTGGTCGCCGCGCGCAAGGTGTCACCGCCCCCGAGCATCGGCAAGTCGACGCTGCCTTGGCGGATGCGCAGGACCTCGCCGAGCGGCGGATCGATCCGGCCGAAGTACCTCGTCAGATGCGCGACGGCCTTGGCCAGCTCCGCGCGCGGGTCGGGCGGGGTGCGCAGGCCGTAGCTGCGCTTCATCGCCTCTTCGAGCACCAGCACCGCGAGGGCGTCGGCGGGGCCGTTTCCGTCGGCGGACATGTCCCAAGTGCCAAGCAAACGCTGCGCTTTGGCCAGGTCGGGTGCGCCTTTCAGGTCGAGTCGCGCAATCCCGTCGAGCATCAACGCGACATAACCTGCGCGCTCATAGCCCTTGTCGAACTTGATCCGCAGCAAGGTGTCGCGGTCGATCACTTTGGTCTCGCCCAGTAGCCGCGCGGCGCGGCGCGCGCGGTTGGTCAGGTCGGTTTCGACCCCCCAGATCGCGGGAATTGAGGCGGGATCGAGCTCACTCCCCGCCCCGGCAGCGAGGAACGGGGTGTTGTTCGAGTTGAACAGCGTGCCCGAGGCCGGATTGACCAAGTGCGGATAGCTCGCCCAAGGGATTGGACCCTTCCAGATCAGCCGCGAATCCGTGCCGGATACGACCGAGCGCCAGTCCGGTCCCGGCGTGCGGTCGGGGATCGCGGCGTTGTACCAGTCGGCGATGTTTCCGGCCTTGTCGGCGTAGATGAAATTGGTCGCGGGAACGCCCTGGATTGCCATCGCCGCCTGCCACTCGGCGAAGTCCTTGGCCTTGGTGATCCGGTAGTACTGCTCAAGGCTGGCGATGGAGTCGATCCCGGCATAGCGCACCGCGAAAGCGCCGCGCGCGTTGACGATGGCCGGGCCGTGCTTGCTGCGCCACACGGTTCGCGGCACCGGCAACACCAGCGGCCCGAACCGCACCGGTAGCCACACGCGGGTCTTTTCGAGCGGCAGCCACTGGCCGTCGAGCTTGTACTTCGTCCCGCTTTCATCGAGTTCGAGCTTATAGACGTCGATCAGATCGGGGCGGTTGACGGTGTTGGTCCAGCCGAGGTTCTCGTTGTGGCCAAGGAACGGGTAGGGCGATCCGGGGAATGTCGCCCCGGCGAAGTGCCAGCCCTCGTCGCTCTCGATCACCAGTTCGTACCAAGCGACGCCGCCCCGGTAGGGCTGGTGGCTGTTCGAGAGCAGCCGGGTGGTGCCGTCGGGCGAGCGCTTGGGGGCGATGGCGAAGGCGTTCGATCCGGAATTCTCGGCCGTTTCGCCCATCGGCAAGGGCATCGGGTTTGACGGCACCAGCTGATCGCCGCCGCCCGCTTCTGTGGTCAGTGCGGGCTGGCCGGTCAGCGACGGACCATGCTCGGGGCGCAACGCCGCGCCTTCGGTCAGCGGCTTGAGCACCCGGTCGAGCCCGAAGAAGAACGGCTGGCGCAGCGCGAAGCCGGTGGCGATGTCGGTCGCGTTGACCGGAAACAGCCGCGCGATCTTGACCTCGGCGGGGTGCTGCGCCGCGTAGCGATTGAGCCC
>JANOAD010000054.1:0-13034 GCA_031410955.1 Novosphingobium sp. | reverse complement strand
CCGGTGGTGTACATGTGGTGCGCCCACACGACGAAGCCGACCACGCCGATCGCGACCATCGCGTAGGCCATGCCGAGATAGCCGAACACCGGCTTCTTCGAGAAGGTCGAGATGACCTGGCTGACGATGCCGAAGCCCGGCAGGATCATGATGTAAACTTCGGGGTGGCCGAAGAACCAGAACAGATGCTGGAACAGCACCGGATCGCCGCCGCCCTTGTAGTCGAAGAAGGTGGTGCCGAAGTTGCGGTCGGTGATCAGCATGGTGATCGCCGCGGCGAGCACCGGCAGCGCCAGCAGCAGCAGGAACGCGGTGACCAGCACCGACCACACGAACAGCGGCATCTTGTGCAGGGTCATCCCCGGCGCGCGCATGTTGAAGATGGTGGTGATGAAGTTGATCGCGCCCATGATCGAGGCCGCACCGGCCAGGTGGAGCGAGAAGATCGCGAAGTCGGTAGCCGGCCCGACCGCGCCGTAAGTCGACAGCGGGGCATAGGCGGTCCAGCCGATCCCGGCACCGTTACCGGTCGAATCGCCCGGCACGAAAGCCGAGATCATCAAGCTGCAGAAGCCTGCGACGGTCATCCAGAACGAGATGTTGTTCATCCGCGGAAAGGCCATGTCGGGCGCGCCGATCATCAGCGGCACGAACCAGTTGCCGAAGCCGCCGATCAATGCCGGCATGACCATGAAGAACACCATGATCAGACCGTGCGCGGTGATCAGCACGTTCCACAGGTGCAGCTGGGTATCGAAGCTGGGATTGCTTTCACCAAGGAATGACGCGATCGAGCCGAGGTACTGGATCCCCGGATGCGCCAGTTCGAGCCGCATCAGCCCCGAAATCGCCCCGCCGATAACCCCCGCGAAAATCGCGAAGATCAGGTACAGCGTGCCGATGTCCTTGTGGTTGGTCGACATGAACCAGCGAGCAAAGAAGCCCGGCTTGTGGTCATGGTGCCCGTGCTCTTCGGCGTGTGCCTGGAAGTGGTCGGCGGTGGTGGCCATGGGTTGAACCTCTGTCCTTTAAAGTCGTTGAGCTCAGGCGGCCGGCTTGGCGGCGGCGGGAGCGGCAGTGGTGGGGGCAGGTGCCGGAGCGGCGGCGGGAGCGCCGTCGATCGTGCCGCCCTGGGCGATCACCCAGGCATTGAACTTGTCACGCGGCAGCGCCTCGACCACGATCGGCATGTAGCCGTGCTTGACCCCGCACAGCTCGGAGCACTGGCCGAAATAGACCCCCGGCTTTTCGACCCGCAGGACCTTTTCGTTGAGCCGGCCTGGGACCGCGTCGAGCTTGAACCACAGCGACGGTACCGCGAAGGCGTGGATCACGTCGGCGCCGGTGGTCTGCAGGCGGATGTCTTCGTCCACCGGCACGACCATGCGGTTATCGACCGCAAGGTGCTCGGGGCCGTCGGCATCGGTACGCGGCTTTTCACCCGGCTGGGTTTCGCCCGGTTCCTTGAGCATGTTCGAGATTACCTCGATCTTGCCGTTGTCGGGATATTCGTAAGTCCAGTACCACTGGTTGCCGACCGCCTTGATCGTCAGCGCGTCCTTCGGAGCGGGCTTGAACTGCGCGCGCAGCAGGCCGACCGAAGGCACCGCGATGGCAACCAGGATCAGGATCGGCACCCCGGTCCAGACCACTTCAAGCAGCGTGTTGTGCGCGGTCTTCGACGGGACCGGGTTGGCCCGCTTGTTGAAGCGGACGATCACGTACAGCAGCAGCGCAAGGACGAAGGCGGTGATAACGACCATCACCCAGATCAGCCAGTCGTGCATCGCCTTGGCGCGGTGACCGAGCGGCGAATACTGGTCCTGGACGTCTAACGCGCCGGGGATCGGCATGCCGACGCCCTGCACTGCGGGAAGCGGGGTGTAGCCGCCGGGGGCAACCTTGAAGTGCGGGTTGTTCGGATCGATTGCCGGGGCCGCTGGAGCGGTCGTCGCCGGAGCGGCGGGCACGGCGGAGGCCGCCGGTGCTGCTGCCGCCTTGGCGTTGTCATTGGCCGGAGCCGGCGACGTCGGGGCAGCCGGGGCAGGAGCCGCGGCAGGGGCGGCAAGCGCCGCACCCGGCGCTGCCAGCAGCGCCAGACCAAACGCCAGTGCCTTGATCGCGTGACCCGCTTCGCGGACAGTGTGACCGATTGTCATCGTTCCTCTTGCTTTCGCTAGTCAGGGCGATCCGAAGCCATGAATGCCTCCCTCGCCCCCTTGGGAGTTGTCAATTTCAGGGGGGCCTATACGCGCGCTTTACGGGCACCTCAAGCGCCTCTAGGGGGATTTTTTGCGAGCTTCCCCAATGGGCATACTTTGCACATGGCAAATCGGCTGAAGGACGTTTGACTACGATGCAGGATGAAGACGTGCTGGCAGAGTTCCGCGCCAGCAAAGCCTTGCTGGAAGGCCATTTTCTGCTCTCGTCGGGCCGCCACAGCGCCCACTATCTGCAATGCGCCCGGGTCCTGATGGATCCGCAGCGCGCCGGACGGCTGGCCGCCGCGCTCGCCGCGCGCATCCCGCGCGAGCTGCGCAAGGATATCGGCAAGGTCGTCGCCCCGGCGATGGGCGGGGTGATCATCGGGCACGAGATGGGGCGCGCGCTGGGGGTCGACGCGATGTTCGTCGAGCGGCCCGAGGGCACTTTCGAACTGCGCCGCGGCTTCGCGCTCGAGCCAGGCGACAAGGTGCTGATGGTCGAGGACGTGGTCACCACCGGCCTCTCCAGCCGCGAGGCGATTCGCTGCATCGAGGATGCCGGCGGCGAAGTGATCGCCGCGGCCGCGCTGGTCGACCGCTCAGCCGGAGCTGTCGATCTCGGGGTGCCGTTCTTCCCGCTGATCGCGATCAACTTCCCGACTTATGGGCCGGACGAGCTCCCGCCCGAACTCGCGGCCAGCGAAGCGATCAAGCCGGGCAGCCGGGCGAAATAATGATCCCCCGCCTCCGCCTTGGCGTGAACATCGATCACGTTGCCACCATTCGCAACGCGCGCGGCGGGGATCATCCCGATCCGGTCCGTGCCGCGCAGATCGTGGCCGAATGCGGCGGCGACGGGATCACCGCGCATTTGCGCGAAGACCGCCGCCATATCCGCGACGAGGACCTGGCCCGCATCCAGGCCGCGACCAGTCTGCCGCTCAACCTCGAAATGGCAGCGACCGATGAAATGCTCGCGATCGCGCTGCGCCATCGCCCTCACGCCGCCTGCATCGTCCCCGAACGGCGCGAGGAGCGCACCACCGAGGGCGGGCTCGACGCTGCCGGGCAGCACAACCGGCTCGCTCCCATAGTGGCGCGGCTGAGCGACGCAGGCATCCGCGTCAGCCTGTTCATCGCCCCCGAAGAACGCCAGATCGAGGCCGCAATGCTGCTTGGCGCGCCGGTGGTCGAGCTGCACACCGGCAAATATGCCCACGCCGTGGGCGAGCAGCAGGCGGTGGAACTGCGCCGCCTGTCCGACATGGCCGCGCTCGCCGCCAAGAACGGGATCGAGCCGCACGCCGGGCATGGGCTGACTTACGATAACGTCCAGCCCGTCGCCGCGATCCCGCAACTGGCGGAACTCAACATCGGGCATTACCTGATCGGCGAGGCGATCTTTACCGGACTGGAGGCGGCGGTGCTGCGGATGCGCGAACTGATGGATGCGGTGCGGTGAGCGACGCCAATATTTCAACTCTTTCGTCATCCCCGCGAATGCGGGAATCCCGCTGCCTTGCTGCGTCAAGAAGCGGGACCCCGGATCAAGTCCGGGGCGACGACCTGTGGGGGTCGTCGTGATCCTCGCCATCGGCTCCGACCTCTGCAACATCGAGCGGATTGCGGGTTCGCTCGAGCGCTGGGGCGAGCGCTTCGAACTGCGCGTGTTCACCGAGGTCGAACGCGCCAAGGCGGCACGGCGGCCCTATACCCGCGCCGGGACCTACGCCAAGCGCTTCGCCGCCAAGGAGGCTTTTTCGAAAGCGGTGGGAACCGGGTTCAAGGCCGGGGTGTTCATGAAGGACATCGGCGTGGTCAATGCGCCTTCGGGAGCACCGACATTGCAGCTCACCGGTGGTGCCGCATCCCGCCTTGCCGCGATCACGCCCGCAGGGCATGAGGCGGTGATCCACCTTACCCTGACCGACGACCACCCCTGGGCGCAGGCCTTCGTGGTGATAGAGGCCCGCAGACTTTGACCGACACTACTGAATTGACTGACCCGCCCGAACCCGCGCCCTCGGCCGGAGCCGATGCCGTCGCCGCGAAGACCGGCGACACGGCCGATAAGGTTGATTGGCTGGGTGAGATCCGCGGGCTCGCGTGGATGCTGCTCGCGGTGCTCGCCTTCCACAGCATCATCGCCAAGCCGTTCTACATCCCGTCGATCTCGATGATGCCCAATCTGCTGGTCGGCGACCGGCTGGTCGTTTCGAAATTCCCCTATGGCTGGAACTGGGCTTCGGCGAGCTTTCACGTGCTGCAGCGCGGCAAGTGGCGCGTCCTGCCCGGCACCCCCAAGCGCGGCGATATCGTGATCGTGGTGCCAAAGAACCGCACCGATGACCTGATCAAGCGGGTGATCGCGATCCCCGGGGACCGGATCGCCATGGTCAACGGCCAGATCATCCTAAACGGCACAGCAGTCCCGCAAATGGCCGAGCCTAATGTCCAGCTCGATGCTGATCCCAGGCTGATGTGCGACGAGCATATGGCAAAGGCGTGGTGCTATGGCGCTTTCGGCACCGATCCGATCACGCTGCCCTCGGGGCGCAGGGTGATCGAGCTTCCCGCCTACCGCGAAGTCCTGCCCGGCGGGGCGACCTACCTGATCATCAAGGACAACCCGCACGACGCCTTCGACAACATGGACGAGATCGTCGTGCCCCCCGGCCACGTCTTTCTGATGGGCGACAACCGCGACCATTCGGCCGACAGCCGCGTCCCGATCCTGTCCGAAGGGCTTGGCGGACCGGTTCCCCTGTCCGATGTGGGTGGACGCGCCGAATTCGTTACCTTCTCGCTTGACGGCAGCCAGACCTTGAATCCGCTGACCTGGTGGTCCGCCTTGCGTTCGGGCCGCACCTGGACCAGCCTGCGCGCCGTTCACTTGGTGAAGGAACCATGATGCCGCCGGCCAGTCGCACCCCCAAGCGCAGCTCGAATGCAAAAACCGTGGCGCGCGCCGCCGACAAGTCGCTGCGCAAGATCCGCGCGCGCGAAGACGAGCAGGAAACGGCAGCCGACGCCGAAGTGCCGATCACCGAACATGCCGGGCCGACGGATATCCATGATCCGGCCGTGCTCAAAGAAGCCAAGCGGGCGGCAGTGTGGATTGGCCTGGCCGCCGGTCTCGCGCTCATGGTTTACCTGGCCGAACCGATCCTGATCATCTTCGGCGGCATGGTCTTCGCCGCGATGATCGATGGCGGGGCGCGGCTGCTGGGCCGGGTCCTGCCGATCGGACGCGGCTGGCGGGTCGCCATGGTGGTGATCGTCGCTGCGGTATTCCTGGTCTGGACCGTAACCTTCGCCGGATCGGCGATGGCGCAACAGGCTGCGCAGCTGCCCGCGGTGATCCAGACCCAGACGCTGAAGATTATCGCGTGGCTTCAGGGGCATGGGGCGGTGATCAACAGCAAGTCGCTGCAGGGCCTGGTCGAAAAGGCCGCCGGATCGGTTGGCGAAGTGACCAGCGCGGTCGGCGGGGTGATCGGCTGGTTGACCACCGCCTTCGGGATCATCGTGCTGGGCATCTACATCGCGGCCGAACCGCACCTCTACCGCCGCGGCTTCGCCTGGCTGCTTCCGGCCAACGAGCGGACCCGCTTTGAAGTTACCGCCGCTGCGATGGGCAAGACGCTGCGCCGCCTGCTGGCCGGGCGCCTGCTCGGCATGGCAGTCGAAGGCGTGACGACCTGGATTCTCCTGGCGATGTGGGGCGTTCCGCTGTCGGGCGTGCTCGGCCTTCTGACCGGCCTGCTCGCCTTCCTGCCCAACATTGGTGCACCGATTTCGGGCACACTGATGGTGCTGGTCGGCTTTTCGGATAGCACCAATACCGGGCTTTACTGTCTGGCGGTGTACCTTGCGGAGCAGACGATCGACGGCAACATCATCGTGCCGATGGTTGCCAAGCGCACCGCCGACCTGGCCCCCGCGCTGGTGCTCGGCATGCAGCTGATTATGGGTACGCTGTTCGGGATCCTCGGGCTGATGCTCGCCGATCCACTGGTCGCCATGCTCAAGATCGCGCTCGAGCGGCAATCGCTGCGCAACGAGGAAGGCGCCTGACCGCTCGATGGCGCGCAAGTTCCTTTACCTCATCGCCTTCATTATCGTGGTGGTGGTCGGCGGCCGGCTGGCGCTGACTTTCTATCCCGAAGCGATGACCCGGATGGCGATGACGCCCTCGACCAAGTTCGAATCCCAGCCGGCACTCAAGCCCAACGCCTATGCCGATCCGGCCATGTGGTTCTCGCGCCCCGGGATGACCGGCCTCGATCCGGTCAAATGGCAGCCCGATGGGATGCAGGCCGACAATGCGCGGCCCGATGTGGCGGTCTTTTTTGTCCATCCGACCAGCTACCTCAAGAAGACGCACTGGAACGCCCCGCTCAACGATCCCGATGCCCATCGGATCGGCGAGATCATCGTGCGCGCCAATGCCAGCGTCTTTGCGAATGCTGCCGAGGTCTGGGCGCCGCGCTACCGTCAGGCGACCATCGGGGCATTCGTTTCGGACGATCCTGCCGCGCGTCAGGCACTCGATCTTGCTTACGGTGATGTCGCCGAAGCCTTCGATGCCTTCGTCTCCGCGCAGCCGCCGGGGCGCGGTATCGTGCTGGCGGGCCACAGCCAGGGCAGCTACCTGGTGAAGCGCTTGCTGGCCGAAAAGATCAGGGGAACCCCGTTGGCGCGCCGCGTGGTCGCCGCTTACGTGATCGGCTGGGTGGTCGATGCCGTGCGCGACCTTCCCGCAATTGGTCTGCCTGCCTGCACCGCCGCGGCACAAGGCGGCTGCGTGATCAGTTTCCTCTCGTTCACCGACGATGCCGACCCCGCGACGATGCGCCGGGCTTACGAACGCCTCGCCCATCCGGCGGGGGAAACGCTGCCGAGCCCGACCCGCATCCTCTGCACGAACCCGCTAACCGGCGGGATCGGCGGGAGTGCACCGGCTTCGGCCAACCTTGGCGCCATCGTCCCCGATCTCAGGATGGAGCATGCCAAGGTCACGCCGGGGCTGGCCGGGGCGAGCTGCAATTCGGATGGCACGCTGCGGATCGGCGCGGGGCCGGACATGGGACCTTTCGTGCTGCCCGGCGGCAATTATCACGTCTACGACTATGCGCTCTACTGGACCAACCTGAAGCGCGATTTCGAAACGCGGGTGACGGCGTGGCAGACCCGGCCCTGATCACAACCAGCGCGGAGGCATTCCGCGATAGCCTCCCTCAAGGCGGCGCGCTGCTCGGGCTCGACCTTGGCACCCAGACGATCGGCACCGCGTTCTGCGATGCCGGCTGGCGGTTTGCCTCACCGGGCAAGACGCTGAAGCGCGGCAAGTTCGGCGCGGACAAAGTTCTGATCGCGGAGCTCATTGGCGAACGCGCAGTGCGCGGCGTGGTGATCGGACTGCCCATCAATATGGACGGCAGCGAAGGGCCGCGCAGCCAGTCGAGCCGCGCCTATGCCCGCAACCTCTCTGCACTGGGACTGCCAATCCTGCTGTGGGACGAACGCTGGTCGACCGCGAGCGCGGAAGGCGCGCTGATCGCGCAGGACATGAGCCGCGCCAAGCGCGCCGCCCGGATCGATGCGGCAGCCGCAGCGGTGATCCTGCAGGCAGCAATCGACGCGCTGACCGGTGGGTTTACCTAAGCTGGCGCCAGCTCGGCCCGCCGCGCGCGGGCTTCCATCGCCACCAGCCGGCTCCCCGCGCCCTCGGCCTCGCGCCACAAGAGGTCGCGCGCCTCCGGATCCTCCTCGCGCCCGGCGAGTGCCTCCCAGGCGGAAAGTCGCATGGTGTCGCTCGGGTGGCGCAGCGCGAAGCGGTGGGCCAGGTCAAGCGCTTCCCCGCCCCCCAGCCCCACGGCGACCTTGAGAAAGGCGGCGCTTGGCGCAGCCGATAATCGCGCGGCGATCTCGCGCCGTTCGAGGTCGAATTTGTATTGGTCGAGCCACCCTTGCGCGCCAGCTGTGTGCATAACGTTCAAAGAGACCGACAGGCTATCCGCGGGAAGCTGGGCGTGAACGTCGACATGCGCGCGGTACAGCATCAGCTTGCCCGGTTCGAGCCGAGCGCGCTCGACAAATCGCAGCGAAGGCACCGCTTCGCCGCGATAGCCGGTGACTTCGGCAAAGTCGTATTCGTAGTAATCGCTCCAGTATCCCGGGCCGAAATAGCCGTGCGTCAGGAAGCTGAAGTTGTGATCGTGCGGCAGGCCGATGGCGAAGGCCGATTCGCCGCTGGCGCGAACCATGTGATCGTCGGCCGAAGGCCAGATGTTGGCGCGGATGAAAAAGCTGCCGCCCGGCGGTACGAGCATGACGACCTGCGGGCTATAGGCATTGCCGGCCACTTCCTCACGGTGACGCTGCGCAAGCTGCTCGACCAGAACGTCGCCCAGGAAGGTCTTGTTGTTGCCCAGCCGCCCTAGCCACCCTGCGGTGTGGTGCAGGCTTTGCTCGTCGTGCGGGTCGAACCCCACCTCCCTGATGGCTGAGGCGGCCTCGTCCAGCGCTGCATCCCGCGCATCTTCGAGCTCGATGATCCGCGGCATCAGGCAATCCTTTCCAGTTGGGGATAGGTGGCGAGCAGCTGGCTGCGCATCGTGTTGGCAGGGCCGGCCAGCGCGTCGCCGGCTCGTCCGGCAATGCGGGTGAGCGCGGCAAAGCCCTCGGCCGTGTCGAGCCCGAGGCTTTCCTTCAAAGCCTGCCAGCGCAGCGACAGGCCGCTCTGCTCCTCGGCCATCGCGGCGAGCAGCGGTGCAGCATCGGACCGCCCCATCCGTCCGAGCAAGGCCGCGGTCAGTTCGAGGCGGCTCTCGCGCGGATTGGCGGTGGCCTGGTGGACCATCGCGCCGTCGGCAAGGCTGAATTCGCGGGTTACCGAACCGCAGTCCGGTCGGCGCTGTAGCCGCAATATGACCAGAGTGGCGGATACCTTATCGATCAGCAGTGACTGGCACGCGCCGTCGCGCCGGGTGATCGTGCCTGGAACAAGCTCGCAAGGGGTGATGATCAGCTCGGCGCGCGCATCGCTTTCGGCGGCAATTTGCGCCCGCCGCCCGCAACCTGAGCCGGCCAGCACGTGATCGTGGGTTTCTCCCGGAGAGAATGCCGCGGTAAGTGCGCGGGGCCGGAGGCGCAGTGCATCGCCATCGATCGCCTTGATGACCAGCTTCGCACTGGCGGCGGAAGCCAGAACCAGCGTTGCCGTCGTGTCGTCGAGTATACTTGGCACGGGTACCTGCCCCCACGGGTGAGCGCGGAGTGCACCGGTGAACCTGGCAGTAAAATCTTCGGCCAGGCGCCTGGCCGAAGGATCGTCTCCTTCAAACAACCGTGCCAGCGGCGGGAGGTGTTCGATCTCCGTCCCGCTTGCGTAAGCAGTAATGGACTGTTCGATACCGCTGCCCTGCCGGCTGGACCGCCAGGCTTTGAGGATCCCGGACAGGTCCGCCTGGGCCTGGCGCTGCGGGGCGTCATCCTCCCGCAGCGCCTGCATTTCGGGCCGAACGTACATCGTGCCGCTTACCGCCGGGGGTCCTCGCTCAACCGACGGGATGGTCGAGCAGGAATTCGTACAGAAACACCATCATGATGATGATCGTATCGTCCGAGCTCTGGACGTGGGCAGCATGTGCCAGGCTGCCGAACATACCGGTGACGGTATCGAGGTCGGGCAGAGCGGATATGTCGATCTTGGGCAGATTCATGGATTGTCCCCTTCAAGGTTTTGAACCGCGGCGCCGTCGCCTGGTGCCGCCGACATCTCATCACGCCCGGGACGCGCGAACTGAAATTAAAAGATTGTAAGTCGGCCCCACGCGCCGCAGAGAAGCCGCGATGACCGCCGCCGACGCTCCCAAAAGCCTGCACGATTTGCCCGCCGACTTCGTTTTCGATCCGGGCCGCGCCTCGCGCATGATGACCCGCGGCGGGCACGGTGGCTGGCTTGGCATCGCCTATCACGATCACGGGCCGGACTGGGTCGAACTAGCGCTGCCATGGCGCGAGGAACTGGTCGGCGTAGCCGAGACCGGGGTGCTCGCCTCGGGCCCGATCATCAGCCTGATGGACAATGCCACCTCGATGGCGGTGTGGACGCTGGCCGAGCGCTTCGTGCCGCATGCCACGCTTGACCTGCGGGTCGATTACATGCGCGCGGCAGAGCCGGGCAAGACGGTGATCGGCCACGGCGAATGCTACAAGCTGACCCGCACGATCAGCTTCATCCGCGGCATTGCCCACGATGGCGATCCGCTCGATCCGGTGGCGCATGTTACCGGCACCTTCATGGCGACGCACGGGACCTATCTTTGAGCTACAAGCTTCCTCCCTACGCCGAGGCTCTGGGCATCGGCATCGACCCCGCCAGCACCGAAGCGCCGGTGCTGTGGTTCGACTATTCGGAACGCGTCTCGGGCCGCCCTGGGTTCCTGCACGGCGGGGCGATGAGCGGGTTGATGGAAATGGCCGCGATCGCCGCGCTGCAGGCCGAGCTTGAACGCCGCGGCGAGCAGGTGCGGCTGAAACCGGTCAACGTTGCGGTGGAATTCATGCGCGGCGGGACCGAGCAGCGCACTTACGCCAGCGGCACCGTGACCCGCGCCGGGCGGCGGGTGGCGCTGGTCAATGCAACCTGCTGGCAGGACGATCCGGCCAAGCCGATCGCGCTCGCGCAGATGAAGGTGCTGCTCAGCGCGAGCGAATGACGACGAGCGAGCCGCGCGTTGCGGGGAGGGGCTGACCGGGCAAAAGCGCCACTCGCACGGCATCGGCGCGGGCACGGTTCAAAATCGCATCGGGTACTCCGGGTTCGTGAACGATCACGTCCGCCGTGCCGAGGCACCGCACCTGACGCAGAGTAAGATCGTCTGGATCGTTCGAGGTCACGGTGAATTCGAGAACTGAAATTGTGCCTGACATAGCGCTGCCTAGCCAGTCTTCGAACCGATCGGAGCTGCCCGCATCGAGAGGATCGAGGAATCCCCCTTGGGCCAAGGCCGCATCGATCGTGCGGCGGCGTTCGCCCGCATCTGGCCAGCGATCCTTCAAGGCACTGCGCGCCTTGCCCAGCTTGGCAGCCAAGGCAGCGAGGCTTGCTGGCAGCAATGCCTCAAGGCGCAAACGCAATTGCTTTGCGAGGCCTGCGGACACACCGCCAGTAGCTACGGCGATCAGCACATCGCCGCGTTCGAGCAGGCTCGGCGTGGTGAAATCGCACAGCTCGGGCTGGTCCACGACGTTGACCAGCACCCCGCGCGCCTTGAGTGCAACAGCGGTCGTCTCGGGATTATCGAGTGCGACAAAGGCCAGCCGCACCTGCGCATCGGGATCGCTTGAAACCACCCCGCCCGCGCGCTCGATCAGCCGCCGCTTGGCGTCCGCCGCATCGCCCTCACCCAGTACAATGACCGTCTGGCCGGCAATCCGGTGGAAGAGGGGCAGGCTGTTCACGGCCCTTACGCCAGCCACTCCGGGACGCGTTCGGCATCGGTGATCTGCGCGGGCAGGATGCGGTCAGCCACGACGGCAAACTGATCGCCATCGACCATCACTTCGGCGACGAAGCCGCGGCTGTTGTACGAACTGGCCATAGTCGCGCCATAGGCACCGGCGGTGCGGAACACCGTCAGATCGCCCGCCGCAACCGCGTCAATCTCACGCCCCATGGCAAAGGTATCGCCGGTCTCGCAAATCGGGCCGACGATGTTGGCGATCATCCTCTGGCCATTGGGCTTTACCGCATCGAAATCATGCCAGGCGCCATACATAGCCGGGCGCGCAAGATCGTTCATCGCTGCGTCGACTACCACGAAAGGAGCGCGGTTGGAGCTGCGCTTGACCCGGATCACTTCGGTCAGCAGCAGTCCGGCGTTGCCGCAGATCACACGGCCGGGTTCGAACATCAGCCGGGTATCCCAGTCCCTGGTTACGCGCCCGACCATCGCGCCGTATTCCTCCGGCGTCGGGAAAATTTCGTCCTTGCGGTAAGGCACGCCCAGCCCGCCGCCGAGGTCCATGGTGGTGACGCTCTGCCCATTTGTGCGCAGCTCGCGCAGCAGGTCGCCCATCTTGGTGAAGGCGGTCTCCAGCGGGTCGAGGCTTTGCAACTGGCTGCCGATGTGCACCGCCAGGCCGCGCATTTCGAGCCCTTCGAGCTGCGCCAGCCGGCTGTAGATTTCGCCCGTCCGATCATAAGGCACGCCGAACTTGTTCTCGGCCTTGCCGGTCGAGATCTTGTCGTGCGTGCCCGCATCGACGTCGGGATTGACCCGCAGCGCGCAGGCTGCGCGCAGGCCGCGGGCGGCGGCGATTGCCGCCAGCTCGACGCCCTCTTCCTCGCTCTCGATATTGAACTGGCCGATCCCGGCCTCAAGCCCCTGGACCATCTCGCGCGGCATCTTGCCCACGCCCGAGAAAACGATGTCCTCACCGGGCATGCCGGCGAGCAGGGCCCGGGCAAGTTCGCCGCCCGAAACGACATCAGCACCCAGCCCTTCGCGCTGCATCACCTTGAGCACCGCGAGGTTCGGGTTGGCCTTGATCGCAAAGGCGATGTGCGCGTTCGGCAAATGCGCCAGCGCCGCCTTGAACACCCGGGCATGGCGTTCGAGCGTGGCGCGCGAATAGACATAGACGGGGGTACCGACTTCGCGAGCGATCACGCTCAGCGGCAGGTCTTCGGCGTAGAGCACGCCGTCGCGGTATTCGAAATGATTCATGGGAAAGTGGCTTTCAGTCGGAAGGGGGCAGGTCGAACGGATCTTGAACGCGTTCTTCCGAACGTTTTCGCAGTTCGACGCTGCGTTCCGG
>JANOAD010000053.1:0-27556 GCA_031410955.1 Novosphingobium sp. | reverse complement strand
GGACACCTGGGCCAATCGCTCTGGCTGCGAGAGCTGCACGGCCGCGAGGAAGGTGATCCGCCGCAGGTAAATCTCAGCATGGAACGTGCCACCGCCGAACTGGTACGCGGCCTGGTCACGGATGGCTTGGTCAGCGCTGTGCACGATTGCGCCGATGGTGGTGCAGCAGTGGCGATGGCCGAAATGGCTTTGGCGGGCGGCATAGGTTTTACCAGCGTGATTGCGCCCAACCTGCCTCCGCTTGCCGGGCTCTACTTCGGCGAAGATCAAGGAAGGTATCTGGTCACCGCCAAAGACATGAGTGAAATTGCCGAGCGCGCCCGGCAGGTCGGAATTGCAGCGGTGCCGATTGGCCAAACCGGCGGCCAAGCGTGCTCATTTCGCAAACAGGCCGATGGCAGCGAAAGTCGAGTGACGCTCACCGCCCTGCGCGAAGCCAGCGACAGCTTCTTCCGCGACTGGATGGAGGGCTGACGCGCATTGCGATCAGCATCATTTGATGCTATTTGAGTCACATGCGCACCACGATGAACATCGACGACAAGCTGATGGAATCCGCCCTTGAATACGGCGGCGTGAAGGAGCGCAGCACCGTCATGCGCATGGCTCTGGAAGAGTTTGTGCAGCGCCGGGTCGAGTTGCGCATGGCGAAAGCCAAGGGCTCAATTCCCGGGTTCGGCAAGGTTCCGGTGCCGCGCCGCAAGTTCCCGGCAGCTTAGTGGTCATTGTTGATACGTCGATTTGGGTGGAGCATATCCGCGGTGAATCGACCCCAATGGAAGATTTGCTGGGCCAAGGCAGGATCGCGCTTCATCCGTTTGTGTTCGGCGAATTGCTACTTAGTGGGTTGCCGAAGTCTGGCCCCTTTTCTCCAACCGCGTTCGGTAAGCTTGCACCTGCTGCAGTGGCAACGCTGTCGGAGGTTGCTGCGTTCATTCTCTGGGCCAAGCTTGCAGGCCAAGGTGTGGGCTATGTCGATGTGCATGTGTTGCTATCGGCACGCTTGATGGAAGATGCTTCGATCCTGACTCAGGACGGCAATCTGCACGCCCAAGCAAAGCGTTTCGGGCTGTTGTTCGCGCCATGACCGCAGGATACTCCGGCAAACCCCTCGCCCTGAAGTTGGGGCTGCACGATGGCCAGCGGGTGTGGTTCGATGCGATGCCCGACAGCGTCGCGGAGGAGATCGGCGACTATGCGCTCGATCTGATCCCGGTTGCCGATCCTGCGCAGGGGATTGATGCCGCGCACGTCTTTGTCACCGAACGGGCGGTGCTCGAACAGCGGTTGAATCAATTGCGCCACCAGATTGCCCCCGCCGGGCAAGTCTGGGTCAGCTGGCCCAAGAAAGCCGCCAAAGTACCGACCGACATCACCGAGGACACCATCCGCGCGGTGTGCCTACCGCTGGGTTTTGTTGACACCAAGGTCTGCTCGGTGGACGAGGTCTGGTCAGGGCTCAAATTGGTGATCCGCAAGGAATTGCGCTGACCCCGCGCAACCGAAAGCAAAATCCGATGGCCGATCTCTACCTCAAGGCACTCGAAAGCGAGCGCAAGAGCCTGTGGGCCGCCTGCCGCCTCAAAGGCTTGCCCAAGGGTACACCGGAGCGGCTGCGGATCGAGGCGCTGGATAACTTGATCGCCGCGCACAAAGGCAAGACGAAGGGTTGAGTCCGCTCTCGGAACCGGAGAAAAGCATGCGCGGCGATTACCCCAAACTGCCCTATCCGCCTTTGCCCGAGCTCGATGATGAAGCGCTGCTGGCCCGGGCTAGTGCCGTTTACGAACGCTTGCGCACCCGGCGCACTTGCCGCGAATTTGCCGATTCTCCCGTGCCGCGCATGGTGATCGAGCAGGCTATTCTGGCGGCCGGCACCGCACCCTCGGGGGCCAACCACCAGCCGTGGCACTTCGCGGTGGTATCCTCGCCTGCCAAACGGCGCGAAATCCGCTTGGGCGCTGAGGCGGAAGAGCGTGCGTTCTATGCCGGCAAGGCCGGACAGGAGTGGCTCGAAGCCCTCGCCCCGCTGGGCACCGATGCGGACAAGCTGTTCCTCGAACGGGCCCCGTGGCTGATCGCGGTGTTCGGCCAGCGCCGTGGCGGCGTGGCCCCGGGCGACAACCGGCAGAACTATTACGTCACCGAAAGCGTTGGGATCGCGGTGGGAATGATGCTGGCTACGCTGCACGAAGCGGGCCTGGCGACGCTGACTCACACCCCCGCACCGATGAAATTCCTCAACGCAATCTGTCACCGGCCCAAGGACGAAAAGCCGCTCATGCTGGTGGTTGTCGGCCATCCCGCCGCTGGCGCAACGGTTCCGGTCCACGCAACCAGGCGCAAACCGCTGGAGCAGATTTCAAGCTGGTTGTGAACGACCAAGCCGAAGCTTACGCCGCCTTCTGCTCCGGCGCGATCAGGTCGTAGGGGTCGATGCCCTGTGAACGCCACACCGCATGCGCCTCGGCGTACTTGCTCGGCGGCGTGATGTTCAGGCGGGCGCGGACTTCTTCGACCGGCAGCGGGAGCAAATCGAGGATCGACTGTTCGACCAGCCGCGGGCAGGCCTTGCCCATGCGCTGGGCTTCGCGCACCGCGCCGAAAATTGGCGCGCTCGTTTTCATCCGCTTCTTGATTTCGAACGCCCCGGCATAACCGAGGAACAGGTGCGCGAGCGCCGGCTGCTGGCTGTAGGTGAAGGCCAATACGCACTGTTCGCCCAGCGCATCGCGGCCGAATCCCGAAAGGATGTGCATCAAGTCATGCGTGTCGCGCATGCGGTTGAAGTACCAGGTAACCTGATCGTCAAAGTACTGGTCTGGGCGGCGATACGTGTCGAGTTCATCGACCAGCCCCTGCGCCGAAAGGCCTTCGCGCTCCATGAAATCGCAATAGACATGGGCGAGGCTGCCCGCGGGCATCTTGCGCAGTTCGGCGTGGTTGTCGAAGATCTCGACCAGCGAGGGTTCGCGCTTGCGCAGCGCCTGCCCGCGCTCGGTCTTCAGGAACGACGTCGCGGCATCGTAAAGCCCCAGCCAGGGCAGCGATTCGAAGATCGGTGCCACCTCGGCGGTGTTTTCCTTGTCCTTGATCAGTTCCTTGAAGTGACGCCAGGCCTTGGGGAAATTGTATCGCGGCTTCGGGCGCGCGGCATCGATCAGCTGCAGGTCATCGGCAGCAACGGCCGGGGCGAGCGAGGCGGTCATCATGTTCATGTGATTCGAAATAGCCTCTACTGACATTGATGTCAATATTGATCTAGCACAGCAATTGCTAACGAACCGTCCATTCAGTTTCCGCAATACCCAGCAACCGCAGCACGTCGGTCAGGTCGCCGCGATCGATCCAGCCGTGCGCAGCGGCGCGGGCTTTGGGCTTGGCGTGGTAAGCGATCCCATAGCACGCCGCTTCGATCATCGCGATGTCGTTGGCGCCGTCGCCGGCGGCGAGACTGGCGCGCCGCGCCGCCCTGCCCAGCCCGAGCCGGGCGAATTCGCTCTCCAGGGTGGCGCGCTTGACGCTGCTGTC
This sequence comes from Novosphingobium sp., assembly GCA_031410955.1. Lineage (GTDB taxonomy): Bacteria > Pseudomonadota > Alphaproteobacteria > Sphingomonadales > Sphingomonadaceae > Novosphingobium. Next base: position 24,025 of record JANOAD010000053.1, on the reverse strand, counting down.
GACGATCCCGCCAATTAGACCGCCGGTCAGTGCCCCACCCTGCACCTCCAGTCGGTTGGCAACAACACGCTCGAACCCCAGCTCTGCCGCCACCGGATCGGCGAACTGGTGAAAGCCCCCGGTGACCAGCACGGTGTGGCAGCCCTTGGCCTTGAGCGTCGCAACCAGTGTCTTCGCGCCCGCCATCGGGCGAATCCGTTCCGCCAAGCATTGCGCTATCGCACTCTCCTCTAACCCGGCGAGCAGCCGCACGCGTTCGCGCAACGCGGCCTCGAAATCCAACTCGCCCAGCATCGCACGCTCGGTAATCGCGGCAATCTGCGGCTTCAAGCCGGCAAAGTCGGCCAGTTCATCGATGCATTCCTGCCCGATCATGGTTGAATCCATGTCCGAAACGAACAGCCCCGGCAGCAGCGGTTCGTGATCGGCGATCAGCACATCGGCGGACGGCAAGTGCGCTTCGAGGGTCGCGCGGAAGCGGTGCCAGTCAGCGGCACCGGCGGACGCGCAGGTGATCTCGTCGGCACCGCTCGCATGGAACGAATGTTGGCCGGGCAGGCCTTGTCCGGCGAGTGCATCGAGCAGGCCTTCAAGGCTTGCGGACAAGGCCGCCTGATCTGCTATCACCCGGGCAATGAGCACGCCTTCTTCTCCTCCAGCCGCCACCCGGCCACCGCTCGCGCTCATTGCAGGGCCGACCGCCAGCGGCAAGAGCGATCTGGCGGTGCGACTATCCTTAGCCCTGCAGGCGCGGAACAGGCGCGCGGTGGTGATCAACGCCGATAGCGCGCAGGTTTACGCAGACCTTGCCATACTCTCCGCGCGTCCCTCGGCGGAAGAGATGGAGGGCATCGAACACCGCCTGTTCGGCACATGGGACGGCGCTGATGCATGCTCCGCCGCCGATTGGGCCGCAGAGGCCAAGAAGGAAATCGCGTCCTGCCATGCTGCTGGAGACGTGCCGATCGTGGTTGGCGGCACCGGAATGTACATCGCCACACTGCTCAACGGCATCGCCCCAGTTCCACCGATCCAAGATGCGGTGCGTGAGGAGGTGCGGGCGATGGATGCCCCTGCCCTCTATCTCGCGCTGACCCGGGAGGATGAAGGCTATGCGCTCCAGCTCAATCGCGGCGACCGGCAGCGGCTCGCCCGCGCGCTCGAAGTGGTGCGATCGACCGGACGCTCGCTCAAGGCCTGGCAAAGGGAACTGCGCGGCGGGATCGCAGAGGCGGTCGAACTGCATCCCGCGATCCTGCTGCCCGATCGCGAGTGGCTGTACGCGCGCTGCGATGAGCGCTTTGCGCTGATGCTCGAACGCGGGGCGGTGAAAGAGGTCGAGCGGCTACTGGCGCGTGAACTCGATCCGGTGCTGCCGGTGATGACCGCGATCGGGGTGAGTGAAATCGCCGGCTGGCTCGCCGGCCGGTGGGACCGCGACGAAATGCTGCGGATGGGGCAACAGGCGACCCGCAATTACGCCAAGCGGCAATTTACCTGGCTGCGCAACCAGTCTCCTGACGACTGGCCGCGGATTGAAGCGGAAAGTTTCGATCCTGAAGGCATATTTGTTTCTTTATTACGTTATTAGGCCTTGACATGACATATCCTGTTACATAGAGGCTCCGGCCAGATCGGCGCTTGCCTCAAGGCCCCAGTTTGGAGAGGGAGACCCGACGCGGGTGACTGCGCCGGGTCGATCCATTAAGGGGCCTCGGCAGGGCGAACGGAAGGTAACGACGTGAACGAGGAGCGCAGCGGCGCCAGTATCCTGGTGGAAAGCTTGGTCCGGCAGGGGGTCGAATTCGTGTTCGGCTATCCCGGCGGCGCGGTGTTGCCGATTTACGACGCGCTGTTCGGCGACGCCCGCATCCGCCACATCCTGGTCCGTCACGAAGCCGGTGCGGCGCACGCTGCCGAAGGCTATGCCCGGTCCACCGGAAAGCCCGGCGTGGTGCTGGTCACCTCCGGCCCCGGCGCAACCAACGCGGTTACCGGCATCGCCGATGCCTTCATGGATTCGATCCCGCTGGTGGTGATCACCGGGCAGGTTTCGACCGCGCTGATCGGTTCGGACGCGTTCCAGGAAGCCGACACCGTCGGCATCACGCGCCACTGCACCAAGCACAACTACCTCGTCAAAGACCCGGCCGAACTCGCCGCGACGATCGACGAGGCGTTCCAGATTGCCACCACCGGTCGCCCCGGCCCGGTGGTGATCGACATCCCCAAGGACGTGCAGATCGCCTCGGCCCGGCTGAGCGACGGCCCGCCGCAGCGCCGCCAGCGCTACAATCCGCCCAGTACTGGCAGCGACCGCGACATCGCGAAGGCGATCGAACTGATCGCCAATGCCAAGGCGCCGATCTTCTACACTGGCGGCGGAGTGATCAACTCTGGCCCGCGCGCGACCGAGCTGCTGCGCGAACTGCAGCAGCTGACCGGCGCGCCGGTGACCTCGACGCTGATGGGCCTCGGCGCTTTCCCGGCGGACAGCGAGGACTGGCTCGGCATGCTAGGGATGCACGGCACCTTCGAAGCCAACATGGCGATGAACCGGGCCGACCTGATGGTCTGCATCGGCGCGCGGTTCGATGACCGGGTCACGGGGCGTCTTGACGCATTTTCGCCTAATTCGACCAAGATCCACATCGATATCGATCGTGCTTCGATCAACAAGACGGTCCCCGTCGACCTGCCAATCCTGGGCGATTGCGCGTTGGTGCTCGAACAGCTGATCGCCGCTTGGGGGAGCCGCAAGGCGCAGGACCTGACCGAGTGGAAGGCGCGGATCGACGGCTGGCGCGCGCGCGAAAGCCTGGCCTATCCCCAGAACGCCGACGCCATCATGACGCAGCTCGCGGTCGAGCGGCTGTACGAACTGACCAAGCACCGCGACCCGATCATCGCCACCGAAGTCGGCCAGCACCAGATGTGGGCGGCGCAGTATTTCCACTTTTTCGGCCCCAACAAGTGGCTCACTTCGGGTGGGCTGGGCACGATGGGTTACGGCCTCCCTGCAGCGATCGGCGCGCAGTGCGGCAATCCCGACAGCCTGGTGATCGATATCGCCGGTGACGCTTCGATCCAGATGAACATTCAGGAGCTCGGTACCGCGAGCCAGTTCCGCCTGCCGGTCAAGGTCTTCATCCTCAACAACGAATGGATGGGCATGGTCCGCCAGTGGCAGGAACTGACTTACGAAAGCCGCTATTCGGAAAGCTACAGCGATTCGTTGCCCGACTTCGTCAAGCTGGCCGAGGCTTACGGCTGGAAGGGCATCCGCATCGATGACCAGGCCGGGCTCGACGCTGGCATCCAGGCGATGATCGACCACGACGGCCCGGTGATCGTCGATTGCCGCGTCGCCAAGGAAGCCAACTGCTACCCGATGATCCCGAGCGGGGCTGCGCACACCGAGATGATCCTCTACGGCGACCAGGTGGCCGGAACGATGGACGACGCGGCAAAGGCGCTGGTGTGATGGGCAAACGCCAGCGCGTGGCCTTCGACAGGCTCAGGCTGAGCGGGCTTTTTATTGGCCTCAAGCCGCCAAACCCGCTCATGCTGAGCCTGTCGAAGCACACGCACTCGCCTTGCTTCAGTTTACAAGGGCACAAGCTGTGAAAATCAAAAAAGAAGCGGCCGAGCGCCATGTGTTGACCGTGATCGTCGACAACGAAGCGGGGATTCTCGCCAAGATCGCCGGGCTGTTCACTGCGCGCGGGTACAACATCGACAGCCTGACCGTGGCCGACATTACCGAGAACCACACCGTCAGCCGGATCACCATCGTCACCCACGGGCCGCCCGCGGTGATCGACCAGATCCATGCGCAGCTCGAGCGGCTCGTCCCGGTGCACAAGGTGATCGACCTGACCGAAGCCGGCGACCACGTCGAACGCGAGCTGGCTTTGGTCAAGGTTGCCGGGACCGGCGATGCCCGGGTCGAGGCGCTGCGCCTCGCCGAGGTGTTCCGCGCCAGCGTAATCGACACCACCACCAGCAGCTTCGTGTTCGAACTGACCGGCGCGCCCGACAAGATCGACCGCTTCATCGCCCTGATGCGCGAACTGGGACTGGTCGAAGTTGGCCGCACCGGCGTGGTCGGGATGATGCGCGGGGCCGAGGCGGCGTGATGCACAGAACAATCATTTCGGCATTGTTGCTGACTGCAAGTGCAAATGCTCAGGCCCAATCCGCAGCCCCGAAAGGTGATGCAGCTTTTGAAGCCATGCTGAAAAACGCGACGCAAAACACCTTTAAATTGAACGGCACCTGCAAGTTGCTGGTTACGCCAGAAGGCGATCTGACCAAGGACTGCGAGCCAGAGTTGATCAACATGGCTTTCGCGAGCGGCAATTCCAGCTTCATTGCGACGATCAAAGGCAAAGGCGGGATATCCTTTCGTGGAAAAGATTCCGCTGCGGTTGGAAATATCGCGGTTCTCCACGTTTCGATGATTCTGCTGACAGGTTCTGATTTTTCGCCGCCAATTGAGCTGAAGGCCAAGGGCAAGTGCACCTACACCAATCCTAATGCCGGACCTGTCCTGGTCGAATGTGCTGCCGAAACCAGCAATGGCGACTACAAGCTGTCATATGTCTCTGACGGGATATGGCCGCCAAAATAGCCCTAAGCCACACGATAACTTGAGTATAGAAAAAGGTTTTCTCATGAAGGTTTTTTACGACGCCGACGCCGATCTTAATCTGATCACCGGCAAGAAGATCGCGATCGTCGGCTATGGTTCGCAAGGCCATGCCCACGCGCAGAACCTGCGCGACAGCGGGGTCAAGGACGTGGCGATCGCGCTGCGCGCCGGGTCGGCCACCGCCAAGAAGGCCGAGGCTGCAGGCTTCAAGGTCATGTCGAACCAGGAAGCCGCCAAGTGGGCGGATATCGTGATGATCCTCGCGCCAGATGAACATCAGGCTGCGATCTGGGAAAATGACCTCAAGGACAACATGAAGCCCGGCGCGGCGCTGGCCTTCGCGCACGGGCTCAACGTCCACTTCGGGCTGATCGAGCCGGGCGCAGACCTCGACGTGATCATGATCGCGCCCAAGGGCCCGGGTCACACCGTACGCAGCGAATATGTGAAGGGCGGCGGGGTACCGTGCCTGATTGCGGTCCACCAGGACGCCAGCGGCAACGCGCATGACATCGGCCTCGCCTATGCCAGCGGCGTCGGCGGGGGGCGCAGCGGGATCATCGAGACCAACTTCAAGGAAGAGTGCGAAACCGACCTGTTCGGCGAGCAGGCGGTGCTGTGCGGCGGGAGCACTCACCTGATCCAGGCCGGGTTCGAGACGCTGGTCGAGGCCGGCTACGCGCCCGAAATGGCCTATTTCGAATGCCTCCACGAAACCAAGCTGATCGTCGACCTGCTCTATGAAGGCGGCATCGCCAACATGCGCTATTCGATCAGCAACACCGCCGAGTATGGCGACATCACCACCGGTCCGCGGATCATTACCGCCGAGACCAAGGCCGAAATGAAGCGCGTGCTGGCCGACATTCAGTCGGGCCGCTTTGTGAAGAACTTCGTGCTCGATAACCGCGCCGGACAGCCCGAGCTGAAGGCGGCGCGCAAGGCGGCCGAGGCGCATCCGATCGAGAAGACCGGCGCCCAGTTGCGAGCAATGATGCCGTGGATCGGCGCCAACAAGCTGGTCGATCAGGCGAAAAACTAATGCCGCCTGCTGCAGCGGAGTTGACCGCTGCGGCACCAGCTGGGCATGACGTCCCTGCCTAACCGGGAGATTGCCGTGCGCCCCCTGCTTGCCCTGACCGCCCTTCTCGCCGCCGCAACGCTGGGTGCCGCTCCGGCAGAGCTACCGGGCAAGCCCGATCCCTCGCGCGTGACGGCCGGAACCTATGCCACCGATCCCGCACACACGATGGTCGAATTTCGCATCAATCACATGGGCTTCACCGACGTGTTCGGGCTGTTCGGCGCGATCACCGGAACGCTAGCCATCGATCCGGCTCATCTTGACCAGGCGCAGGTCGGGGTGCGCATCCCGGTGCGCAAGATATTGACCACCAGCGAGGGGCTCACCGGTCATTTGCTTATGCCCGGCGGCAGTGACGGAAAGCCCGAATATTTCGGCTCCAAGCCTGCCGATGCACTGTTCATTTCGACCAAGGTTGTCCCCGGTGCTGACGGTATGAGCGCCATGGTGACCGGTAACCTCACACTCAATGGGTTCACCCGCCCGGTTACCATCGCCGCCCGTTTCACTGGTGCGGGCAAGGGCCTGCTCGGCAGCGCGATCAACGTCGGGTTCGAAGGGACCACTCAGATCAAACGCAGCGATTTCGGGCTGGTTGCCGATATGCGGCTCGTTGGAGATACGGTCGATCTGAAAATCGCCGCCACCTTCGTCCACAAATGATCAGACCATCAGCGCGAAGGCCGTCCTGAGCTCCTGGACAAAGGCCTCGGGCTGTTCCCACGCGGCGAAATGCCCGCCCTGTTCCATCTCGCCCCAATGGACGATGTTGCGATAGGTCCGCTCGGCCCATTTGCGGGGTGCGGGCAGGATTTCCTTGGGAAATGCGCTGACCGCAGTAGGCAGTTCGACCGCGATTTCCCCGGTGGCATTGAAGCTCTCCCAGTAGATCCGTGCCGATGATGCCCCGGTCGCCGGAAGCCAGTGGAGCATGATGTTGTCGAGGATCTGGTCCTTGCTCAGCGCGTCGTAGGGCGAGCCGCGATTGTCGGTCCAGGCCCACGTCTTCTCGAAGATCCACCCGGCCAGCCCCGCCGGGCTGTCTACCAACCCGTAACCCACCGACTGCGGCCGCGTGCTCTGCTGCTTGGAATAGCCTGAATCCCATTCCTGATAGTGCTTGAGCGCGGCGAGTGCTTTGAGGTCGGCCGGATCGGGCGCAGCGACCTCCTCGGGCAGCGGTCGGGCAAACGGCATGTTGAGATGGATGCCAAGGCAGCCCGGCGGCTTGATCATGCCGATCGCGGTGGTCACGATCGCGCCCCAATCGCCGCCCTGTGCAACCCAGGAAGCGTAGCCCAGCCGGGCCATCAGCTCGATCCAGCAGAAGCCGATCTTCGGCACGCCCCATCCCGCTTCGGTCGGTTTGCCGGAAAAGCCGAACCCGGGCAGCGAGGGTGCGACGACATGGAACGCCAGTTCGCCCGGCGGCGGATTGGTCAGCGCGTCGATCACCCCGAGGAATTCCACCACCGAACCGGGCCAGCCGTGCGTGATCAGCAGCGGCAGCGCATCTTCGCGCGGCGAGCGGACATGCAGGAAATGGATGTCGAGCCCCTGCAACTCGGTCTTGAACTGACCCAGCGCATTCAGCCGCGCCTCGCAGCTGCGCCAGTCGTAGCCGTGCTGCCAATAGTCGCACAGCGCCTGAAGTTCGGCGAGCGGGGTGCCTTGGCTCCAGTCGTCCACCGTCTCGCGCTCGGGCCAGCGGGTGTTCGCCAGCCTTACGCGCAGATCATCCAATGCCGCTTCGGGTACTGCCAGGGTAAATGGCCGGACCTCGCTCATGTCCCCACCGCCGCCTTGGCTGCAGCCTCAACCTTGGCGCGGCTGGCCATGGTGATCGTCGAACTCGCCTTGGCCAGCAAGGTCCCGGCGGCGTCCCTGAGTGTACCCTCAACGAAGGCGGTGCGCCGCCCACCCTGCACCACCCAGGCCTCGGCGAGCACCAATCCGGGCCGGGTCGGGGCGAAAAAACTGACTTTGATCTCGAGCGTCATCGGCACCAATTCGTCGCCCGGGATCGCCATCACCGCGTGCGCCATCGCCGCGTCGATCCAGCCGGTGACGAAGCCACCCTGCACTACCCCGCCCGAGTGACATTGCGCCGGTGTGGCGCGGTATTCGAGCACGGCGCGGCCCTCCGGCGCGACCGAAACGATCCGTTCCAGCCCCATCGTTTCGTATAAATCGACCGGCGGCGCGCCCTCGCTCATGGCCGCGCTCATAGTAGCGCCGAATAGATCAGGGTCTTGAGCTCGCGGCGGATCGGATAGGTCGAACTGGGCGATAGCTGGGTCATGAACACCATCATCACCTCTTCGACCGGATCGACGAAGAACGCGGTCGAAAACATCCCGCCCCAGTAGAATTCGCCGACCGAACCCGGCACCATCGACTTGGCCGGATCGAGATTGACCGCAAAACCGAGTCCGAACCCGGTCCCGGCATTGGCCGCCTCGCTGAACAGCGAGCGCGACATGGTCGACAGGTCAGACCCGCCCGGCAGGTGGTTCATCGTCATCAGCTCGAGCGTCTTGCGCCCGACGATCCGTACCCCATCGAGCTCGCCATGACCCAGTAACATGCGGCAGAAGCGGTGATAATCGAGCGCCGTCGAAACCAGCCCGCCCCCGCCCGACAGCAGCTTGGGCATGCGGCTCCACGCGCTCTCCGCGCCGCGATCGTACATCACTTTGCCCTTGCCGGGGACGAAGGTGTAGCAATCGGTCAGCCGGTCGATCTTGCTGTCGGGCACGGCGAAGAAGGTGTCATCCATGCCCAGCGGCTTGAATATCCGGTCAGCGAAGACCTGGTCGAGCGTCTTGCCTTCAAGCCGGGCGACCACCGCACCGAGCACGTCGGTCGAGACCGAATAATTCCATTCATCGCCCGGCGAATATTCCAGCGGGAGCTTGCCCAGCGCGGCGATGAACCCGTCGAGATCGAGGTTGCCGTGCCAATTTTCAAATTTGCCCTCACGCATCGCCAGATCGATGTTGCTGCGGTTCTGGAAGCCATAGGTCAGCCCCGAGGTATGGCGCAGCAGGTCGAGCATCAGCATCGGCCGGCTGAGCGGCTTGGTCGCGAAGGGAACCCCGCCGCCGCCGCCGTTGTACACGCCCAGCTCGCGGAATTCGGGCAGCACGCGGTGGACCGGGGTGTCGAGTGCGACCTTGCCCTCTTCCAGCAGCATCATGAAGGCGATCGAGGTGACCGGCTTGGTCATGCTGGCGATGCGAAACAGCGAGGTCTCGTCGATCGCCTTTCCACCTTCGCGGGCGGTGCCTTGCGAAGAGAAATGCGCAATCTCGCCGCGGTGCGAGACCAGCACCTGGGCATGCGGCAATTTGCCGTTGTCGAGGTAATTTTCTTTCACGAACGAATCGATCCGCGCAAGCCGCGCAGTGTCGAAGCCCGTCAGGGTGCGTGAATAGTCCGCCATCGTTGTGTTCCTGCCAGCAAGATCGGTTGTTCGCCGCAACTTGTGGCGCGTCGCGCGCCGCCGTGCAAGTGCCGCTTTACAAGCCGCGAACGGCTCGCCATAGGCTGTGCCCCATGAAGACCCTGCTTGGCCTTACCCTGCGACTTATCCGCCCTTGGGCGTGAGCTGGTGTGTCACTTGGGCGGCACCTGGCGGCACCCAAGGGAGAGAAAACTCAGCACCGTAGCCGAACTGCCAATCCAGAGATCCACACCATGACCATGCTGAAGAACCCCGCGGCCAAGTACCGCGCATTCCCGCCGATCAACCTGCCTGACCGAACCTGGCCGTCGCAGGTCATTACCCAGGCCCCACGCTGGCTTTCGACCGACCTGCGCGATGGCAACCAGGCGCTGATCGACCCGATGGGCGCGGAAAAGAAGCTGCGCTTCTTCGACCTGCTGCTCAAAGTGGGCTGCAAGGAGATCGAGGTCGGTTTTCCCGCTTCGGGAGCGACCGATTTCGATTTCATTTCAGGGCTGGTCAAGAACGGCAAGGTGCCGGACGACACCATCATCCAGGTCCTGACCCAGTCGCGCCGCGATCTGATCGAGACCAGCTTTGCCAGCCTCGAAGGCTCGAGCAAGGCCATCGTCCACCTCTACAACGCGGTCTCGCCCGCGTGGCGACGGATCGTGTTCGGGATGAGCAAGGACGAGATCAAACAGATTGCCATCGAAGGCGCCAAGGTGCTGCGCGATCAAGCAGCCAAGTATCATGCCACCGACTGGACTTTCGAATACAGCCCCGAAACCTTCTCGACCGCCGAAGTCGAATATTCGGTTGAGGTCTGCGCGGCGGTGATGGAGGTGCTCCAGCCGACGCCTGAAAAGCCGATCATCTTCAACCTGCCCGCGACGGTCGAATGCGCGACCGCCAATATCTATGCCGACCAGATCGAGCTGTTCGGGCGTATGATCCCGAACCGCGATGCGGTGGTGATCAGCCTGCACACCCACAACGATCGCGGCACTGGCATCGCCGCCTGCGAGTTGGGGCTGATGGCCGGGGCGGACCGGGTCGAGGGCTGCCTGTTCGGCAATGGCGAGCGGACCGGCAACTGCGATTTGGTCACAGTCGCTCTCAACATGTACACGCAAGGCGTTGATCCGGGTCTCGATTTCTCGAACATCGACGAGATCGCCGCGACGGTCGCCTACTGCAACCAGCTGCCGATTCACCCGCGCCATCCCTATGTGGGCGAGCTGGTCTATACTTCGTTTTCGGGCAGCCATCAGGACGCGATCAAGAAGGGCTTTGCCGCGCGCGAGCAGCAGAACGACGAGACCTGGGAGATGCCCTACCTGCCGATCGACCCGGCCGATCTAGGCCGCGACTACGAGGCGGTGATCCGGGTCAATTCGCAGAGCGGCAAGGGCGGTTTCGCCTGGGTGCTCGAACAGGATCAGGGGCTTAAACTGCCCAAGAGGATGCAAGCGCATTTTTCGGGCCATGTCCAGGAACTGGCCGATTCTGCCGGCCGCGAGCTGTTTGCCGAGGATATCTGGCAGGTGTTCCAGCGCGTCTACCACGTCGGTACCCCGCAACACTTCCAGCTGGTTGATTACGAGGAGAGCAAGGCCAGCGACGGCACCCGGGTATTTGCGGGCAAGATTGCAGTCGATGACAGGGAGCAGTCGGTCTCGGGCCGCGGCAACGGGCTGATCAGCTCGGTCGTCGCGACGCTGGCGGAGAGCTTCGCGGTCAAGCTCGACGTGAAGGATTACACCGAACACGCGATGACCGCCGGGTCGGATGCGCGCGCCGCCGCCTATGTCGAATGCACCGGGCCCGACGGAAAGACCGTCTGGGGCGTCGGAATCGACGAGGACGTCGCCACCGCCAGCGTCCGCGCCGTACTCAGCGCGGCGAATGCCATGGCCTGATCAGAACGAACCCGCCGGTGACCGAGGGGGGCAATCACCGGCAAGGCCCGTCCAGGCACCCGCGGCGGCAAGGCCGCGGGTGCCTGGTCGAGTTACGGCAGCAGAACGCGGTTGATCACGTGGATCACGCCGTTCGACTGCATGACGTTGGCCTGGGTAACGGTTGCGACCCCGCCCTTGGCGTCGGTCAGGGTGATCATGCTGCCCTTCTTGCGCGCGGTCAGCTTCTGACCGTTGACGGTGGTGATGACGGCCCTGCCGTGCCCGACGTTGATCATCTTGATCAGCTGGCCGCTGTTTACCCGGCCAGCGACCACGTGGTAGGTCAGCACGGCGGTCAGCGTACCCTTGTTTTCAGGCTTGAGCAGGGTGTCGACGGTGCCTGCAGGGAGCTTGGCAAAGGCAGCGTTGGTCGGTGCAAAGACGGTGAACGGTCCCGGGCTCGACAGCGTATCGACCAGGCCGGCGGCCTTGACTGCGGCGACCAGCGTGGTGTGATCCTTCGAATTGACCGCATTCTCGACGATATTCTTGGTCGGGTACATCGCGGCACCGCCAACCATCGGGTAGTGCATCATCGGCTTCGAAATAGCCGGGCTGACGACGAGGGCCAGCGCAGTGGCGGCCAGGGCAAGCTTGAGCTTCATCGGGTAATTCTCCTTGAGTGCCGGGCGTCCATTGGCTCCAGCATTCAAGGTACGGCGCACTTACCCGCGCGGATGCATCACCCTTAAAAAAATCATGTTTCGACGAGCTTGCCCGCCGCCACGATTGGTCCGACGTGCTGCCCGGTCGGCGACCCGCCGCGCTGTTCGAGCGAAACCGCGAAGGTCGCCCCGGCTGACACCAGTCGCGCCTGCGCCGGATCGAGCTGATGCGAACTCGGCTTGTGCGCATCGAACACGCCCAGCGAAACTGCCTTTTCGGCACCTACGGGGATAACCCATAACTCGGCATCGCCCTGCCCCGGATCGAGCGCAACCGGTGCAATCGTGAGCCGGCGCGACGTGCCATCATAGCTGATCGCCAGAGCACTGCCCGTCTCGCCGGCCAGACTTGCCACCGCCGGCGCGCCGGGCTGCGGCGGCAGTTCGATCTGCGGACGCTGAGCAAGCATGAACAGCGAGAGCGCAGCAACCGCCGCCAGCGCGCCGCTGGTCAGCTTCCACCACAGCACGCTGCTTGGGGCATTGTCATTTTGCGGCAGCCGCGCGGCGATGCGCGGCCACAGCTGCGCCGAAGGTTCGACCCCCAGCGGCGCGGCAAGCCCGGCAAATTGCGCTTCCCACCATTCGACGCGCGCTGCGAAGGCGGCGTCCTGAGCGCGGCGCGATACCGCTGCGGCATCGCCGGTCAGGCCAAGCGCCAGTTCGGCGGCGAGCAGGTCGTCGTCATCGTTCATGACAGACACTCCCTGAGCTTGAGCAGCGCGCGGCGGATCCGGCTCTTGACCGTGCCCAGCGGCAGCGAGATGCGCGCGGCGAGTTCGGTATAAGTCGAGCCTTCGAAGAAGGTGGTGCGGATCATCTGCGCGTCGCTCTTGGCAAGACCTTCAATGCAGTGATTGATCCGCGCGTCCTCGCCCGCTTCAAGCAGCTGCGCCTCGGCATCGGGGCTTTCGTCGGCAACTTCGGCGGCAAGCTCGATCGGCGCGGTGGGGCGGCGGCCCGAGGCGCGCAGGATATCGATCGCGCGGTTGCGGGTCAGCGTGGCGAGCCAGGTAATCGGGTTGCCGCGCGCCGGATCGAAGCTGCCCGCGCGGTTCCAGATCGTGATGTATACGTCCTGCATCGCGTCCTCCGCATCGGCCCGTTCGCCGAAGATACGTAGGCAGATGCCGAATAGTTTCCGCGAGGTGCGGCGATAGACTTCCTGAAGGGCAGCGCGGTCCTGCCCGGCGACGCGAACCAGCGCGCGCGACAGCGCAGCGCGTTCGAGTGAGGCGGGATTGTCGTTAGATTCGCTCAGCATGCGCCTGATGAAGTAGCAGCGGTTGCTAGTCCGGCGCCAGCACCATCTTCAGCGCCCCGGCCTCGCGCGCCTCGAACAGGCGGTAGGCCTCGGCTCCTTGGCTCAGCGGCAGGCGGTGGCTGATGTATTTTTCGGGTTTGAGCCGCCCGGACTGGACCAGCGGGAACAGCGCCGGCAGCGAATGAAGCCGTTCGCTGTTAGGATTTGGGCACGTAGCAGAAATCCGGTGGTGCCGGGATCTGCGAGTGTACCGGCGGATCGGGATAGTACTGCGTGGTTTGCTGCACTTCGATGGCGGCGGCAGTGCCGGCCAGACGCTCGATCAGCGCAAGCGCCTCGTCGAGCCCGGACGAAATTCCGCCACCAGTCAGCCGGTTGCGATCGAACACATAGCGTGGGTGGTCAGGCACCAGTTCGACCGCAGGGTAGCGCTCGGTAAAACAGGGTTCGAATGCCCAATGAGTGGTCGCCTTGTAGCCATCGAGCAGACCCGCCGCGGCCAGAAGGATCGCGCCTTCACACACCGAACAGACATAGTCTGACCGGGCGGCCTGCGTCCGAATGAAGTCAAGGTAGGTCTGATCCGACCCGTAGATCATCGCCGAGAGTACAGCGGGATCGCCGCCTGGCACCCACATTGCGTCACACGCGCCCGCATCGGCGAAACTCTTGTTGACGGACAGGCCTAGCGCGTTGGGCGACGTCGATCGCACTGGCACCGTGCCAGGCCGGACTGCAACTATATCGACCGCGAACCCTGCCCAATCGAACATCTCGAAGGGACCGACAACGTCGAGAATGTCGATATGGTCGTAGACCGGAATACAGATCCGGGTCATCGACGCATCCTAAGCCGCGATTTCGGTCATCGTGCCGTGAAAAATGTCGAAGCTGCCATCGGGCGATGTGATGTGTGTGACGATCTTCATTTCGCGGTAGTCCTCCAAATGGACGACGGTGGTCTTGTCACCCTCTTGCCACGTAACCAGAAACAAGCCGTCGCGAACCGGATCGATCGCGATCGTCACCGTTTCCGATGCGCCAAGCGAACCGTCTTGCTTGACCCCGGTGTAGGTCAGCGACGTCGGCGAATGAAACTGCAGCCGCGTGCGCCACTGCACGAAATCGACTAGATAGGTTTTTCCGATCCACGGAAACTCTTCCATGTTTGTTTCCCCTCAGTCTTTCGGCAACTTGCAATTGCCGGATCGTTTCTCCGCCTCCGCGAACACGCGCTATCCCGTGTTTCCTAAAGGGTCTTGATTGTGACCGCTTTGAGCGTCGGAGCGGTGGGTGATGACAGCGCGCCCTTCGATGGCACCACGCGCACCCTTAATGGTGAAGCAGCACCCTTGATTGCCGAAAACAGCACCGGCTGACGTGGAATCGGCACAGCGAAAGTCGTGTCGCCCGACATATGCGCGGCATGGCCGCCATGGCTCATGACCGGCCCAAAGAAAGCGATCGTTCCGGCGAAGTACGGACTGCCCGCCTCTACCGCAGTGACGCTATCGGGGGCGTTGATCAGCACGTCGAACTCGCGCGGATCGCTAGGCCCGGTAGGCCGGGTCAAGGTAACTTCGGCAACGAGTGGGCTGCCGGTCTGCGCGAGATGCCCAGTAACCGCTGCAGCAGGGACGCTCGCAGACCATGTGTCACCCGAAGAGGTGGCCAGGATCTGGGCTTTTGCGCCGCGCCCGACCGCTGCCTCAACAAGACTGCCGCTGGCAAGACTGCTGCCAAAGCCCGGTTCATAGTCGTAGCCGAATACCGCGGTGTCGATGAAATCCCCCGCCTTGGCGTTCGACTTGAACTGTCCGTCACTGTCGACGAAGAACAGGAACGGTTCATTCGCAAACGCATCCAGATCGGCACCGGTCGGCAGGGCCGGCAAACCGAGCCGCTGCTGCTTCTGTTCCCACACGCTCCACAGCCGATCCATGTTCGAATGGTGCAGGAAGAAAAGCGGATCGATCGGAGACAGATTGTTGGCCATGTTGCCGTAAGGCCCAGGATCTAGCGGCCCAACCCCGCCGACGTTGTTGTGCGTCTTGTTGTGCGGCATGCCCTCAAGGATCGAGAACTTGTTCGTGTTGTCAGGCGCGGTGGTGTGCGACGCTGTACGACTGCTGGTGAAACTGGCGTTGGTGTCGCTGCTCCAGAACTGTTTCGGTAGCAATCCAGTTGTGACGACGAACGAGCCGCAATCGTACGCGGTCTTGGCGTCGAGTTTCGGGTTCGATCGAGTCAGGAACCGCGCGCCGCAGGGGTTGGCATAGGCCATGTTGCCCGACACGGCGGTTTTGGTTTGCGGGTTATAGCCGGTCACGTCATTCCAAAGCAGGTCGAGGCTGGAATAGCCGCGTGTGACCAGTTGCTCCACCTGGGCCGGGGTCAGGGTATCCATATAGCCCCGCAGTGGATCTCGCATGGCGCCCGCGAACACCGCAAGATTTTCCGTCGTGGCAGCAAAGGCCGCGTTGGCTGGATCCAGAACGCCGTCGAACATGGCAGCGGGAATCTGCGGCGATTGGGTCCAGTCCCAGTACGGAATGGCAAACGAAGGATCGCCGCTCAGCTTGCGTATGGTCTGTTCGAAATAACCGAGGTAACCGCGGTGCCACACGTAAAACCACCAGTTGCCGTGCGGGCAGTCCATGAAGTGAATGAAGGCATTGCGGAACCAGTTATGCGGGTGCGTGGGCGGCAGCTTCAGCATCGCCTCTACACCTTTGGCGTAGCTGGCCAGCGCCTTCTGCCCTTGAGGACTTGCAACATTGTAGCGGCGGTACTTTGCCGCAGGCTTGGGGGCCGCACCAGCCGACGACGAATTAAACATAGTCGCGGAAATCGCACTAACAGATGCTGTGGCAATGAAATTTCTGCGGGAAATAGCCGAATTCGAATTGCTCATAACTGCCCCATCCCAAAAATAGATTGCCATTGTCTGGCAATCGTAATTCGAGAAAGAATATTGTAAACCTTGCGAAGAGGCAATTCAATTAGATTAATCGGGCAGCAGCAGCATCTTGAGAGCGCCCGCCTCGCGCGCTTCGAACAAGCGGTAGGCCTCAGCCCCCTCGCTCAGCGGCAGGCGGTGGCTGATGTATTTTTCGGGTTTGAGCCGCCCGGACTGGACCAGCGGGAACAGCGTGGGCAGTTCCTCGGGCACCGAGCAGGTCCCTGCGCGGAAGGTCAGGCCGGCACCGAACGCACGTTCGAGCGGGAAGGCGTAGCGCTTCGATTGCTGCACCCCGATCACCGAGACGGTGCCGCGCCGCGCGACCAGCCGCAGCGCCAGATCGACCGTGGCGTCGCTGCCGACCACCTCGACCACGCATTCGAGCTTCTTGCCGTGGGTCGCCTCGCGGATCGTCTCGAGCGCGTCCTGTGGATGCAGCGCGATCGCCCCGCTCTCGGCCGCCAGCGCGCGGCGTTCGGCAATCGGATCGATCGCATAGACCACGTGTGCGCCCATCACGAAAGCGGCTTCCACCGCCATCAGCCCGATTGGGCCGAGCCCGATGATCGCCACACTGCTGCCCGGTTTGATGTCGGCGCGGCGCGCCCCGTACCATGCGGTGGCAAGCGCATCGGTCATCATCAGCGCCTGGTCCATCGAGACACCGTCAGGCACCGGAACCGCGTTCATGTCCGCCGCCGGAACCCGCACCGCTTCGGCCTGCGAGCCCTGCAGCCGCGCCGAAAGGCCATAGCAGGCCCCCGCCCCGAACTCGCAATTGGCAACGTTTCCCGACAGGCATGATCGACAGGCACCGCAGCCGACCGCTGCCGGAAGCATGACCTTGTCGCCGACCTTGATCCGGCTGACCGCGCGGCCGACCTCGACCACCTCGCCCACCGCCTCGTGGCCGACGCAGAAGCCGACGTCTTCGGAGAAGCCGTGGCCATGGTAGATGTGCAGATCCGAGCCGCAGATCGAACAGGCAGTGACCTGAACCACGGCATCTTGGTCTGACTGCGGGACGGGGTCGTCCATCGTCTCGAAGCGCACATCGCGGGCGCCATGGTATGTCAGGGCTTTCATTGCCTTACCGCTCGTTCATCGCGACGTATTCCTTGATCTTCGACTTGCCGAGCTGGCTCATGTGGACCTCGTCCGGCCCGTCGGCGATGCGCACGAAGCGATTGAGCGTGAAGAACCGGGCGATCGGGGTATCGTCCGAAACGCCCATGCCGCCGTGGACCTGGATCGCGCGGTCGCACACGGTCTGCGCCATCTGCGGGGCGACGACCTTGATCGCGGCGATCAGGTCCTTGGCGACCTTGTTGCCATAACGGTCCATCGCATCGGCGGCCTTGAGCGTGAGCAACCGCGCCATTTCGATCTCGCAGAAGCTGCGCGCGATGTCCTGGCGGATCGATGACTGGTCGGCGAGCTTCTTGCCGAAAGCGGTGCGGCTATCGGCGCGGCGGGCCATGATCTCAAGCGCGCGCTGCGCCTGCCCGATCGAGCGCATGCAGTGGTGGATGCGCCTCGGCCCGAGGCGGCCCTGCGCGATTTCGAACCCGCGGCCTTCGCCGAGGATCAGGTTCTCGCGTGGCACCCGGACATTGTCGAAACGCAGTTCGCATTCGCCGCCGGGCGAATTGTGCGAACCGAACACCGTGAGGTGCCGCACGATGGTGATCCCCGGGGTGTCCGGCTCAACCAGGATCTGCGAATGCTGAGCGTGGCGCGGGGCGCTGAAATCGGTCTTGCCCATCACGATCCAGATGTCGCAGCGCGGGTGCATCGCGTTGGAAATCCACCACTTGCGCCCGTTGAGCACATAGTCGTCGCCGTCGGGCGTGATCGACAGTTCAAGGTTGGTCGCATCGGACGAAGCCACCTGCGGCTCGGTCATCACATAGGCCGAGCGGATCGTGCCGTCGAGCAAGGGCTTAAGCCACTTGTCCTGCTGCTCGGGCGAACCGAACTTGGCCAACACCTCCATGTTGCCGGTATCGGGCGCCGAGCAGTTGAGCACCTGGCTGGACCATGGCACGCGGCCGAGCAGCTCAGCGATCGGCGCATATTCGAGATTGGTCAGCCCCGGCGAGAGCGCGCCGTATTCGTGCGGCAAGAACAGGTTCCATAGCCCTTCGGCAAGCGCCTTGGCCTTCAAGTCTTCCATCCCCGGCCATTCCTGCCACTGGTTCGCCGGATCGGTGACGAAGTCATGGTAGGCTTCCTCGTTGGGATAGATATGCGCGTCCATGAACGCGCTAACTTTGGCCAGCAGCTCTCTCACCTTGTCGCTGTGTTCGAAATTCATGGGCAGAGCCTTTTCAAAGTGAGAGACCGCCATCGACTACAATCGTGTGTCCGGTCACGTAGGAAGCGAGCGGGCTCGCCAGGAAAATTGCGGTGCCGGCCATGTCGTCGGGCGTACCCATGCGGCCATCGGGGATGCGGGCGAGCGCGCCGGCGAGCCGCTCGGGATTGTCGGTTGTCACCTTGGTCAGCTTGGTATCGACCAGCCCCGGGGCGAGGCCGTTGACCCGGATGCCGAGCGGTGCCCAGGCCTGCCCCAATGTCTTGGTCAGGCTGATCGCCCCGGCCTTCGAAGCGGCATAGGCCGGATTGCCGATATTGGCTTTGTACCCCGAGATCGAGCTGACGATGATCACGCAGCCCCGCGCCGCCGCGAGCTGGTCGCGGAATTTGTTGGCGCAGTGCATCAGGCTGTCCAAGTTGACCGCCATGACCCGGTCCCAGCCTTCGCGCGCGAATTCGCCGCGCTTGTAGACCACCGTGCCTTGGCACAGCACCAGCACGTCAAGGTCGTCAAACGGCAGCGGCGCTGTGTCGATCGCATCGGGATCGCCGACATCGACGCAGGTGTAGCCAAGACCGGTCAGGTCAGAGCCGTCAGCCGGGTCATAATCGGCAGGAGTGGGGCGGGTGCCCCAGACGTGGACCTGGGCGCCGCGCTGGCGGAAACCATGCGCGATGCCGTTACCGATCCCGCTCGATCCGCCCACCACCAGCACGCGCTTGCCAGTGAAATCGGTATCGGCTGCCATGGCTCTCTCCACTTTTTTAATCGAACGGTTAATGCGGAGCCGATCAGCGCTTGTCAAACGCCAAGGCGGTCATAAGCTGCAGCCAAAGAGTGGAGAGACCTGACATGAGCGAAGCGATACTCGAGCCCGAGCTGCCAATCATTGATCCACATCATCACCTGTGGGACCTGCGCCCGTTGATGGGCGCCTTCCCCGAGCCGCTGCACCCGTTCATCGCCTCGATCGCGCTGTCGCCCTATTACACCTTCAACGAGATCCAGGCCGAGATCGGCTGCGGCCACAACGTGGTCGGCACGGTGTTCATGGAATGCGGCGCGTTCTACAATTCGGCGGCGAGCGACGAATTGAAAGTCGTGGGCGAGGTCGAGTTCGTCAATGGCGTCGCGGCACAGAGCGCGAGCGGGCTCTACGGCCCGGCGCGGCTGTGCGAGGCGATCATCGGCCATGCCGACCTGACCTGCGGCAGCGCGGCGGGCGCGGTGCTCGATGCTCTGATGGCGGCAAGCCCACGCTTCAAGGGCATCCGCCACGCCGCGGCCTGGGACGCAGATCCGGAGGTGCTCGGCCCTCCATTCCATGCACCGCAAGGCCTCTATCTCGATGCCAGATTCCGCGAGGGTTTTGCCGAGCTCGGCAAGCGCGGGCTGACCTTCGATGCCTGGCTGCTCGAACCGCAGCTGGGCGATGTGCTGAGCTTGGCCCGCGCATTCCCCGACCAGCCGATCGTGCTCGACCACTGCGGCACGCCGCTCGGCATGGCGAGCTATCACGGCAAGCTGCCCGAGCGGTTCGACACCTGGCGCGCCATGGTCAAGGAACTGGGGCAGTGCCCGAACGTGATGGTCAAGCTCGGCGGGCTGGCGATGTCGTTCGCGGGGATGCCTGACCACGGTCCGGCTGCGGGGCTCTCTTCCGAAGTGCTCGCGGCGATGTGGCGGCCGTACATCGAAACCTGCATCGAAGCCTTCGGCCCGCAGCGCGCGATGTTCGAAAGCAACTACCCGGTCGACAAATGGGGCGCGAGCTACGCGGTACTGTGGAACGCCTTCAAGCACCTGACCCGCAGCGCTTCAGCCGAAGACAAGGCCGCGCTCTATGCCGGCAATGCCGCGCGGTTCTACGGCATCGAGCACTTGCTGAGCTGATGGCCGCGATCCACCTGCCGCGCACGATCCGCATCGGCGGCGGGGTGCTGGATGAGCTGCCCGAAGTGCTGGCGGCGGCGGGCCTGTCGCGCCCGCTGATCGTGACCGATGCGTGGATGGAAAGTTCAGGCGTGCTTGGCCGGGTCGAGGCTCTACTGAGCGATGCCGCGATCGCCGCGCGCTCGTTCACCGGCGTTGTGCCCGATCCCACCGTGACTTCGATCGACGCCGGCTGCGCGTTCCTGGAAGGCGGCGACCACGATTGCGTCATCGGCCTCGGCGGGGGCAGTCCGATCGACAGCGCCAAGATGATCGCGGTGCGTCGCGACCGCGCAATCCCCGATTTGAAGGCACCGCATCAGGAAGACCAGCCCGGCCTGCCAGTGATCGCGATCCCGACCACCGCTGGGACCGGCTCCGAAGCGACCCGCTTCACCGTGATCACCGATGCCGAGACCGACGAAAAGATGCTCTGTGCGGGGCTTGCCTACCTGCCGCAGATCGCGATCGTGGACTACGAGCTGACGCTGACCAAACCGATGCGGCTCACCGCCGATACCGGGATCGACAGCCTGGTTCACGCGGTTGAGGCCTATGTCTCGAAGCGCGCCAATCCGTTCGCGGATTCGATGGCGCTGTCGGCAATGCGGCTGATCTGGCCCAACCTGCCCCGTGCCTGCGCCGATCCGAACGACCGCGCCGCGCGCGAGGCGCTGATGCTCGGCGCGCTGCAGGCGGGGATCGCTTTCTCGAACAGCTCGGTCGCGCTGGTCCACGGGATGAGCCGGCCCATTGGCGCGCATTTCCACGTCAGCCACGGGCTCTCGAACGCGATGCTGTTCCCGGTGGTGACGCAGTGGTCAGCCCCGTCCGCGCTGCCGCGCTATGCCGAGTGCGCCAAGGCGATGGGGCTCGCGCAAGACGGCGAGAGCGACCAGAGCGCGGTCGGGCGACTGGTGGAAGCGCTGCACCGGATCAACGCCGACCTGCAAGTGCCCTCGCCCCGCGCCTATGGCATCGCGCGCGCGCGCTGGGACAGCCTGATTCCCTTGATGGCCCAGCAGGCGCTTGGTTCGGGTTCGCCCGCCAACAATCCGCGCGTGCCAACGGCCGAAGAAATAGCAGCGCTCTATCGCCAGGCCTGGTAACGACAGCGCGAACATGACGGCAACGTAACTTTACATTGTGCGCTCAGCCTTGTGATGGGCCAAAACTATGACATCGCCGATCTTTCTTCGACAGCACCCGCCCTCATCACCGCTTTTCAGGATTTTCAAGCAACAGCTGACTGTCTGGATTCGAGCCGAAACCGTCTCAAGCACCGTGAACCGGGGTGACTAACGGTGCCATTTCGTCTAGCCTTGAAACCAAATCGGCGGCTGTCCGTTAAAAGCGCGGGAGGAGCGTTTAAACTCGTGGAAGTGGTGCAGCCGATACTTATCGTTGAAGACGAGGTGCTGATCCGCATGGGTTTAGCCGATTCTCTGCAATCTGGCGGCTTTGCGGTCGCAGAATGCAGCGCCGGACGTGAAGCAATGGGCTACATCGACGACGCTCAGCAGTTGCAAGGTCTGATCACCGACATCCGGCTGGGCGCGGGTCCGAATGGGTGGGAGGTGGCGCGTCATGCTCGCCGCAAGTTTGCCAACCTTCCAGTCGTTTATGTGACCGGTGACAGCGCCGCTGACTGGACCGTCGAAGGTGTCCCCGGCAGCGTTCTACTCCAAAAGCCTTATGCCGACGCGCAGATGTTGACAGCGATGTCCAACCTGCTGATCGAAGCCGGGCCGTTGTCACCGGCGACCGATCCAGCAAGTGATTGAATAGGACCTCTGGGCCCAAATCTGCTCTAATTATTAAGTCCTGCGAGTCTTAAAGCGGCTTGACAGGCACCCGGGTATGGCTTTCGCTCCGCGAGCCTCCGGTATCCGAAGGCTCCGGCCATGGAATTTTTTACGCCTTTTGATCCTGAACACTCGAGTAGCCTCGGCATGGCGCTGGTTATGTCGTCAGCCATGCCTTTGCTTCTGCTCAATGATCAACTCGTCGTCAAAGCCGCGAGCGAGACGTTTTGCCGCGCTTTCGATCTACACATCGATGCCGTGGTCGGCACATCGCTGTTTGCGCTAGGCAAGGGTGAATGGAACAAGCCGCAGTTGCGCTCCCTGCTCGAAGCAACCGCCAGCGGGCGCGCGGCGATCGACGCCTATGAGTTCGAGCTGAAGCGCGCAGACAAACCGGATCGAATCCTGATTCTGAACGCACACGCGCTCGACCATGACGATAATGATGCATTGCGGCTTGTCCTTGCTGTCTCGGACATCACTGCCATGCGCGATGCCGAAAATGCGGCTCGCGTCCAGGTCCAGAAGAACGATTCACTCGTGCGTGAAAAGCAGCTCCTCCGGCAGGAACTGAACCACCGGGTAGCCAACAGCCTGCAGATCATCGCCAGCGTCCTGATGCAGCGCGTCAACAAGGTGCAATCGGAAGAAGCCCGCACTCACCTGCAAGACGCCCATCACCGGGTGATGTCGGTTGCCACATTGCAGCGGTTGCTGGCTTCGAGCGCGACAGGCGACGTTGCCTTGCGCCCATACCTGACAGATCTGTGCGCCAGCATCGGCGCGTCGATGATTGCCGATCCCAGCAAACTGGTCCTGAATGTAACAGCAGACGATAGCGTAATGAGCCCGGACCGGTCGGTAAGCGTGGGGCTGATCGTTACTGAGCTGGCGATCAATTCGCTCAAGCACGCGTTTCCCGATGTGGCGCAGCAGCAGTGCCACATCGACGTGACCTTTGCCGCCAATGCATCGGGCTGGGTTCTGACCGTATCCGACAATGGGTGCGGATTGCCGGACAATCATGCAGATGCCAAGCCCGGTCTCGGGACCGGTATTGTCAACGCATTAGCTGGGCAGTTGGCTGCCACGGTTGATGTTACTGACAACAATCCTGGAACGAAGGTGTCCGTGTCTCATGTTGCGGCTAACATTCAGGATGCCTCAACCGAGGCTGTCTGAGAGTCCGCTTTCCTCCCCCTGGCAGTCACAGACCATGTAAAGGCGGACGCCGGAGCGCGACCATTCGTTCAGGTCCGAATTTGTCCGCGCAACCTAGACCTGGCCCAGCGGCTCAAAGATCAGCGGAACCGATTCAAGCGCAATTGCGTCTCCGACCGCGATCTCCCCGTCCGTGATCACCACCGCCATTACCCCGGCCTTGCGGACCAGTTCGCCGTCCGCATCACGGTCTAGCGTTGCCGCCATTAATCCGGGAGCCAGACCGTTGAGCTGGCGGCAGGGGTTGCGCAGGCCGGTGATCTCGATCAGCGCCTCGGAGCCGAGCCGCAGCCGGGTGCCGGCTGACAGGCCGAGCAGGTCGATCCCGCGGGTGGTGATGTTCTCGCCCATCTGACCGGAATTTATTGCGAAGCCTTTGCCCGCCAGCTCATCGAACAGCTCGGCGTGGATCAGGTGGACTTGCCGCAGATTGGGTTGGCTCGGGTCCTGCTTCACCCGTGAGAGATGCTGAACCGTGCATCCTGCGTGGGCATCGCCCGCGACGCCCAGCCCGGCGAGCAGCGTGAGCGACCCCGCCGGCTGCTTCGAGAAGCGGTGCTGGGCATCGCTGGCCAGGCCGATGATGGTGGCGGACATGGGGTTAGGCTTTAGCAGTCTTTAGCGATGTCTACCAAACTCCCCTCCCCCGCGGGGAGGGGTTGGGGGTGGGGGAGTGAGGTGAAGCCGAGCGTCATCGCTGGCGTCG
>JANOAD010000052.1:0-2084 GCA_031410955.1 Novosphingobium sp. | reverse complement strand
CCGCCAGCGGTCACCGGGTGGTTGTGGTTGAGCAGCACGTCGGGCCGGTCCAGGTCGGCTTCGCTCAGCGCGTAGCCCTGCGGCGCAAACCAGTTCGGACGCTCCCAGCCGAACACCGAACCGAACACCGCGCCGAGCGCCTTCATCCGGTCGTAACACGGTGTCCGCCGCAGCGCCCGCGCCGCCTCGCGCTCCTCGTCAGGATAATGCACGGTGAAGACCTTGGCGTAGGCTTCCTCGTTTTTTTCGATCAGGTAGCCGCGCCCGGCGTAGTCGCCGAAGCGCCGCGGATCGACCCCCATCATGTCGATCGTCGGTTCGCCATCGACGATCCAGTGCGCCAGCTGCCAGCCGGCGCCGCCAGCCGCAGTGACCCCGAAGCTGTGGCCTTCGTTAAGCCAGAAATTCTTGAGGCCCCAGGCCGGCCCCACGATCGGCGAGCCATCCGGGGTATAGGCGATTGCGCCGTTGTAGACCCGCTTGATGCCAACTTCGCCAAACGCTGGCACGCGTTCCATTGCCGCCAGAATGTATGGCTCAAGCCGTTCGAGCGCATCGGGAAACAGTTCGTATTCGCTGTTCGCGTCAGGACCATCGACATAGCAGGCAGGCGCACCGACCTCGTACGGGCCGAGCAGCAGCCCCCCGGCTTCCTCGCGCATGTAATAGCTCGCATCGGATTCGCGCAGCACCCCCATTTCGGGCAGACTCTGGCGCTTGCGCTCCATGATCGCGGGATGCTGTTCGGTGACGATGTACTGATGTTCGACCGGGATCACCGGGATTTCGAGGCCAACCATCGCCCCGGTTTGCCGGGCAAAGTTGCCCGAGCAGGAAATCACATGTTCGCAAGTGATTTCACCCTGATCGGTCGCAACCAGCCATTCGCCCGACGGCAGCTGGGTGATGCCGGTTACCGCGGTGTTGCGATAAATCGTCGCTCCGCGCTGGCGCGCGCCCTTGGCGAGGGCCTGGGTCAGGTCAGCGGCCTGGATATAGCCGTCTTCGGGGTGCTGAATCGCGCCGATGATCCCATCCGTGTTGCACAGCGGCCAAATTTCCTTGACCTCGGCAGCGGTCAGGAAATTGACCTCGACCCCGATCGTCTTCGCGACCCCGGCGTAATAGTGGTACTCGTCAAGCCGGTCAGCGCTGGTGGCGAGGCGGATGTTCGAGACCTGCGAGAACCCGACGCTCAGCCCGGTCTCCTCCTCGAGGCTGGGGTAGAGCCCGACCGAATACTGGTGCAGCTTGCCGACCGAATAGCTGAGATTGAACAATGGCAGCAGGCCGGCGGCGTGCCAAGTCGAGCCCGAGGTCAGTTCCTTGCGTTCGAGCAGCACCGCGTCGGTCCAGCCGAGCTTGGCCAGATGGTACAGCGTGCTGACGCCGACCACGCCGCCCCCGATCACTACTGCCCTGGCCGTCGATTTCATGTGGCGCACCCGATTGCTCTCGATCAAGCTTCGCTATGTCAGCCAATCGGGCGAAGCGACAACTGCCAAGGCCCAGCCAAGGCCTAACATCGACCATTCTAATATCTAGCATTAGTCGATCACGAAGTGGCGGTGCATTTGTGCATGGCGCTCGGGCAGAATTCGGGCATGATTGGCCAGGGGCTGTCGCCGCCAGCACAACACCAGGGGGATTTCTTGGCCAGCACAGGACCGATGGGCGAAGACCGCGCAGCCGACCAGCTCAGCCGCTCGCTCAAATCGCGGCACGTCTCGATGATCACGTTTGGGGGCATTATCGGCGCGGGCCTGTTCGTCGGTTCCTCGACCGCGATCAGCACGATCGGGCCTGCAGCGGTGGTCAGCTATGCCCTCGCCGGGTTCCTCGTGCTGCTGGTCATGCGGATGATTTCCGAAATGGCGATGGCGCTGCCGGGCGTGCAGACCTTCCCCGATTTCGCCCGCGAGGGGGTCGGCAACTGGGCCGGGTTCCTGGTCGGCTGGCTTTACTGGTACTTCTGGGTCGTGGTGATCGCGATCGAAGCGATTGCTGGCGCCAAGGTCATCAACGGCTGGTTCCCCCAATTCGCAGTCTGGCAGATCGGCGTTGCCTTGATGGCGGTGCTGACC
>JANOAD010000051.1:0-21338 GCA_031410955.1 Novosphingobium sp. | reverse complement strand
GCACCGACATAACAGAGGCGCACCGCCGCTTGCTGGCCCAGGTCCATCCGGATCGCGGCGGCAGCAACGAAGCGGTGCATCAAGCCACCGCCGCGCGCGATCTCCTCCTCGCGCGGCTCAGCCGAACCGAGACAGGATCCTAGGCCTTGACCCAATTGACCCACACCTTCGATGCCACCGTGCTGCGCGAATACGATATTCGCGGGATCATCGGCGAAACCTTGGGCGAGGCGGATGCCTATGCAATCGGCCGCGGGTTCGCGACCCTGCTGGGGGCGGACGGCGGACGCACAATCGCGGTGGGCTATGACGGGCGGACGAGTTCGCCGATGCTCGAAGCCGCGCTGGTCAAGGGCATCAACGAAGCCGGGCTTGATGCGGTGCGCGTGGGCATGGGTCCAACCCCGATGCTTTATTACGCCGAAGCCTCAATGGAAGATGTGCAGGGCGGCATTCAGATAACTGGCAGCCACAATCCCGCCAATTACAATGGCTTCAAGATGGTATTTCGGGGCCTGCCGTTTTTCGGGCAGGATATCCAGAAGCTGGGGCGGATCGCGGCGGAGGGCGCCTGGGCCGTGGGCAGCGGCGGCTACCAGTCGCGCGAGATCCTCGGGCAATATGTTGACCGGCTGGTCGAAGGCCTCGCCGGACTGGATCCGGCCAAGCTCGCCAATCTCGCGATCGGCTGGGACGCCGGCAACGGCGCGGCCGGCCCTGCGCTCGAACTGCTCGTCAAGAAGCTTCCTGGCCGTCATTTCACCCTCTTCACCGATGTCGACGGAAACTTTCCGAACCACCATCCGGACCCGACCGAGGAAAAGAACCTCGCCGATCTGAAGGAACTGGTCGCGCGCGAAAGGCTCGATTTCGGGATTGCTTTCGATGGCGACGGCGACCGGATCGGTGCGATCGATGGGCAGGGCCGGGTGATCTGGGGCGACCAATTGCTCATGATCTACGCCGAGGACCTTCTGAAAATGGAGCCCGGAGCCACGATTATCGCGGATGTGAAGGCTTCGAAGGCTCTATTCGAGAAAGTCTCTCAGCTGGGTGGACACCCGGTTATGTGGAAAACCGGACACAGCTTGATTAAATCCAAAATGAAGGAAACTGGCGCGCCGCTGGCGGGCGAGATGAGCGGCCACGTGTTCTTCGCGCACCAGTACTACGGCTTCGACGATGCGCTCTACGCCGCGGTGCGCCTGATCGCCGCCTCGGCCCGGCTGGGCAAATCGGTGACCGAGCTGCGCAGCGAGATGCCGCCGCTGGTCAACACGCCCGAGCTGCGCTTCCAGGTCGATGAAAGCCGCAAGTTCGCGGTGGTGGACGAGGTCAAGGCGCGGCTCGCCGCGTCGGGTGCGGACGTCAACGACATCGACGGGGTCCGCGTCACCACCCCCGACGGCTGGTGGCTGCTGCGCGCCTCGAACACCCAGGACGTCCTCGTCGCCCGCGCCGAGAGCAATGACCAAGCCGGCCTCGACCGCCTGCTCGCCGATGTCGATGCACAACTGGCCGCGTCAGGGCTGGAGCGCGGGGAACCGGCAGCCCATTAGGCTGGGCAGGCAAACTTTGCCCTGAACGACTGTCCGCTATCGGTAAATCGCGAATGCGAGCTTAGCCGCGAATAAGGGGTGGAAAGCGGACAAGTCCGTCAGCCACGAGAAGGGACCGGTTTCTTTGCACTTCAGCGATCGTGAATGGGTATCGACAAGAACGTAATTTAACGTAGTCTACGAAATTACCGACTTGGCCGTGGGGGCAAAATTTTCGGAAACCGATACAGTCGATTGGCGAGAATCTCCTGACAAGCGAGGCAGCCGCCGCGTTTTGGCAAACCGCGATACTCGATCAAATCGATACGGATTTTTGTTAATAATAACAGAGGGATATGCACGAAAATGAAAAAACTTCTTGTAATCGCCGCACTGGCTTCTGGCCTCTTGGGCGCGACTTCCGCTTACGCTCAGGCTTCGGCCTCGACGAGCGCTTCAGGTTCGGTCACGCTGTTGCGTCCGATCACGATCACCAAGACCGCCGATCTGGAATTCGGCCGGGTGGTCAAGCCATCGTCCGGCACTGGGACCGTCTCGATGACCAACGCTTCAGATGCGACCACTGCAGGTAGCGGCGCGGTTGCGATCTCTGGCATCACCACTTCGCGGGCCAAGTTCACCATCGATGGTGAAGGCGGTCAGGGCGTCAGCGTTACCGTTCCCGCAACTTTCCCCATCACCAATGGCACTGACAGCATCACGGTGACAACCACTCAAAATCTCGGGGCTTCGACCACGCTGAGCAATGCGTTGGGGGCGGCGGGAAGCGCATCGCTGAACGTTGGCGGCAATTTCAGCGTTCCCAGCGCCAATTCGACTGGTCTTTACACCGGAACACTGAACGTCAGTGTTGCCTATAACTGATTGGGTCGGAACGGATCGCCGCGACATGGAATGGGGCAGCAGGCAGGCGGCAGCAGCTAGGCTGCTGCTCGCCCTTGCTGTCACTTCTATGTTTGGCGGTGTTGGGACCGCGCGGGCGCAGAGCCAACGCTCCGCATCGGGCGGCGTCACGATCGTTCAGCCTGTTGGCGTCGGGGTCGCATTCGATGTTCGCTCACAGGTTCTGACTTCGATTTTCCTGTCAGGTCAGGTGGGCGAACAACTGTCGCTGTTTTGGCTCGGCAAACATACCGGCGCGAGTTCTCCAGATGCCGGGATGCAAGTCTACGCCGGTCCCGGCAATATCGTGGTGCTTTCGAGCGGGGTCGTCAGCATCGATCTCGTAGAAGTTGGGCCGGTTGCAGGCCATACGCGTCGAACAGGTGAAGTTGGCAACATGTTGGTATTGGCTCAGTTCAACTGAGATTGCACTGGAGCTACACATTGTGAAAAAACCACAATTCCCGCTGTTCGTATTTCGGGATAGGGAATCCATCGAGCCAAGACGGAGATTGCAATCCGCCGCTTGTCTGATTCTCTTCGGCTTGCTCGCCCCGGCGGCTGCGGCAATCGCACAATCCAATGCACGACAAGTGCAACCCGATCCTTCGCCGTCAGCCGCTGCGCCCAGCGTCGTTCCGAACGTGGGCGCAGCTAACCTCAACATAACCCCGCGTCGCGTGATTTTTGAGGGCAGCAAGCGAACCGAGGCAGTCTATATCTTCAACCAGGGCAACGCGACGGCAGTTGTCGATATCGCGCTGGTCGACAACATCATGCTGCCCAGCGGCGAGATTGTCCCGGTTAGCTCGGCGCAGGAAAGGGGCGCAATTGCTGCAGGGCCGCTTGGCCGGCTGCATTCCGCACGTGACCTTCTTTTAGCCACTCCCAGCCGGGTTACCCTCGCACCCGGCAAGGGCAAGACCATCCGTTTGCGCGTGAGCTTGCCCGATGGCGCAGCAACAGCGGGCGAATACCGAACTCACCTCACCGTCACAACGCTGCCGCCAGCCAGCAGTGGCCTTACAGCTGACGCTGCCGCCAACTCTCGGGGCGAATTATCTTTCGCTATCAACACTGTATTCGGTATCAGCATTCCGCTGATCGTCCGCAACGGTGGTCCCAAGGGCAGTGCGACGTTCGGTTCTTTCGCGATCGATCATAATATGCAGGCCGTGCCCGGCAGCGAAACGCCTCGCCGGATCGCGGTGTTAACGGTGCCCTTGCGGCGAACGGGGACCGCGTCGGTCTACGGCAATATTGAAGTGCGCACCGGTAAGGGGAAGAATTCCGAACTGATTGGCCTTGTCCGCGGCATCGCAGTCTATCCGGAAATTGATCAGCGAGACGTCCGAATTCCGCTGGTGCGAGAGCTTCGCCATGGAGAAATCTTGTCCATCACTTTCATCGCGGATGACGGCAAGCTTGGCGGGGAGCTCGCGCGCGGAAGCTATACCGCTCCCTAGCCATGGGACTAACTCTCGATTCCACCGATTTTCGTTCGACGCTGACGTTTGACGACACCAGATCATTGGTTTCGCAGCACGGCGAAGCGGCTGGATCTCGATGCCTGATTTCTGAGATACCGGAACCGCTATTCGGCGCAGGCGAACCCGTGCCTCAGCCTTCTCAAGCAGCCCCTGAGCCGCCACCTCCCCGGCAGACAGCGCCGCTCGATTGGGGTGCGGTGACGTTGTTTGCGCTCGATCTCGATCACGCGACACTCAGCGATTCTATGGCTACTTACGGGGATACCGCCGACCCCCTGCTTCCCGTAAGCGAGATCGCCAGGCTGCTCGATCTCGATATCGAAGTCTTGCCCCAGCAACATGCTATTCACGGACGCATAGGGGAGTCGCGACGCGCACTGACGGTGGATCTCGACAGTTCGGTGGCAAGAATCGGGGCAGTCGAGGTTACGCTTGGACAAGGCAGTGCCAAGGTAACGCCCACCGAAATCTATATAAAAAGCTCGGTGTTGGAGCGGCTTCTGCCGCTGAAGATTCAAGTAGACACCGATGACTATCGCGTGACGCTGATTGCAACTGAGAAACTGCCCATCCAATCGCGCGCAGAGCGTCGGCAACGTATTTACAACCTAGGTGATGCCCCGTTGCAAGATGGCGAGGCAGTGCTGAAGGTCGATTCTCCCTATCGCCAGGTGGGTTACCCTGCGTTCGATATCAGCACTGAGATCGGCACGGACACTGTTCGCGGTGGTTTTACAAGCCGGTTCGAAGGGCGGGTTGCTGCTGACCTGCTGAAGACGGATTTTACGGGCTACTTTTCCACTGACGATCAAGGACGGCCCGCTTCCGCGCGCCTGCAATTCCAACGCCGTGACGCGACAGGGGGGCTGATTGGTCCGCTCCATGCTACCTATCTAGCAGCCGGTGACGTCTACACCCCATCGCTGGTCGTAGGCCCGCGTAGCTATGGTGGAGCGGGTGTAGCTCTTTCGAACGCACGTATCGACGAAACCAGTGTGTTCCAGCACATTAGCCTTCGCGGGGAACTCCCTGTTGGCTACGACGTCGAGCTTTATGTGAACGACGTTTTGTATGGGGGGCAGACCACCCCGATAATTGGCCGCTACGAATTCGCCGATGTGCCGCTCGTTCGCGGAACCAACGTCATTCGCGTGGTCACCTATGGCCCGCATGGCGAACGCGAGGAACGGACCCGGGTCATCAACGTCGGCGGCGGGCAGCTGGCAACCGGCCAAACCGTATTCGAAGCCGGGATCGTCAGGCAAGATTCCCCAGTCATTGAATTCCCCAATGGGCAACTGGTCGATTCGGGCGAAGCCAAGGGAGACATCCGCTTTGTCGCGAACATCGCCCATGGCCTGACTCCCAGCCTCACTGTTGCAGGCGGAGTAGGGCTGTTCAGCGATCATGCTGGGAAATCGCATAGCGTGGTGACGGCTGGCCTGCGCGGATCGTTATTGGGAACCTCGGTCCAGGCGGACTACGCGCAGGACTTTAATGGCAGCTCGGCACTATTGCTGGGCGCGGCAGGTCGGGTTGGCGGAGTTTCGTTCATCGCCCGCCACAGCGAATATGGCGGAGCGTTTGTCGACGAGACAGCTACTGCTTTCGATATTGCTCGTCCCATGGTGCGGCATAGCCAGATGCTGCTCGACTTTTCAGTCCCGTTCTTTGCTCGCCAGCGTCTGCCATTTTCGGGGAAATTCGAACGAACCGAGTTTGCCGATGGCGGCGTAACGTGGAGTGCACGAGGACGCACGACGTTGTCGGTTGCCAACACTCTGGTTGCGCTGGGCGGAGACTACGCCAAACGGACCGGGCCGGGCTTTTCGGATGAACGCCTGACCGGAAGCGTGGTCATCTCGCGACTTGTCGATTACAAGTGGCAGCTTCGCGCCTCTGCCGACTACGGTGTCCTGCCAAACGCCAAACTGCAAACCGTTTCGTTTACGGTCGATCGCGACATAGCAAAGGATGTCGGCTTTCGCTTCGGGGTTGGCGAGTCCTTCGACAGCGGACGGCAGACAAGTGTGCAAGCCAGGATATTCGCGCGCCTGCCGTTTGGCGAAGCCTCACTTGGAGGAGACTATTCGACTGACATGAGGCGCTGGCGCGTTGGCCTGCAACTGCGGTTCGGATTTGCCCGTGATCCCTACCGGGGCGGCTATCGCATGACCCCGCCTGGCCCGGCCAGCGGCGGAAGCGTTGCGATCCAGGCCTTTACGGACAACAACGGCGACAACCGGATGGGCCCGGAGGATACGCCGTTGCCGGGAATCAAGATTCTCGGCGGTGGTCACACCATCACCACCGACGAACACGGCTGGGCTTTCGTGACCGACCTGGGGGATGGGCAGCAGGCGATACTTCGGACCGATACCAGCGCGGTCGACACCGTATTCACCGCCTCGCCGCCACAAGTCATTTCTTTCACGCCGCGCGCAGGGGACGTCATCAAGCTCCCCTATCCATTCTTCCCGACTGCGGAAGTCGATGTTCATCTGACCTATCGTCGCGAGGATGGTGCCAGTGTCGGCCTGTCCGCAGTTCGGATAAAGCTCGTGCCTGAAAGCGGTGAATCCCTGGCCTCAGTCACCGAATTCGATGGCACTGCCGTCTATGAATCGGTGCGGCCGGGACATTATCGTCTGGAACTCGATCCCGAGCAGGTGCAACGTCTGGGCTTGACTCTGGCTGCGCCGGTCGAGGTATTTGTGGAAAGCAAGGGAGGCCGGATCGTGGTCAACGGTGAGATCGTGATCAAGCAGCTGCGCGCGCAATGAGAAACCGGCTCCATTTCTTGCGATTCGCACTGCTAATGACGTTGGCAGAGGCTACCCCCGCTTCCGCGCAAACCTATGGCAACCCGACCTTTTCCGGCGGGGCGATGGGCAATGTCGCTTCGGCGGTTACCGGGCAGACGACCTTCAGGATCAGCTCTTCGACCGGCGCGGTGACCGTTCAATCCGGCGGCGGCAGCAGGATTTCCACCGGCGCAGCGCAAGTTAACGTGACAGTAAGCTGCGGTAACCAGGCAGGTTGCGGGACAGACAGGCCGGTTATTACGATCAGTTCCTCGGGTGCACCGACAGGACGCGCGGCTGCGCTCACCAATTTCACGGCCACCGCAGGCACTGCCACTTTCTTCAGCGGCCCGACCGGAACAAATCCGGTTTC
The DNA here is from genome assembly GCA_031410955.1 of Novosphingobium sp. Classification (GTDB taxonomy): domain Bacteria; phylum Pseudomonadota; class Alphaproteobacteria; order Sphingomonadales; family Sphingomonadaceae; genus Novosphingobium. Next base: position 14,230 of record JANOAD010000051.1, on the reverse strand, counting down.
CATAACGCTCAATTCGATTGGTCAGAATGGAAGCAAAAGCTTCACGATCGGGTTCGATTTCCCGATCAATGCGACCGGAACGACCGGCAGTGCCAGCTCAGGCTATACTGTGGGCATCACGCGAAATGTTGGCGGCAATCCGGGCTCCGGCACTGGCAGTTCGACTGCTACGGCAAACGTCTTTCGCGCTGTCACCATCACCAAGACAGCCGACATCGCGTTTGGCAAGATCGTCAGGCCCTCGGCCGGCTCAGGTTCCGTATCGCTTACCGCGGCCGGGGTTCGATCTGTAACCGGGACCGGATCCTTCGCATTCGCTTCCCCAGCGCCAACATCCGCCGCCTTCTCTGTGAGCGGCGAGGGTGGGCAGGCGATCACGGTCACCATTCCGACAAGCTTCACGATGACCTCAGGGGCGAATACGTTAACCGTGACAACGGCATCGACCGGCGGCGGAGTCCAGACCCTGAGCGGCATCTTGGGCAATGCCGGAACTCCTCCCACGGCCATAAAGGTTGGCGGCAGCTTTCCGATAAGTTCGGCCACGCCTACCGGCACCTATTCCGGCACTTTTAGCGTGACTGTCCAGTATAACTGATCCCCTTCGAACGACCGAAACGTTGTCGAGTCCGGACTGTCTGCTTTTGGCGAGGGATTTGGAAAAGCTGACGAAGGATTTGTCCATGCATCCTAACCGTTTAGCCGCATCCGGAAGAACTCCAGAATCTCATCGCGCGCCTGCACCGTGGGCTGGCCGGCCTCGTCGATCAGGTGGAGCGTAACCACGCTGTGCGGGTTCTTCATTGGGGTGTTGGGGTTGGCGGCTTCATCCGCCAGCACGCGCGGCTCGAAGCGGTTGCCCAGTGCTTCGGCGAAGGCGGCGAAGCGTTCGGCTTTGCAGAAGCTGTCTCCGGCAAAGCGATAGGCGCGTACGGTCAGGTCCTCGGCTTCCAGCCGCGCCTTGACTGCGGCAAGCTCAGCGGGGTCGATCGCCATGCCTGCTGCATTATTGAGCGGCAGCGAGGGCTGCGCCATGACCGGGGCGAGCACTGCGGGTTCGAGCATCATCGACAGCGCGAAATTGCCGGTGAAGCACATCCCGATCGCGCCGACGCCCTTGCCGCCGCATTCTGCATGCGCCAGTGCGGCGAGCGCGCGCAGCCACTGGGTTATCGGGCTTGAGGCATTGGCGCTGAGCGCGCGGAATTCTTTCGAGATGCAGGCCCGCGCAATCGTCGTCACCGCGCTCAGCACAGTCGGCACCGCACCGTCCTTGCCGAACATGTGCGGCATATAGACGGTGAACCCGGCATCGCGCACCCACCGCGCGAACCGCGCCACATGCGGGCTGATCCCGGGCATCTCGGTCATCACCACCACCGCCGGACCGCTCCCGGCGATGTAAACCAGCCGGGTCTGGCCATTGAGCGTGATGTCACGCCGGGTGAAATCGTCGAGCGGATCGGTTTGGTTGAGAGGTCGGTGTGGCATCGTAATCCCCCTGTTCGGCGATGATAGTGGCAGTGGCGGTGGCCGGCGGCAAATGCCTTTCCCAACCGGCTGCAATCCATGCCAAAGTGCGGACAATGCCCGATGACCTGCTCCCTCCCGAATTGGCCGACTGGTTCGCCGCGCGCGGCTGGTCGGTGCGGCGGCACCAGCGTGAAATGCTCGAGGTTGCGGCGAGCGGACAGCATGCTTTGCTGGTCGCCGATACTGGGGCGGGCAAGACGCTCGGCGGGTTTCTCCCGACCTTGGCGGACTTCTGTCCCTCGCGGCTGGCTGGCGCGGCACCGCCCGAGGGCCTGCACACGCTCTATGTCTCGCCGCTCAAGGCTCTGGCGCACGACGTGCAACGCAACCTGCTGACGCCAGTCGAGGAACTCGGGCTCAAGATACGGGTCGAGGTGCGCAGCGGCGACACCCCGTCCGAGCGCAAGGCGCGGCAGCGGGTCAAACCGCCGCACGTGTTGCTGACCACCCCCGAATCGCTTTCGCTGTTGCTGTCCTACCCTGAAGCGGCGGGGCTGTTCTCGGGCCTCAAACGGGTGGTGATCGACGAGATCCATGCCTTCGCTCCAACCAAGCGCGGCGACCTGCTCGCACTGGCGCTGACCCGGCTGCAGGCGCTATCGCCCGGCCTGCAGCGGGTAGCGCTGTCGGCCACGCTGGCCCATCCCGATGCCTTTCGCGGCTGGCTCGCGCCGTCGGGCGATCTCGACGCGGTGTCGCTGGTACTGGGCGAGGACGGCGCGGCGCCCGAACTGTCGATCCTGCTGCCCGAAGACGCGCGGATACCGTGGGGTGGGCATGCCGCAGCCTGGGCGGTGCCGCAGCTGATCGAGGCGATCAAGGCCAACAAGACCACGCTTATATTCTGCAACACACGGTTCCTGGCCGAGTTCATCTTCCAGAAGCTGTGGGAGGCGAACGACGACAACTTGGCCGTGGGGATCCATCACGGCTCGCTGTCGAAGGAGGCGCGGCGTAAGGTGGAAGGGGCGATGGCACGCGGTGAGCTGCGCGCGCTGGTCGCCACCGCCAGCCTCGACCTAGGCGTCGACTGGGGAGATATCGACTTGGTCGTGCAGATGGGTGCGCCCAAGGGTTCTTCACGGCTGCTGCAGCGGATCGGCCGCGCCAATCACCGGCTTGACTGCCCAAGCCGCGCGCTGCTGGTGCCGGGCAACCGTTTCGAATTCCTCGAGGCCACCGCGGCCGAACAGGCGATTGCCGAAGGGCAGCGCGATGGTGAGGCGTTCCGGCCGGGTGGGCTCGATGTACTGGCCCAGCACGTCATGGCCTGTGCTTGCGCCGGGCCCTTCGACGGTGCCGCGCTGCTGGGCGAGGTGCGCAGTTCGATGGCCTACCCGTGGCTGGACGAGGCCCAGTGGGCCCGCGTGCTCGAATTTGTCGCCACCGGCGGCTACGCGCTGCGGGCTTACGACCGGTTCCGGCGGATTTCTCCGGGCAAGGATGGGCTGTGGCGACTGACCCATCCCGAACAGGCCGGGCGCTTTCGGCTCAACGCCGGGATCATCATCGACAGCGAGATGGTCGAGGTGCTCTTCCGCCGGGGGAAATCGCTCGGGCGGGTTGAGGAGAGTTTCGCGGCGAGCCTGCGCCCCGGGGATACGATCCGCTTTGCCGGGATGGATCTTGAAGTCGAAGCGATGAAGGACACCCAGCTGGTGGTCCGTGCAGCCAAGAAGGTCGGGCGGATCCCCAGCTACATGGGCCAGCGCATGGCGATGACCACGCACCTGTCCGGGCGTGTCCAGGCCCTGCTCGCTGACCGGGCGGGCTGGGCGCGCTTCCCAGATGACGTGCGCGAATGGCTGGAAGTGCAGGACTGGCGCAGCGAACTGCCCGAACCCGGCAAACTGCTGGTCGAGAGTTTTCCCTACGAGGGGAAGCACTACACGGTTTTCTACGCCTTCGAAGGCTGGCCGGCGCACCAGTCGCTGGGGATGTTGCTGACCCGGCGGATGGAAGCGCGCGGGCTGATGCCGCTGGGCTTCGTGGCCAACGATTATGCGATCGCGGTCTGGGGGCTTAGGGCGGTCGAGGATCCCGCAGCGCTGCTTTCGGCCGAAATCCTAGGCGAAGAATTCGCCGCCTGGGTGCAGGACAGCTACCTTTTGCGCCGGGCATTTCGCGAGGTTGCCGTCATTGCCGGGCTGGTCGAGCGCCAGCAACCCGGAACGCGCAAGACCGGGCGGCAGGTCACCTTCTCCACCGACCTAATTTATGATGTGCTGCGCAAGTACGAACCCGACCACCTGTTGCTCGAAGCGGCTTGGGCCGATGCGCGGGCGCGGATGACCGATGTCGGGCGGCTCGGCGATCTGCTGACCCGCGCTGAGCGCGAGCTTCGGCATGTCAAGCTTGACCGGGTCAGCCCGCTGGCAGTGCCGGTGCTGGTGATGATCGGGCGTGAGAGCATGCCGCAGGGCATGGCCGACGACGCGCTGTTGCTCGAGGCGGAAGGCCTCGCCGGCGCGGCGATGCGGGTCGATCCGGTGGGCGACGCCGAGGGGGATTAGCGGACCGCGCCCGCCTTGGCGAAGGAGGCATACCGGTCGTTGCCGACGAAGCCGAAGGCCGAAACGCCCGAACGCTTGATGGTGTTCAACACCTTTGCTGTGGCGTCATAGGGCGCGGTGGGATCCGGTTCGAAGCGAAGTTCGGGCTCCGGATTGATGCCTCGGGTTTCTTGCAAAAGGGCTGCCAGCTGGTCGGCTGTGACCAAATGATCATTCCAGCTAACCCGGCTCGATGCGTCGATCGTTATCCTGTTCCTGTCGCGTTAGACCGGGTGGTCGATGACCGGTCCGGGGGCCGGCAGGTCGACGGATATTTGATTGACCGCTGCCGGAACCGCCAGGATGAACATCACCAGCAGCACCAGCATTACGTCGATGAGAGGTGTGGTGTTCATCTCGCCGAATGGTTGATCGAACCGGGTTGCAGTTGCTGATCTGGTCATGGCGGCACTCCTCATTGGCTGGCAGCAATGAGACAGTATAACATGCAAATGTCAGGTGATAAGACAAGAAGCGCCGGACACCAAAAAGGGGCGGATTGCTCCGCCCCTTTCGTTGTTTCGCATCGGTAAGCCTGGGCTTACTTGGCCGGCGGCTCAGTACCTGGTGCGCGGTTGAACCCGATGAACTGCTCGTTGCCGACGAACCCGAAGGCCGAAACGCCCGAACCCTTGATCGTGTTCAGCACCTTGGCTGTGGTGTCATAAGGAGCTTGCGGATCGGGTTGGAACTGCAGCTCGGGTTCCATAGCATAGACCGACTTATTGAGGGTCTGCTGCAACTGATACAGCAGCTGGCCTTGGTCGACCGGCAGGTTGTTCCAGGTGATCTCGCCGCTCGGCGTGACCGAGACCTTGTTCTTGTCGTGCTTGGGCGGTGGAACATTGGTCGGCGGCGTGGGAGCCGGCAGATCGATGTTCACCGCGTGGGTTGCCACGGGGATGGTGATGATGAACATGATGAGGAGCACGAGCATGACGTCGATGAGCGGCGTCGTGTTCATTTCCATCATCGGCTGGCCATCGTCCGCGCCGCCTGACATTGCCATTGTACGTTACTCCTGAAAAATTCCACGCATCGGGACTTTTCCGTCCCGGGGCGATTAGCCGTTCGGATCGACCGGGTTCGAGATGAAGCCGACGGTCGGATAACCGGCGTACTGGACGTTTGCCACCACGCCCGCGACACAGCGCCACGGCGCGTTCTGGTCGCCGCGGATGTGCACCTCGGGGATCAGCTCCGGGTTGGCCATGATCGCATCGATCCCGCCGGCGCGGTCGATGATCGACTTTAGGCGCTTCGCAGCCATGTCGAGAAATTCGTTCGAGTCCACCGGGGTGACGTTGTTGAAGTAGACGCGGCATTCACCGCCGGTCTGTGCGCCTTCGAAACCGGGATCGCCGGCCGTACGGCCCGCGGAGTCGGTAGTGCTGACCGTAACCAGCAGGTTTTCCACCTTGTCCTTCGATTCCTGGCTGACCATGATCGGGATCTTGAGCTTCTGGATCGTCTGGATCGCGATCGGAACCGCAATCAGGAAGATGATCAGAAGCACCAGCATCACGTCCACCAGCGGCGTGGTGTTGATGTCCGACATCGGCCGTTCATCGCCGCCGCCGCCACCTGCTGATATTGCCATTGGTTAAATCCTATCCTTAGCATTTACCCCGGACCGCCGCCGTCATCGGCTGTGCGGCCCGGTAATTACCGCCCGCCAGACGCCCGGTTGGGCGACCGGCGGGTTTGGCAAGGCGTCTTACGGCTTGGCAGCGGCAGCAGGAGCAGCAGCCGGCTTGGCGGCCGGAGCAGCAGCCATGGCGGGCTTGACGGCACCCTTGGAGTTGATGTTTGCCAGCACGTCGGTCGAGAAGCCCGAGAGCGTCTGGGCGATGAGCTTGTTGCGGCCCTGCAGGTAGTTGTAGGCGAGCACCGCGGGAACCGCGACGAGCAGACCGATTGCGGTCATGATCAGCGCTTCACCGACCGGGCCGGCGACCTTGTCGATCGAGGCCGAACCGGCGATGCCGATGTTGATCAGCGCGCGGTAGATGCCGACCACGGTCCCGAACAGGCCGATGAACGGCGCGGTCGCACCGGTCGTTGCCAGCCAGGGCAGGCCCTTGGCGAGCGAAGCGTTGATCGAATTTTCCGAACGGGCGAGCGAACCGGTCAGCCATTCGTGCGCGTCGGTTTCGTTGACCATCTTGGCGTGCTGGTCTTCGGCGGCGATGCCGTCTTCGACGATCTGGCGCCAGGCGCTGTTCTTTTCGAGCTTGGCGGCGCCTTCACGCAGCGAGGGCGCACGCCAGAAGTTGGCGCGGCCATCGCGGTACTGCTTCATGATGTTCGACTGTTCGATGTACTTGGTGAACAGGATGAACAGCGAACCGAACAGCATGACCGCCAGGATCGTAAGCACCGAGATGCCGATCCAGTTTGGCGGACCGTTCTCAGGAAGCAGCGCTTCCCTGATCCCGAACTTGGTCTGCGGAGCCGAGTTGGCTGCTGCTTCGGCGAGAAGTTGAAATACCATGCGAAAATCCTCTCAAGAGAAAAACGTGAAACAGTGGATGGGCCGCCTCCCGAAGGGCGGAGACCCGGAAGAGATCATTCTGCCGGGATCACCCAGCGTATACGGTTCGAATAGGAACCCGAGGTCGGGTTGCCCTCACCATCCTTGGCCGGCGTGAACCGCGCGCGGCGAGTGACGTTGGAGCAAGTTGCCTCGTCGAGGTCCGGGCTTCCGCTGGAACTGGTGACGGTGCATCCGGTAACCCTTCCGTCCGGACCGACGGAAACCCTGAAGCCCGTTACGCCTGCGCGTTCCTCGCGGAGAGCGCGGGTCGGATAGTCGTTGTCGGTCGCCCAACTGCCCGGACTGCTTTTCGGTACCGGATTGGTCGGCGTGAACTTCGGCGCCACCACAGCAGCCTGAGTTTGAACAACCACAGGCGGCTGCTGTATCTGCGGCGGCGGCAGTTGAATCGGTGTTGTTTCAACTGGCGGAGGCCGCGTGTTGATTTGCATCATCGGCGGCGGCACCACGATCGGCGGAGGTGCTGCATCCTTCTTGGGTGGCGGCGGCTTCTCCTCCTTCTTGGGCTCATCCTTCTTGATGTCGACGGTCGTCACTTTCTTGACGAGCGCGCGGAAGCCTTCGGCAGCCAGACCCGTATACAGGGCCCAGCTGAGAACGACGATAAGGAGGGCGGCAATTCCCGTCCCTATCGTGTTTTCGCCGGTTTTATCACGATCTGCGTAAGCCATTCAGACGCATCACTCCGTTTCAGTCCCACCGGGCCAAAGCCCGATCCCTACGACCACCTTCCGGAAAAGCCGGACGGCGAACGATCCAATCTATTTTTTCCACCCTGCGGGTCAACCCGGGAAACCTGCGAACGCCCGACGCTCGCAAAAGCCAGATCGCGAGCCATTTCTTTTTGTTTGGCCCGGTTTTGCGCCAGTCTTAACTCCGAGTAGCGTAGTGCGCAACGCTTTATCGGTTAAGGAGCGATTCACTTGTGTCCGGCTCAAAACAATCCGAAAAACCGCTGATTCCTGCGTCTTGGGCAGTGCTGTTCGGGACCTATCGCATAAGGTCAGGTAATAAAATGACATTGCTCACATCGAAGCTCTTGGGGATTTTGGCGCTTGGCGCGGCGCTCATTGGCCCCGTCGCCGCTTATGGCGATTCGCGGATCGCAGCTGTGCTGCCGTCGCCGACCTATGCCGATCTCGTCGACCTTGCCGACACAGCCCCGCTGGTGATCCGCGCGCAGCCCCGCAAGATTGCCGCGGTCGAGCCCGAGCGTGCCCGCGGACTGCGTCCCGGCTGGGGGCGTTTCTATGTCGAGGCCAGGACCGAGGGGCTGATCGCCGGATCTGCCCCGCTGGGCGAGGCGTTGACCTACCTCGTCGACCTGCCGCTCGATGCCAAGGGCAAGCCGCCGCAGTTCAAGAAGAAGAGCGTGGTCCTGTTCGCGCGGCCCGTTGCCGGGCGCCCGGGCCAACTGCAGCTGGTCGCGCCAGATGCGCAGCTCCTATGGGACGCGGGGCTCGATGCGCGGGTCAAGGGCGTGCTGCGCGAGCTTTACGCCAGCGGCGCACCGCCGCGGATCAGCGCAGTGCGCGAAGCGGTGCACAGCGCCGGGGACCTTGCCGGTGCGGGCGAGACGCAGATATTCCTCGTTTCCGCGAGCGGCGAACCGGCGGCGATCACCGTGACCCGCTCGCCTGGCCGCACCCCGCAGTGGGGGGTCTCGTTCTCCGAACTGGTCGATAGCGGCAATGCGCCGACGCGGGACAGCCTGGCCTGGTACCGGCTCGCCTGCTTCCTGCCTCCGGCACTGCCGCGGATCGCGGCCGGCGATGAAAATGGTGCCGACCGGGCTGCGGCCAGCGCAGACTATGTTTTCGTCATGAGCCAGCTCGGTTCCTGCCCGCGCAATCGGCGCTAGCCGTTTTGCGCCTTGCCCGTGGCGCGCGTGCTGCCTAAGGCGCGCGGGAATTTGAGGGGTAAGCATGGCTGAACCGCTGAAGATTGCACTTGCCGGGCTCGGCACGGTCGGAGTCGGGGTAATCCGCCTGATCGAGACGAACGCCGAACTCATCGCGCGCCGCGCGGGTCGCCCGCTGCAGGTCACCGTGGTCAGCGCCCGCGACCGCGGCAAGGCGCGCGGCGTCGACCTGTCCTCCTACGCCTGGGAAGACGACATGGTGATCCTCGGCGAGCGCGAGGATGTCGACGTGGTGGTCGAAATGGTCGGCGGCTCCGACGGTCCGGCGCTGGCGCTGGCCCGCACGACGATCGAGGCCGGGAAGGCCCTGGTCACCGCGAACAAGGCGATGATCGCCCACCACGGGCTCGAACTGGCCGCCAAAGCCGAGGACAAGAAGGTTGCGCTCAAGTTCGAGGCTGCCGTGGCTGGCGGCATCCCGGTGATCAAGGCGCTGCGCGAGGGCACTGCCGCCAACCGGATCGAACGGGTCTACGGCGTGCTCAACGGCACCTGCAATTATATCCTGACGGTCATGGAAGACACCGGGCGCGACTTTGCCCAGGTGCTCGGCGAAGCGCAGGCCAAGGGTTTTGCCGAAGCCGATCCGGCGTTCGACGTCGAAGGCACCGATGCCGCGCACAAGCTTTCGATCCTCGCGGCGATCGCCTTTGGATCGAGGGTCGATTTTGCTTCGGTTGCCACCACGGGCATCACCCGGGTGCGCGCGGCCGACATCGCGCAGGCAGATGCCTTCGGCTATGTCATTCGCCTGATCGGGATGGCCGATGCCGGAAGCGATGGCTTGTTCCAGCGAGTCCAGCCGCATCTGGTCCATTGCGATCACCCGCTGGCTCATGTCGACGGCGCAACCAATGCGGTGGTGGCGGAAGGCAATTTTTCAGGCCGGCTGCTGTTTCAGGGTGCCGGGGCCGGCGATGGTCCGACGGCCAGCGCGGTGGTGGCCGATCTCATCGACATCGCGCGCGGTGAAACCGGCCCGGCATTTTCCGTGCCGGTTGGCGAACTCGAATTTTTGACACCGGCCGCGACCGGGCACCGCCGTGGGCGCGCCTACCTGCGCTTCATGGTCGCTGACCGGCCCGGCGTGCTGGCGGAAATCACCGCCGCACTGCGCGATGCCGGGGTCTCGATCGAAAGCATGATCCAGAAAGGCCGGGCCGATAGCGCAGGCGAAGTGATGGTTGTCATGCTTACGCACGAAGGCCCGGAAAGCGCGGTCAGCGAAGCGGTGCGATTGCTGGAAGGTTCACCCAGCCTGAGCGAGCCGCCTTTGGTCCTCCATATCCTCGAGAATTAGGGCGCGGCCTTGGTCCCGTTGGCGATCGCTTCGGCGTCCGATCCTTCGGGCGCCGCGGGCAGCTTGGTCACGTCGACGTAATAGACCGGTGTCGGAGCCCCGCCGAAGTTGCCTCTGCATACGCCGTCGGCTCCTCTCCGACACCTGATCGAGGCAACATCGGGGGCGCTTGGGACATTCCCGTCCAGTGCGCGCCGGGCTGCGCGCGAATCAGGATCGGTTTCAGCTGTTGAAGGGACTCGCTGGTCTCCGCCGCGGTCGGCGCAGACGACGATCTCGTCGCCGGGCTTCGGGCGGCACCGCGCGCGCGGATCCGGCACGCCATAGACCGCGTGCGCCGTCTCGATCATTTCGGCGACTTTGCTGTCGGCAGCGGCGGCATCGGGCGCGGGCACCTGCGCCGCAGCGGGCATGGCCATGGTCAGTGCCATCAGGGCGAAGCCCGCGCGCCGCATCACAACTCCCGTCACCAGCCAAGGCCGGCGACAGAGCGTGATGCGGGCTTAATCGCCGGTGAACGCAGCGCCGAACGTCAGCGGCTCAGAAGGTGTCGCGCGTGCCGCTGATCGCCTTTTCCTTCTCGTCAGCCACGCTGGCTGCCATCTGCACCGCTTTTTGCAGCTGCTGCGGGGTAGCGTTGTCGGGCAGCTTGAGGCTCAGCATCACGATGTTGCCCTCGATCTCGTAGGCGCCGATCTTGTAGCTGTTGTTGTCCTTGAGAAGTTCGATTGCCCGACCTGCGATCTTGTCCTCATCGACCTTGGCGACCGGCGCGAACACGTTGCGCACCTGCGCCCCGTTCGCCACTTCGTAAGGCGCACCCGAGACGAAGACGATCTGGGTGCGCTTTTCGTCGGTGAAGCTGAAGGTCATTTTGAAGTCGCCGTCCTTGTCGACCTCGTACTTCTGGCCGACCGCATCGAGCCGGCGCTTGACCGAGTTGTCCTCGGCCTGGGTCGGCAATGGGGCTAGCATTGCGAACGCACCGCATGCGGTGAGTGAATAGCGCGCAGCTGCATTGAGTATTTGGTTCATTTCGCAGGTCCCCCGGTTAAGTTGCAGTTGCTGGTTAGGCCACTTCGCTTCCCGCGACTTGGATATACTCGACACGGTGCGAGTGCGACGCTAAGCGCCCGCAGACATCTTTACATACCTATGCAGGAACCTTCCCCAATGAGCGCATCCGCCCCTTCCGTCGCCGCCAGCCAGGTGCTCGACCGCGTCCTCGTGCTCGAAATGGTCCGGGTAACCGAAGCCGCGGCAATCGGGGCCGCGAAGCTGATCGGGCGGGGCGATGAAAAGGCCGCCGATCACGCCGCGGTCGAAGCGATGCGCGCCGCGCTCAACGAACTCGCGATGGACGGCACCGTGGTGATCGGCGAGGGCGAGCGCGACGAGGCGCCGATGCTGTTCATCGGCGAAAAGGTCGGCTCCGCGGTCGGGACCGGCCCGAAGATCGACATCGCGCTCGATCCGCTCGAAGGCACCACGCTCACCGCCAATGCCGGGGCCAATGCGCTGGCCGTGCTGGCCTGCGCCGAGGAAGGCAACCTGCTCAACGCTCCGGACGTCTACATGGACAAGCTCGCGGTCGGCCCCGGCTATCCCGAAGGCATCATCGATCTTGCCAAGAGCCCGAGCGAGAACGTGCGCGCGGTAGCTGCGGCCAAAGGTGTCGAGCCGAGCGAGATCATCGTCTGCGTACTCGACCGGCCGCGCCACGCCGACCTCATCGCCGAACTGCGCGGGCTGGGCTGCGGGGTTGCCCTCATTTCGGATGGCGACGTCGCCGGGGTGATCGCGGTGACCAACGATGACACCAATATCGATCTCTACATGGGTTCGGGCGGCGCGCCCGAAGGCGTGCTCGCCGCCGCCGCGCTGCGCTGCGTCGGCGGGCAGTTCAACGGGCGGCTGCTGTTCCGCAACGACGATGAACGGGGCCGCGCGCGCAAGTGGGGGATCGAAGACCTCAACAAGATCTACAAGCTCGAGGAACTGGCCAAGGGCGATTGCATCTTTGCCGCCACCGGGGTGACCGATGGCTCGCTGCTCCGGGGGGTCAAGCGCCGCAAGGACGGGGTGATGACCACCAACAGCGTGGTGATGCGCGCCAGTTCGGGCACCGTGCGCTGGGTTTCGGGCGAGCACCGGGGCAAGAGCTGAACTGCGGAATAACCCCTGTAACCCGGTTGCAATAACCCGCTTCACCGCTAAGGCCAGCCGCACACCTTAATGTGCGGAAGGGCGACAAGCGATGAAGCTGCTGACCGGCAATTCCAACCCGGCCTTGGCGCAGGCCATCGCCGACTATCTCGAACTGCCGCTGACGAAGGCCGATGTCCGCCGCTTCGCCGACGAGGAAGTGTTCGTCGAGATCCACGAAAATGTCCGCGGCGAGGATATGTTCGTGATCCAGTCAACCAGCTACCCCGCCAATGACAACCTGATGGAACTGCTGATCTGCATCGATGCGCTGCGCCGCGCCTCGGCCACCCGGATCACCGCAGTGCTGCCCTATTTCGGCTATGCCCGGCAGGACCGCAAACCGGGCCCGCGCACGCCGATTTCGGCCAAATTGGTCGCCAACCTGATCACCACCGCGGGGGCTGACCGGGTGCTCGCGGTCGATCTCCACGCCGGACAGATCCAGGGCTTCTTCGATATCCCGACCGACAATCTCTATGGCGCGCCGGTGATGGCGGCGGACATTCTGGAGCGTAGCGGCGGGGACAACCTGATGGTCGTTTCGCCCGACGTCGGCGGCGTGGTCCGCGCACGTGCGCTGGCACGGCGGCTCCACAATGCCCCGCTGTCGATCGTCGACAAGCGCCGCGACAAGCCCGGCCAGTCCGAAGTGCAGAACATCATCGGCGACGTGAAGGGCTGGGACTGCATCCTGATCGACGACATCATCGATTCGGGCGGCACCCTGTGCAACGCGGCGGCGGCCCTGATGGAAGCGGGCGCCAACAGCGTCACCGCCTACCTCACCCACGGCGTGCTTTCGGGCTCGGCGGTCGACCGGGTCAATGCATCGGCACTCAAGGAACTGGTAATCACCGATTCGATCCAGCCCAGCTCCGCCGCCCAGGCCTCGGACAAGATCCGCATCCTTTCGATCGCGCCGCTGGTCGGCGAAGCGATCCGCCGCATTGCCGATGAGAGCTCGGTCTCAAGTTTGTTCGATTGATGAAGCTCGACGCCGAAATCGCACTGGCGCACCGCTTGGCCGATGCGGCACGCGCGGCGATCCTGCCCTATTACCGCAGCGAATCCGGACGCGAGCGCAAGGCCGATGCGTCGCCAGTAACACTGGCCGATCGCGCTGCCGAAGAGGCGATGCGGCGCATCCTCAAGGCCGAATGCGGCCGCGACGGGGTGCACGGCGAGGAGTTCGGGGTGAGCGAGGGCAGCACCGGGCGAACCTGGGTGCTCGATCCGATCGACGGGACCACGGCGTTCCTCGCCGGGCGGCCGATCTTCGGCACGCTAATCGCGTTGGTTATCGATGGCTGGCCGGTGCTCGGGGTGATTGATCAGGCCGTGCTGGGGGAGCGTTGGCTCGGTGTGGCGGGACAACCCACCTTGCTCAACGGCAAACCTATTCGCACCCGCCCCTGCCCGGAGCTGAGCGAGGCCGCGCTGGCCACCACCGGGCCGCATTACTTCGACGATCACGACGGGGCGCACTTCATGGGCCTCGCCGCCAAAACCGATCACAAACGCATGGTGATGGGCGGCGATTGCTACAACTACGCGATGCTCGCCTCGGGCCATCTTGACGTGGTCTGCGAGGCGGGCCTCAAGCTTCATGACTTCGCCGCGCTTGTCCCCGTGGTCGAAGGCGCAGGCGGCGTCATGTGCGACTGGAATGGCGATCCGCTTCACGCCGGCAGCGACGGTCACGTCCTGGCGCTGGGTGATCCGGCGCGTGTGGAAGATGTGGTCGAGGCGCTAGCCTGCAATCACTGAAGCGCAGCCTTCACAAAGTCCCCAGCCCGCTCACCGATCATGACCGACGGCGCGTTGGTGTTGCCCGAGACTAGCCGCGGCATGACCGAGGCATCGGCGACCCACAGCCCTTCGATCCCGCGCGCCTTGAGCGTGGGATCGACCACCGCTGCCTCGTCCGCACCCATCCGGCAAGTGCCGACCGGGTGGTAGATCGTGTCCGAGACTTCGCGGATCCGTGCTTCGAGTGCGGCATCGTTGTCATAGTCGATCGGGTTGCGCTCTCGCGCGCCCAGTTCCGACATCGGCGGGGTGGCAGCGATGCGGTGCATCAGCCGCGCGCCGTCGCGCAGCAGGTGCAGGTCGCGCTCGTCGGCGAGGAAGTTGGGGTTGATCGCCGGGGCCACCGCCGG
>JANOAD010000050.1:0-4666 GCA_031410955.1 Novosphingobium sp. | reverse complement strand
GGCGATTTACAACCCCGGATTGAGCAAGCTGGTGGTGCCGCTGGTGGTCGGCATCTTGGTCTTCCTGTTCATGATCCAGAGCCGCGGTACGGCCAAGGTGGCGGCCCTGTTCGGCCCGGTCATGCTGGTCTACTTCGCGGTGATCACGGTGCTCGGCCTGATGAGCGTGGCGGAGCGGCCCGAGGTCATCTGGGCGCTGAGCCCGCACCATGCCGCCAACCTGTTTCTCAACGATCCATTCAAAGGCTTTCTGGCCATGGGTGCCGCAGTTTTGGCGGTGACCGGGGCCGAAGCGCTCTATGCCGATATGGGCCATTTCGGGCGCAGTCCGATCCGGATATCGTGGCTGGCGATCGTGCTGCCGGCGCTGGTCTGCAACTACCTTGGCCAGGCATCGCTGCTGCTGCGGATGGGCGAGCCGGCCTTGGTCAGCCCGTTCTACCTGCTCGCGCCCGACTGGTTCCAGTGGCCCTTGTTAATCATCGCCAGCGCGGCCGCAGTGATCGCCAGTCAAGCAGTGATCACTGGAGCATTTTCGGTGACCCAGCAGGCGATCCAGCTGGGCTTCATCCCGCGCATGTCGATCAAGCATACCAGCCTGGCCCAGGGGCAGATCTATATCCCGGTGATCAACACCGCGCTGATGATCGCGGTGATCGTGCTGGTGCTGGTGTTCCAGCGCTCGGCCAACCTGACTGCGGCTTATGGTATCGCGGTTACCGGCGCGATGACGATCGACAATGTGCTGCTCGCCGTGGTGCTGTTCAACATGTGGAAGTGGAAGAAGTGGTTCTCCATTCCGCTGCTCACGCTGTTCTTCTCGCTCGACGCGGCATACCTCCTGGCCAACTTCACCAAGATTCCCGACGGCGGCTGGGTGCCATTGGTCATGGGCCTGATCATCTTCACCCTGCTGACCACGTGGTCGCGCGGGCGCATGCTGATGCATCAGTCGATGGCCGAAGGGACGATCCCGATGGAGGTCTTTGCCAAGAGCGCGCATTCCAGTGCCGCGCGCGTTTCTGGCACGGCGGTGTTCATGGCCAGCAACAAGTCGGGCGTTCCTTCTGCGCTGCTCCACAATATCAAGCATAACAAGGTGCTGCACGAACGCGTGGTGATCCTGACCATCGCGATCCAGGACGTGCCTTACGTAGATGAGGAAAAGCGCTTCAAGGTCGCCGATCTGGGGCAGGGCTTCTACCGCCTGATCATCAAGTTCGGCTTCCTCGAAGAAACCGACGTACCTGCGGCATTGAAGCGCGTTTCGCTGTGCGGCGCGCCGTTCGAGATGATGAAGACCAGCTTCTTCCTCTCGCGCCAGACGCTGATCGCCTCGGCCAAGCCGGGTATGTGGATCTGGCGCGAAAAGCTGTTCGCGTGGATGCTGCGTAACGCGGCGAGCGCGATGGAGTTCTTCCGTCTGCCGACCAACCGCGTGGTCGAACTGGGCAGTCAGGTCGAGATCTAGCTGCGCGAGCCCCGGTTGCGCGCGGCGAACCACGGCTTCATGCGGCGGATCGCCTCGGCCACCTGCTCGGTCGACACGGCGAAGCTGATCCGCATGAAGCGATGGCCATTGACCGGGTCGAAATCGATCCCCGGCGCGGTGGCAACGCCGGTGTCTTGCAGCAGCTGCATGCAGAATTGCATCGAATCGTCGGTATAGTCCCCGATATCCGCGTAGACGTAGAACGCGCCGTCGGGCGGGGCGATCCGGGCGAGGCCAAGGTCGGGCAGCGCGGCGAGCAGCAGCTCGCGATTTGCCGTGTAGGTCGCGATGTGGCCTTCAAGATCCTTGGTGCAGTCCATCGCCACCAGTCCGGCGTGCTGGGCAAGGCTCGGCGGGGTGAGGAACAAATTGCTCATCCGCGCGCGCGCGGCATCGACACCTTCGCGAGGCGCGACCAGCCAGCCGAGCCGCCAGCCGGCCATGCTGAAGTATTTGGAGAACGAATTGACCACCCAGGCCTCGGGCATCACCTCAAGGATCGAAGGGGTATCCATGCCGTAGGAAATGCCGTGGTAGATTTCGTCAGAGATCACCGCGATGCCGCGGGTCCGGCACAGATCGGCGATTGCGTTGAGTTCTGCGCTGGGGATGATCGTGCCGGTGGGGTTGGCGGGACTGGCGAGGATGACCCCGTCGGGCGCCGGATCGAGCGCCGCAAGCGCCTTGGCGGTCAGCTGGAACCGCTCTTCGGGACCGCAGTCCAGTTCGACCGGGACCATGTGCATCGCCTTGATGTTGTTGCGATAAGCGACGTATCCCGGTCGTGCCATGGCAATTCGGGCACCTGGCGCGAACAGGCTGCTCAGCGCCAGCACCAATGCGGGTGAAGCGCCGCAGGTGAGAATGATCTGCGCTGGCTCTACCTCGACCCCGTACCGATCGGCGTAGAGCTTGCAGATCCGAGCCTTCAGCGGTTGGCTTTCCCAATAGCCCATTGCGTCGGCATCGAGCACTTCATGCGCCTTGGCAATCGCGGCGGGCGGCGCGCCGGTGCTGGGCTGGCCGAACTCCATGTGGATCACGCTGCGCCCTTCGCCCTTGAGGCGGTGCGCGAGCTGGGAGACGAACATGGCTTTGAACGGATCGATCTGGGCAGACATGCCGGGCGGATTACCACGCCCCGCCCAAAAGAAAAGCGCGGCGCCCCGGGTGGGACGCCGCGCCTCTCGGTGAAGCAGTGATCTGGTTAGCCGAGGTTCGCGCTGACCATGCAGTAGAGCATCGGCAGCGACAGCAGCACGTTGGTGCGGCTGGCATAGAGCGCGCGGGGCGCGGCGGCGGCCTTCTGCTCAGCGCTAGCTTCGACCAGGCCGAGGATTTTCTTCTGCGCGGGCCAGATGATGAACCACACGTTGAAGGCCATGATCAGCGCCAGCCACATGCCCAGACCGATCAGGTTCTCAGCCGCGTTTGCGCCCATGAAGCGCATCGCGCGGTCACCGTAGCCATTGATGAACGCGATCGCGAGTCCGGTCAGCACCGTCAGCAGCGCGCCATAGCGGAAGAAGAACAGCACCTTGGGCGCGATGTAGCCGGTGATGCCGCCCTTAAGCTCAGCGGGGATCTTCGGCATGGTCGGCACTTGCACGAAGTTCAGGTAATAGAGCAGCCCGATCCACAGGATGCCGAAGAACACGTGCAGCCAGCGCAGCACCGAGTTGGCATTGATCGGCAGCGCGCCGTCCGATGCGCCGACGAAGTGGTACATCACGGCCAATGCCAGCACGAGGCCGGCCAAAAGTACCAGATGCAGATTTCCGAAAAACTTGGCCATTGCTTCCCCCTAATTTTGTGAAGCGAAAATTCGATCGCGAACCCTGAGACCCGCTCTATTGCGCGTTTCCGAAGGGTTGTCACCGATCAAACGCGACTTATTCACTCGTGCGGCGGATCGGACAATACCTCGCCCTCGGCCTCCTGCATCAACCCGTGCTTCAGCAGCATCGGCAGCTGGGTGAAGGTGAACAGGAACGACAGCGGCATGAACAGCCACAGCTTGAGCGAGATCCAGGTGCCGAAATTGCCATGATCGACGTTGTAGATCCGTCGGATCACTTCGTTGAGCAGCGCCAGCAAGAAGAAGAACAGCCCCCAATTGCGCGACAGCTTGAGCCAGCCCGCATCGCTCAGCCCCTCGAAGGCGGCCTCGAGCAAGTACTTGAGCAAGGGCCGGCCGCGCCAGTAGCCGATGAGCAGGCTGACGCCGAACAGCAGGTAGATCGCGGTCGGCTTGATCTGGATCCATACCGGATCGCGCAGCAGGATGGTGAGCCCGCCGAACCCGACGATCAGCAAGGTTGAGAGCCACAGCATCGGCGAAATGTGGCCAAGCCGCCAGCGCGAGACCACCAGCGCGACAATCGCCGCGAGCATGAAAGCCGCGGTGCTCTTGATTACCGCCAGCATCTCGCCGATCGCGTCGTTGTGATCGCTCGGCGAAAAGTGCCGATAGCTCAGGAAAAACACCAGCACCGGGCCGTAATCGACAGCGATGTTGAGCCAGCCGGACTTGGCCTTCTTTGCAGGTACCGCGGTATCGTCCATTTCAAATCCATTCCAAATCCGCTCAGGCTGAGCCTGCCGAAGCCCGCGCGCTGCTGGTTCGGCTTGGTGGGGCGCGGTCACTGGGGGGCCTTCTACTGGCTCTGGCTGAGCGGATGTGGGGGGATTGGGTTGATCTGATGTCATCACGCCACCCCCGCAATCACGCGCGCGACCAGATCGGGATCGAACGGGCGCAGGTCATCAAGCTTCTCACCAACCCCGATCGCGTGAATCGGCAAGCCGTATTGCTCGGCTGCGGCGACCAGCACGCCGCCGCGCGCGGTGCCGTCGAGTTTGGTCATGATGAGGCCCGTCACTCCGGCGACTTCCTTGAAGATTTCAATCTGCTGCAACGCGTTCTGGCCGTTGGTGGCATCGAGCACGAGCACCACGTCGTGCGGCGCCTCGGGGTTGAGCCTTCCCAGAACGCGGCGGATCTTGGCCAGTTCCTCCATCAGTTCGCGCTTGTTCTGCAAGCGGCCCGCGGTATCGACGATCAGCGCGTCGGTGCCGCGCTCGGTTGCGGCCTTCACCGCGTCGAACACGA
This sequence comes from Novosphingobium sp., assembly GCA_031410955.1. Lineage (GTDB taxonomy): Bacteria > Pseudomonadota > Alphaproteobacteria > Sphingomonadales > Sphingomonadaceae > Novosphingobium. Next base: position 62 of record JANOAD010000050.1, on the reverse strand, counting down.
TGCTCGCCGGATCGCCGCCCTCGGCGCCGGAAACGATCGGCACGTCGATCCGCTCGGCCCAG
>JANOAD010000049.1:0-40202 GCA_031410955.1 Novosphingobium sp. | reverse complement strand
CAGTTCCTCGAACTTGCGGATACGCGCCTTGCTCTTGGTCTGGCGCGCAGCCGGGGTCTGGCGGATCCATTCGAGTTCGCGGGTGAGCGCCTTCTGGCGGCCGCCTTCCTCACGGTCCTCCTGCGCCATGCGCTTGGCCTTCTTCTCGAGGTAGGTCGAATAGTTGCCCTCGTAAGGGACGTATTTCCCGCGATCGAGCTCGAGAATCCAACCGACCACATTGTCGAGGAAGTAGCGATCGTGAGTGATCATCAGCACCGCACCGGCGTATTCCTTGAGGTGATTTTCGAGCCATTCGACCGATTCAGCATCGAGGTGGTTGGTCGGTTCATCGAGGAGCAGGATGTCGGGCTTCTGGATCAGCAGCCGGGTCAGCGCGATGCGGCGCTTTTCACCGCCCGAGAGGTTGTCCACCGCCCAGTCGCCCGGCGGGCAGCGCAATGCTTCCATCGCGATCTCGAGCTGATTGTCGAGCGTCCAGCCATCGACCGCGTCGATCTTGTCCTGCAACTCGCTCATCTCCGCGCCGAGCGCGTCGAAATCCGCGCCGTCTTCGCCCATCGCCATTCCGATCTGGTTGAAGCGCTCGACCATTTCGGCAGTCGCGCGCGCACCGTCCTTGACGTTTTCGAGCACGGTCTTGGTCTTGTCGAGCTCGGGCTCCTGCGCAAGGTAGCCCACGGTGATATATTCGCCCGGCCAGGCCTCACCGGTGAAATCGGTGTCGATCCCGGCCATGATCTTCATCAGCGTCGATTTGCCGACCCCGTTGGGACCGACGATCCCGATCTTGGAACCTTGATAGAACTGCAAGCTGATATCGCTCAGCACCGGCTTGGGCGCACCGGGGAAAGTCTTGGTCATGCCCTTCATGACATAGGCGTACTGGGCGGCCACTTGGGGTATCCTTTGAAAAGCAATGATGGAGGTTTGCGCGGCCTCTACAGATGCGGGTGAAAGCCTGCAAGAGCACGGCTGGTTGCGGGATTTTGTGGCGAGGTTGAAGCAAAGCACGATGCAGGGGCAGCTTTGCGTTAAGCAACTATGTGGTATTGTATCATGAAGCGTTGGCGTTGCCAGACAGCCTCGGCGATAAAGGGGGGGGTGATTTCGATGAAAAAGGATGACTTGCAGGTCAGGCACCATGCGGCCAGTCGAAGTCCCCATGGCAACCGACGCGGGCCTTTCCGGGCCCCGACGATGTTTGTCCTCGCCGGCACCGTGCTGCTGGCCATGCCTACCGGGCAAGCGGCATCAAGTCCGCGTGTAGCGGCGAGCGCGGCGGCTCAGTCAGCGGCGGATACGGCGAGCCAGACCGCGGCGCGCGCTGCCCGCAACGCTGGGCAGCCCGAAGAAGTCTCGATGCCGCCGCCAAACCGCGGCGATGGGCCCAGATACAGTATCGCTTTCAAATCGGCCGAGGAGAAATTGCGCCTGCTGATGCTCGACCACAAGGCCAAGTGCGAAGCGCTGGGTTCGGCCCGTTGCCGCGTGCAGGAATTTTCTCCCGATGGCTGGCAAGGACAGCAGTCCCAGACGCTCAACCTGCGTTTTGCACCGGGTCAGGCGCGGGGCTTCATGGACACCGTTGCCAGAACAAATGGCGACGTGGGTTTCACCATCAGCTCCGATCAGTCGAGCGCACCGCGGTACGATCCAATCGACGACGTTCAACTGCGGATCGTGCTGCTGGACGTGCAACGGCAAAAACTGGAAGCTCTTAAGGCTGGCGCTTCCGACGCACGCCTCACGGTCATCCTCAGAAATGTGTCGCGCATCGAAAGCGAGCTGGCATCGCTCAAGCAACAACTGGCCCAACAAGCCAGACCTGCTGAATCCGAGTTGCTCACGATCAGCTACCAATCGAACAAGCCATATGCGCAATCCCGCTCGGATCGTCAGTTCGAAGAATTAGGGAAGATGTTCTGGATGAGCTTGCTGGTCGTAACGGGCGTGGCGGTGCTGACCGGGGTCTACTTCGGGATCATCGGTTTGGCGCTGTTGGGGCTAAAGCGACTGGCGGTCAGGATGGGTTTGCTGGCCGGGACGGCTGGGAGCGGCACGGCCGATCTGCCGGAACCGCAACCCCAACCTGCCAAGCGAGCATTGCCAGACTCTGCAGCGGAAGTTACTCCGCCAGAATGACAAAAATATTCCGCGCTGCCGCGCTCTCCGCCTTGCTTGTTTCCACCGCTGCCCCAGCCGCCCCGCCGCAAGGATCGGGGGTGGCGTGGGATATCGTGGCCGACCTGACCACCGAAATCGGGGCGCGGCTTGATGGGTCACCGCGTGAGGCGGCGGCGCGCGATTGGGCGGAGGTGCGGCTGACTGCGCTGGGGTTCAGGAACGTGCATATCGAACCGTTTGCGATTCTGGGCTTCGTGCGCGGCGCGGAGTCTGCGCGGCTGACCGGGCCTTATCCGCATGACCTGCACATCACCGCGCTAGGCAATTCGGTGCCGACGCCCAAAGGCGGGCTGACCGCCGAAGTGGTATATTTTGCCAGCCTCGACGCGCTCAAGGCCGCGCCGGCGGGATCACTCGCTGGCAAGGTCGCTTACATCGACAACCAGATGCTGCCCAACCAGGATGGCTCGGGCTACGGCCCCTACGGCAATGCCCGGCGGCAAGGCCCGGCAGTCGCGGCGAGCAAGGGCGCGGTGGCGGCGGTGATCCGCTCGGCCGGGACTGACCACAACCGCGATCCGCACACCGGCGGGACCAGTTTTCCGGCTGGGAGCAAGGCCATTCCCGCAGGGGCCTTGTCCGCCCCCGATGCCGATCTGATCGCGCGGATCGCCGCGACGGGCAAGCCGATGACGATCAACCTGGTGCTCGAAAGCCACCCGCAGGCGAACATGCCCTCGGGCAATGTGATCGCCGATCTCCCCGGGCGCGATCCGTCGCTGCCGCCGGTGCTGGTTGCCTGCCATCTCGATAGTTGGGACCTCGGTACCGGGGCGATCGATGACGGCGCGGGCTGCGCGATCGTCACCGCTGCGGCCTTGCGCGCCAAGCACGGTGGGCAACCGCTCCGCACCATCCGGGTCCTGTGGGCCGGCAGCGAGGAATTGGGCGGGTTTGGCGGGATTGCCTATGCCAAGGCCCACGCGGGTGAGCCGCACGCGCTGGCGATGGAAAGCGATTTCGGCGCCGACCGGGTGTGGCGGGTCGATTTCAACCTGGCCGCAGCGAACAAGCCGCTCCGTGACAAGCTTGCCGCCGCGCTTTCACCGATGGGGATCGTGGTGGGTGACCGCAAGGCTGGCGGCGGAACCGATGTCGAGCCGATCATCGCGGCGCAGAAGCTGGCAGTGGTCGATCTAGGTCAGGACGGCACCCGCTATTTCGACCTGCACCATACGCCCGACGATACGCTCGACAAGATCGACCCCGCGCAGCTTGAGCAGAATGTCGCGGCGTGGACGGCGGTGCTTGGCGTCGTCGCTAACGAGCCGGGAGCGATTGGCGCGGCCGAGTGATCGCGCGGGTAAGCTGCATCAGCCCGCGGGGGACCAAGGCCAGCCCGGCGAACCACGCCGGGACCATGGTGAAGCCCCAGTAGAAATTGTCGCTGCGCGAGAATAGCGCGATCATCAGCGCGTAGCCGAACAGGAGCAGTGCGGCGAAATAGCCGCGCCGTCCGTCGAGCGATAGCCAACCGACCGCAGGAAGCAGCGCGATCACGAGAGCCAGCTGCATCGGCAACTGGTGCAGCAGCGTCGTGCTGGCCAGCGCCAGCAGCACTCCGCGCAGTCCGAGCGCGCCGGTCCAGCCGGGTGAATGGAGGTCGGTCGGGAGCTCCACTGCTGCAACGTTCGCCGCATGCCAGGCCAGCCCGGCGGCAAACAGCACCAGCACTGCTGCCCATGCCGCCAGCTCCTTCCACCGCCGTTCCCATAGCGCGAAAGCAGCGGCGAGCAGCAGGAACGGCAGCGCCAGTTCGCGCAGCACCAATGCGGCCGCGATCACGATGACCGGCATCCACCACCGCGCACGGCTCCACAGCGTCAGGCCGAGCGCGAGGGCAAGGAACAGACCGCACCAGGCCTCGCTCATCGGGGTCAAGCTTACCGCGATCGGGGCGAGGCAGGCAGTGGCGACACAGCCCGCTGCCGCGAGCTTTTCCAGCCACATCACCGGCGGCGGCAGCGCCAGTAGCCAGATTACGATGACCAGCCCGGCCAGAACTTTTTCCAGCTGGTTGAGCGTGGGCCAGCCCACTTCGGCAGCGGCAAGATAGAGAGTGGGCTCGCGCACCGTCACAAAGGGCCGGGTGGGGTAATGATGCGCGCGCTGCAGTTCGGTCGCGGCGGCATAATAGTCTTTGCCGGCATCGACTTGCGCGACGATATCGCGAAACAGCATCATGTCGGTGTAGTGACCCTTAGCGGCCTTCGACACTTTGCCCGGCGGGGTCGCGAGGCACCAGGCGCAGGCGCCGAGGAATAGCACCGCGACAAGGAGCGCAAAAGGGCGGGGCAGGCGCGCGAGCATGCGCCCTGTTCACTCCAGCTGGCTGCACTGCGCAAGCCGCTTGTCGTTCGCTATCCCCGGATCAGGCCGGAAACATTACCGCTGCTGCTGCCCGGGAAGAGCTTGGGCACCGTCAGCGCCGGATCGAGCGCGAAGTGCGCCGCGACCGCGCCGCCGATCAGCGCGTCGAGGCTAGTGGTCGGCTTGAGATCGCGATTTTCGTAAGGCTGGCCGCGGCGAGACCCGCCCAGCCACTCAGCGAACGGGGTCTGCGAAACCAGTGCGACATTGGTCCGCGCGCCGACCGCTGCGATATAGGCATCGTGCAGGTCGGCAGGGCCGAAGCAATCGGCGCAGGCCGCGGTGCGAGGCCGTCGATCTGGGCATTTAGCCAGCGGCGCACGTCGCCCGGCGGGGCCTCGCCAAGCGCGGCACCAAGACCGAAACAGTTCAAGGCTCGTGCACTGTCAGCCATGCCTGTTCCTCTCGCTGGAGCACCAACTTTGCGCGGCGAGGGAAGCGATGTCACCTTGCAAAGTGTAATTCATTGTCGCGTCCCTTTGCAGGTTGCCATCGGGTTCGCTCTTGCAATTTATAACTATGCTTATTAAGTGCACGGCTATGAAAGAAAGCCCGTTCGCCATGATTGGTGATATCTCGCGTCTGGCCCGCCGCGCATTCGATGCGCGTGCCAGGGAAATCGGCGTAACCCGTCCACAATGGCAGGTGCTGGCTATGCTTAATCGGCACGAGGGCGTGAATCAGGGCGGCCTCGCCGAACTGCTCGATGTCGAACCGATCACGGTATGCCGGATGGTTGACCGCTTGCAGGAAGCAGATCTGGTTGAGCGGCGGCCGGACCCCGCCGATCGCCGGTCCTGGAAGTTGTTTCTGACTGCCAAGGCGGCAGACTTGCTCGCCCAGTTGCACCCGCTTGGGGAACAACTTGAGACAGAAGCGTTTGAAGGTATCAGCAGCGAGGAGCGGGCTCTGGTTCTCACCACGCTCGCGCGGCTGCGCAATAATCTGGTGCCGCGTGCGATCGCGAAGGCAATATCCAATGGCTGAAAGCGATCCCAAATTTGACCAGCAGGCTGCTGACGTATTGGCTAACCCGGTCAACGTGGCGGGAGCTGAGAACGCTGCCCCCAGGCCGAAGCGCAACTGGGGCCGGCTGGCGCTGATGCTCTCGTTGCCGCTCGCCCTGATCATCGGCGGGGTGGTCTACTGGCGCAGCCTGCAGGGCGAGGTTTCGACCGATAATGCCTATGTCCACCTCGACAAGGTGTCGGTCAGCGCCCAGGTCGGCGGCAAGATCGTCGGCGTGATGGTCAAGGAAAACCAGCATGTGAATGCAGGTGACCTGCTGTTCAGGATCGATGCGCAGCCTTACCAGCTCCAGCTGGCCCAGGCCGACGCGGCGATTGCAACCGCGCAGGCGAGCCAGATCGCGCTCGCCAATTCGAGCGCGCTGTCCGGCGCTGATGTTTCGGCGGCGCAGGAGCAGATCGGTTACGCCCGCTCGAACCTCGCGCGGCAGGAGGCGCTGTGGAAGCGCGGGTTCACCACCAAGGCGGCTTACGAGGCGGCACAGCACCAGGTCGCGATCGGCCAGGTAGCGCTGCGCCTGGCTCAGGCCAAGAGCCAGGAAGCTTCGGCCAAGCTGGCGACCGGTTCGCAAGTGCCAGGTGTCTATCCGCAAGTCGCCGCTGCACAGGCGCAGCGCAAGACCGTTGAACTGAGCCTCTCACGCACCGAAGTCCGCGCTCCGGTTGCGGGACAGGTCAGCCAGGCGAGCCGATTGCAGATCGGCCAGGAGCTTATTTCGGGGCTGCCGGTGGTGACGCTGGTTGCCGACGGATCGGCTTATATCGAGGCGAATTTCAAGGAAACGGATCTGGGCGACATGCGGCCCGGCCAACAGGCTCAAATCAAGTTTGACGCATACCCGGGGCTCACGCTCAAGGGCCATGTCATGTCGATCGGCGCGGGCACCGGCAGCGAATTCTCGGTGCTGCCGGCGCAGAACGCGACCGGCAACTGGGTCAAGGTTACCCAGCGCGTGCCGGTGCGGATCATGCTCGACGAACCGAGCCCGCGTGCGCTGATTTCGGGTCTGTCGGTCAAGGTTACAGTCTATACCGATGGACGTCGGCGCTAGGACGGCAAGACATGGCGAGCGCCGCCGCCCCCGCGAACAAGCAGCAACCTGGTTCGATGCGGGCCACGCCCGCCGCCACCGACGACGTCGCGCTGCTGCCGGTCGCAAACCCGATGCTGGTGGCAATCGGGGTCATGCTCGCCTCGCTGCTGCAGATACTCGACACCACGATCGCCAATGTCGCGATCCCGCACATGCAGGCCTCGCTTGGCGCCACCTCGGACGAAATCAGCTGGGTCCTGACCAGCTATATCGTCGCGGTCGCCGTCGCGATGCCGATCACCGGCTGGCTCGCCGATCGCATCGGCTCGCGGCGGCTGTTCATTCTGTCGGTTGCCGGTTTCGTCTTGTCCTCGATGCTGTGCGGCATGGCGCAGAACGTCACCCAAATGGTGCTGTTCCGCGCACTGCAGGGGGCGACCGGCGCGTTCATCGGCCCGCTCAGCCAGGCGGCGATGATCGATACCAACAAACCCTCGCGGCAATCGCAGATGATGGCGGTGTGGGGCATGGGGATCATGGCCGGGCCGATCCTCGGGCCGATTCTCGGCGGTTACCTGACCGAGAACTGGAACTGGCGCGCGGTGTTCTATGTCAACGTGCCGCTGGGGATTATTTCGCTGGCGATCATGTTCGCCACGCTGCCTTCGCGCAAAATCGTCCAGCGCAAGTTCGACGGGCTTGGCTTTGCGCTGGTCGCGCTGGCGCTCACCTCGCTGCAGCTGCTGCTCGATCGCGGCGGCCACATCGACTGGTTCGAGTCATTCGAGGCATGGGCTTACACCTTCGTGGCGATCTCGGCGACGTGGATCGCAGTCGTCCACTTCGTCACCGCGCGCGAGCCGTTGTTCGACCGCCACCTGTTTGCCGATCCGAACTTCGTCTTCGCCCTGTTCTTCAGCCTGGTGATCGGGGTGGTCATGTTCGCGACCATGGCACTCCTCCCGCCGATGCTGCAGCGCCTGTTCGGTTATGGGGTGATCGATACCGGGATGACACTGATGCCGCGCGGGGTGGGGACGCTCATGACCATGCAGTTTTCGGGCTGGATCCTGCGCCGCGGCTTCGATCCCCGGATTCTGATCTTCAGCGGGTTCCTGATTGCCGCGTTCTCGCTGTGGGAGATGGCCTCGTGGTCGCTCCAGACAGATTACTATCACATCGCGGTTTCGGGCTTCGTCCAGGGGATCGGGATGGGGCTGATCTTCATTCCGCTCAACGCCAGCGCCTTTGCGACCCTGCCGCCGATGCTGCGGACCGACGGGTCGAGCCTGCTTAACCTGTCGCGTTCGATCGGTTCGTCGGTCGGCATTTCGATCGTCACCTCGCAACTGGCGCACAACCTGCAAGTCAGCCACGCCGATCTTGCTTCGCACGTCACCGCTTCATTCACCGATGTGATCGATGTTTCGACTGTCGACCGATTCCAGACCCTGGGCGAAGCGGGGCTGTCTTACATCGACGCGATGGTCAATCAGCAGGCGGCGATGATCGCCTACATCGACGATTTCTACATGATGGTCTGGCTTAGCCTGGCCGCGGCGCCGCTGGTGATCTTCATGCGCAAGGCGAACCTCAGCCGCCAGGTCAAGCCTGACGATCAGGACGCCGACCAGGACCAGCCGCCGCCTGACATGCCGCACTAATCCTTGCTGCCAAGCCTTGGTGCAGCTGCGCCCAACTTAAGAGACATCCCGGCAAACCGGATCGGCGTGCGCACGCCAGCCACTGCCTGGCCATCAGGGGTGGTGAAGGCCTGCTGCATCTGCCGAGCGATGATTTGCGGGTCGGCAAAGGCGTCCGCCACGCTGTTGATCGGGCCCGCCGGTACGCCAGCCGCTTCGCACAAGGCGAGCAGTTCCGCCCGGCTGCGCAGCCGCGTGGCCTCGGCGATCAGCACTTCGATTACGCCGCGATGCTCGAGCCGCAGGGCGTTGCTGGTAAAGCGCGGGTCCTGCGCCAGCGCATCCAGCCCCATCGCCGCGCAGAACTTGCGAAACTGGCCGTCGTTGCCCACCGCCAGGATGAACCAGCCGTCGCTGGTCGGGAAGACCGCGTAAGGTGTGATGTTGGGGTGCGCATTGCCGAGCCGCTTGGGGCTTTGGCCGGAGACGAGGTAATTCTGCGCCTGATTGGCCAGCACCCCGGTCATCACATCGAACAGCGCCATGTCGATATGTTCGCCGCGACCGGACTTGGCGCGTGCAGCCAGCGCCGCCTGGATCGCGATGACCGAATAAAGCCCGGTCATGATGTCGGCGAAGGCCACGCCGATCTTCTGCGGCGGACCGTCGGGATCGCCGGTCAGGTCCATGATCCCGCTCATCCCCTGGACAATGAAGTCATAGCCCGGCCGACTGGCATAAGGCCCGTCCTGTCCGAACCCGGTGATCGAGCAATAGACCAGCTTGGGGTTGGCGGCGGACAGGCTGGCGTAATCGAGCCCGTATTTGGCGAGCGTGCCGACCTTGAAATTCTCGATCACCACGTCGGCATCGGCGACCAGCGCACGGACCTGCGCTTGTCCTTCCGGCGTGGCAAAGTCTATCACCACCGATGTCTTGCCGCGATTGGCCGCGTGGAAATAGGCGGCGTCCTTGCTGCTATCGGCATATTCGATGAACGGCGGGCCCCACTGGCGCGTGTCATCACCCGCCGGGCTTTCGATCTTGATCACCTCGGCACCCAGATCGGCAAGGATCTGACCCGCCCACGGCCCCGCGAGAATGCGCGCGAGTTCGACCACCTTGAGGCCGGTGAGGGGGTGGGTCGGTTCGCTCATTCGGGTGTCCTGCCCTCCCGGGCGCGCAAATCGTTGTGCAAGGTGGTCGCCGCCACCGCCGCCTGGCCCATCGCGACGCTGATCTGGTCGAGCCCCGAGACGATATCGCCCGCTGCGTAGAGCCCGTCGAGCCCCAGCCGCTGGTGCGCGTCGGTCAGGATGCAATCGTCCGCCGAAGTGCGCAGCCCGAGCTGCCTGATCAGCTTGTCGTTGGGGTCCGAGCCGAGCGCCGGGTACAGTGTGTCGGCGTCATCATGACTGCCATCGGCGAAGCCCAGCCGTACCAGGTCGCCCGAGAAATCGTAACTCGCGACCGGGCGAGGGTCCCAGGTGACACCGGCCTTGGCCAGGTCCGCCCGATCCTTTTCGTGCAGCTCACACTCAACCAGCGTGTAGAGCGTGATCCTGTCCGAATAATTGCGCAGGAATAGCGCCTCGGCCACCCCGTGACTTTCCGCGCCCACCACCGCGATGCGTTGACCGGTGGCTTCAAAGGCATCGCACACCGGGCAATAGCGCAGCTTTCCCGCCGCCAGCGCCGCATCGTGCACGCCGCGTGGCATATCGGGGTAGCGGTTGACCGTGCCGGTGGCGAAGAGGACGGTGTGGGCGGTCAGATCGATGCCCGCGCCGGCCAGGTGCCAGCCCTGGCCCTGCGCGACGATCGCGTCCACATCGCCGCTGCGCAGTTCGGCGCCGTATTGGACGGCCTGCTGGCGCATCGCGGCGAGCAGGTCTTCGCCGTGGATCCCCTGCGGATAGCCGGCATGGTTATGGCTGGTCGGGATCAGCGATGCCCGACTGCCGCCGCGATCGAACACCACCACCTTGCGCCGATACCGCGCGAGGTAGATCGCCGCGGTCAGGCCAGCTGGCCCGCCGCCGATGATTGCGGTGTCGAAGATCACATCCGGAACAGCCCGGAGAGACTGAGTCATACGAAATGCACCTTGAAATGAGCGGCCAGCAAGCCAACGAAATCAAGCAGGAAATGCCCCGCAATGCAGACGCCTAGATCGCGCTTCCAGATAAAAAACAAGGTTAGCACAAACCCGGGGACAGCGGCGAGGATCACGTAGTGCCAACCCCAGTTTCCGACATGGCTCAAGGCGAACAGCAGCAGAGCAACCAGCGCTCCGCTCCACTGGGCTCCGGTAATCCGTGTAAGCCAGCCGATCAGGATGCCGCGATAGACAATCTCTTCCGAAATCGCGGCCACGGCAGAAAAGATGAACAGCATCCAGATCGGGTGCGCGGCCCGTGCGTCGATCTGAGACAGGCCATCGTCGAGCTCGAGCCAGCCCCTGATGAGGTAGAGGAAGACCATTCCAATCACTAGACCGAGCAGGCATAGCAGGCCCCAGCCGAAGGTCGCCCCGCTGGGCCGCAGCCAGCCCATTTCGCCAGCAGTCACTGGACCCTTGTGGAGCAGGTAGCGCATCAGCCACAGGCTACCAACCAGCAGCACCACTTCGCGCAGCATGGCCGCCGGAACCGAAGCGACCGTCAGGCTGGGCATCCACGCGATCCAGATCTCCAGACAGATGATGACCAGGGTGGCGACCAGCACCTGCGGCCACCAGAGTTTAAGGAAAACCCTCACATTCGGAATACCCCGAACGCCGGTCGCTCGGGGATCGGAGCTTCCAGCGCCGCTGCCAGTGCCAGTCCCAATACATCGCGCGTCTGGGCCGGATCGATCACCCCGTCATCCCACAATCGGGCGGTAGCGTAATACGGATTACCTTCGTCTTCGTACTTCTGGCGGATCGGGGCCTTGAAGGCCTCAGCCTGCTCGGGGTTCCAGCTCTCGGCATCGCGGTGGACGGTGGCGAGCACCGATGCGGCCTGTTCGCCGCCCATCACCGAAATCCGGGCGTTGGGCCAGGTGAACAGGAAGCGTGGGCTATAGGCACGGCCGCACATCCCGTAGTTGCCGGCGCCGAAGCTGCCGCCGATCAATACGGTCAGCTTGGGCACCGTCGCGGTGGCGACGGCGGTGACCAGCTTCGCGCCGTGCTTGGCAATGCCTTCCGCCTCATATTTCCCGCCGACCATGAAGCCCGAGATGTTCTGCAGGAACAGCAGCGGAATGCGGCGCTGGCAGGCTAGTTCGATGAAATGCGCGCCTTTGACCGCGCTTTCGCTGAACAGCACGCCGTTGTTGGCGAGGATCGCCACCGGCATCCCCCAGATATGCGCGAAGCCGCAGACCAGTGTGGAGCCATACTGCGCCTTGAATTCGTGGAACTCGCTGCCGTCGACCAGCCGGGCGATGACTTCGTGGACATCGTAAGGCGCGCGAACATCATCGGGAATGATCGAATAGAGATCCTCGGCATCGTATTTGGGAGCGCGAACCCCCGCGAAGGCGGGGGCCTCAGGAGTGAGTACGCTACCGCCTGAGGTCCCCGCCTTCGCGGGGACTCCTAGATGGCTGATGATGTCGCGCACGATGGTCAGCGCATGTTCGTCGTTCTCGGCCAGATGATCGACCACGCCCGATTTGCGCGCATGAAGTTCGCCGCCGCCAAGGTCCTCGGCGGTGATCTCTTCGCCGGTCGCGGCCTTCACCAAGGGCGGCCCGGCCAGGAAGATCGTGCCTTGCCCGCGCACAATGATGCTCTCGTCGCTCATCGCGGGCACGTAAGCGCCGCCCGCGGTGCAACTGCCCATCACGCAGGCGATTTGCGGGATGCCCTTGGCGCTCATGTTCGCCTGATTGAAGAAGATCCGCCCGAAGTGATCGCGGTCGGGGAAGACCTCGCTCTGGTGCGGCAGGTTGGCCCCGCCGCTGTCGACCAGGTAGATGCAGGGCAGGTGGTTGGCTTCGGCAATCTCCTGCGCGCGGAGGTGCTTCTTGACCGTCATCGGGTAGTAGGTGCCGCCTTTGACGGTCGCATCGTTGCACACGATCATGCACTGGCGCCCCGAAACGCGGCCGATCGCGGTGATGAGCCCCGCGCCGGGCACTTCGCCTTCGTACATGTCGCCCGCCGCCAGCTGCCCGATCTCAAGCAGCGGCGAACCCGGGTCGAGCAGCCGTTCGACCCGTTCTCTTGGCAGAAGTTTGCCGCGCGAGGTATGCCGCTCGCGGCTCCTCGCGTTGCCGCCCAATGCCGCCTCGGCGACCTTGGCGCGCAACGCCTCCGCCAGCGAGCGGTTATGCGCCGCACGCGCCTGCGCTTCGGAGCTGTCGGGGTTGAGGGTGGTGGTAAGGACAGGGGCACTCATGCGAAAGGACTCTCCGTTCCGGGCAGCCACCGTTCGCGCATCCACGCCTGGGCCGCTGACCGCAGCCTTGGCGCATAGTCCGGGGTCCCGGGGCCGACAAGCGGCAAGCCGAAGCCGGCGATGGTTGCCGCGATTCCTGCATCATCTAGTTCGTGCCCGGCGGCCACGGCGTGGCGCGCAATTTCCAGTTCCTGACCCCAGAAGTGGATCGCCGCCGCGCCGATATTGTGCTGGATCGCGCGCATCTCCGCGACCCGGTCCTCGGCCGAAATCAGCGGCAGCCAGATGTCGGCCAGTAGCAAATCGACCGGCTTGCTCGGCTGCCACGCCTTGGCATCGCCGTGTACAATCTGCACTTTGCGGCCGCTGTCATGCTGCAACCTGCCGAACAGATCGAGTTCGGCGTGGAGCGCGATTACCGCATGATCGCGTTCGATCACGGTGACCGCGCTGACCGCCGGATTGATCGCACACTCCGCCGCAGCCCAGCCCAGCCCAAGACCAAGCACGGCGACATGGCCCCGCGCGGCGCTCACTCCGATCCCCTGGCTCTCGAATTCCAGCGGAGTCAGCGACATCCACAGGACACCGTCGCGCGATAGCGCGGCCATGTTCTCGACCATCCGCGATGGGCTCCAGAAGCCGGGGCAAATGACCAAGGGCGTGATCGTGAGCGTCCATTCCCCCTGCCGCAGCGGACGATACAGCGCGGCAATCGCAGCATCGGGATAACGGGCAATCGGATCCGCCCTGCTAACGCCGCGCCGATCGGGGGCGCTCATGCGGCTGCTTTCTTGCGGATCAGGTACTGATAGACGCCGATCACGTTGATCACGAGCATCAGAATATTCTGTGCTCCGATCCCTTTGGCATCGGGCTGCACAAACCCCCAGCCGATCAGCGCCACCGACGAAGTGACGAACAACACGAACGCCCAACCGGTGATCCTGCGCCCCAGATCGAGCGCAACCAGCCCCGCAGCGATGACGCTCGCTCCGGCGCCATACCATTGCAGGACTTGGAGAAGGGTGTCGCTCATGCTGCCCAGCCGAGGTTGCGGCTTTCAATTACACGAACATTGGGATCGCCGCGCAATTTCTCGGCAAGCCCGCAATTATGCGCGAGCCAGGCCTTGGCCTCGTCGCTGTTGAGGTCAATCTTGCTGTCCAGCCTGGGTCCGCTCATGCCCGATGGCCTAGCGCCAAGACGCGCGACTTGCCAAGTGCCTACTGCGACTGATCGCTCGGGGTGCCGAACAATGTGGCGTTGCGCTCAAGATGTCGTCCAGACTATTCGGCACGCTGCCGCGCGACCGCTCGAGCGTAGGCGATGACCGCCGACTTCTCGGACTTCATGATAGGAATCACTTCGTGTCCGAAACCCCACGACATCTTGAGCATCCTACCGTCGCGAGAGATGCTCGACGTCAGCAGGCGATCGAACTCCGCATCGCTATAGAGCGAGGCGGCATTGATTCCGCCCGCATCCTCGCCTTTCCCGTCGAGAGCCGCTCCATGACAGCCTGAACACACCGTAATGGCGATGTAGCGCCCGCGGCCAAGCTCAGCGCTCGCGCCGAACTTCGGCGGTTGATTGGCGGCAAAGTACGCAACTTCCTCAGCCGCATTATGATAATCGCGCTTCTGGCCCGGTAACTGCCATCGCCAATAATCATCCGGCAGCCGCGACACCATTTTATGCTCGAAGTCGGCCGGCGGCAGCGGGGTCGGCTTGCCCTTGGCCGGTATCGTACGCAGGTAAGCGATCAGCGCCGCCATGTCTGGCTTCGTCAGAAACTGGGTTTGCTTAGATGGCATGATGTAGATTTCGCCGCGCGATGGAGACACGCCAGCGCGCAACACTTTTTCGAGCTGGGCATCGCTCATATTTGGCATGGCGAGCGAGATGTTGGGTGCCCACAGACCTTCGGCGATCGGGATCATCGCACCGAAGTTAACGCCAGAATAGTCCTCGCCATGACACGCCGCGCAGCCGAAAATCCTGTTGAGTCGCTCGCCGTGGGCGACTTTCGCGGCGGCGGTGGTGTAATCACCGCCGTCGTAGGTGATCTCGGTCGGCTTGGCGTCGGTCGGTTGGTCCGCCGCACGGTCGCATGCAGCCAACAGCAGCAGTCCGATTGCCCAGAGTCGCATAGAAAACTCCTCTCTCGCGGGCGGTTGCATACCACAGATGCGGTCAGGCAGTTAAGCCCCGATCAATTCGCGGCCGATCAGCATGCGCCTGATTTCGTTGGTCCCCGCGCCGATGTCGAGCAGCTTGGCGTCGCGCAGATAGCGTTCGACCGGCCAGTCCTTGGTGTAGCCCGCGCCGCCCAATGCCTGGACCGCCTCGCCGCTCACCCGGAAGGCGTTTTCGCTCGCCAGCAGGATCGCGCCCGCGGCATCGAAGCGGGTGGTGAGGCCGGCATCGCAATTGCGCGCTACGGCATAAGTATATGCCCGCGCCGATTGCAGCGCGACGTACATGTCCGCGACCTTGGCCTGCATGAGCTGGAACGCGCCGATCGGCTTGCCGAACTGCTTGCGCTCGCGCAGGTAGGGGATGACCGTATCGAGGCAGGCCTGCATGATCCCCAATTGCAGCCCGGCCAGCACGACCCGCTCATAATCCAGCCCGCTCATCAACACGCCCACGCCGCCGTGCAGCGGGCCCATGATGCGGTCTTCGGGGATAAAGCAATCATTGAACACCAGTTCGGCGGTAGGGCTGCCGCGCATGCCCATCTTGTCGATCTTCTGGCCGATCGAGAACCCTTCGTCCTGCTTCTCGATCAAGAAGGCGGTGATCCCGCGCGAACCTTCGCCGGTTTTGGCATAGACCACCAAAGTATCGGCGTAAGTCGCGTTGGTGATCCAGAACTTGGTGCCGTTGAGCACATAGCCGCCCTGAACGCCATCGGCCTTGAGTTTCATCGAGACGACGTCGGAACCCGCGCCGGCTTCGGACATGGCGAGGCTGCCGACGTGCTCGCCGCTGACCAGCTTAGGCAGGTATCTGGCCTTCTGCTCCTCGTTGCCCCAGCGGCGGATCTGGTTGACGCAGAGGTTCGAGTGCGCGCCGTAACTCAGCCCGATCGAAGCCGAGGCGCGGCTCACTTCTTCAACCGCGATGACGTGATCGAGGTAACCCAGGCCAAGCCCGCCCCATTCCTCCTCGACCGTGATGCCGTGCAGGCCAAGTTCGCCCATCGCCGCCCACAGCTCGTCGCGCGGGAACCAGTCCTCGGCATCGACCCGCGCGGCAAGGGGAGCGATTTTTTCGTCCGCAAACCGCGCTGCGGCGTCGCGGATCATCACCGCGCTCTCGGGCAGGGCGAAATCGAAATCGGGGGTGGCGCGCATGACAGGACCTTTCTCGCTTTACCGATAGCCAAGGCAAGCCGCGCCCGCAAACAAGTTACGCGCTTCCGCAACAATTGAAATTGCGATTGGGAAAATGGTCGGGGAGACAGGATTCGAACCTGCGACATCCTGCTCCCAAAGCAGGCGCGCTACCGGACTGCGCCACTCCCCGACCTGGGGTACCTCTTTCGCCGTGGTGGGCCCGGCAGGACTCGAACCCGCGACCTAGCCGTTATGAGCGGCCAGCTCTAACCAACTGAGCTACAGGCCCATCAGCGAAGCGACGGCGCGCGTTAGCTTGGCCGGATGACTTAGGCAAGCGCCGCAGCGTCGATCAGTTCGGCCACGGTCGTCGGTCTGACTCCGCGCTTGACGAGATAAGCGAACACCTGCCGCCACCAGTCGTAGAGCGCATCGAGATCGTCTTCGCTGCGCACGTACGGCGTGTACCCCGGCGCGAGCGAGGGACTGTGGAACGATAGCACCAGCACGGGCAGCTCCTGGTCGATCGCGATATCGATCCCGCGGATTGCCTCTTCGATTGTCACGCCTTCGGGGGTCAGCGGGATCCGCTCAAGCATGCCAATTCGCGCGAGTAGCCCGCGCAGGCTCGGTACGCGCCACATCTGTGGGTAAAGCCACGCCCCGATCTGGCGCAGCACCCCCCAGTAGACCGTGGTCAGCGGCAGTTCCATCAGACCGCGTGCCCGATCCAGCCAGTAGGGCCGAACCGGGAACTCGCGGAAATTCGGGCCGCCTTGCGACGAGTAGTCGAAGCACGAGCGCACCGAGGTATCGATCCCGATCCCGCCGCTCGACAGCATCTCCGCGGTGTGCGGACCCACGCCATAGCGCCCCGCGCGGTAGATCAGAGGCGGTGCGCCGAAGTTTTGGGCAATGGCGTCGCGCAGGTTTCTGAACTTTGCCTGCTCGAGGCTCGCCGGGAGATTACCGGCGAAACTGTTGTGCTGGTTGACTTCCTCATCGTGCGGCGGGCTGACCCAGGGGTGAAGCTGGACGCCGATCTCTGCCTTGCCCGCGGCGATTGCCGGACGGAGAATGTCTGCGGCTGCGGGGGAAGTGGCGATGGGGTAATCGACCAGGTAGACCGGGACGACCCCTTGGCCCTCGCAAAACTCCTGAAACTTGGCGAGGCGGGCAACGGTCAACACGGTGTGCTCTTCGCGGGCAAGCGGCTTGGTCCAGTCGAACTCTTCCTCGGTATCGACGGTGAGCAGGAAGCGTTGGCCAAAACCGGCGCGGAAGCGCACGAAATCGGGCGGGTCGGGCAGGTCGGTGATCCGCGTCGCTGCCAAATTCATTCACCTTTTCAGACCGCCAGGCGGAACGTTATGTGACCTCGGAGCCGTGCCTATGTCCGCCAGACGAACCGGTCAACCCCGGCAAGGTCAACCTG
Source organism: Novosphingobium sp. (assembly GCA_031410955.1). Classification (GTDB taxonomy): domain Bacteria; phylum Pseudomonadota; class Alphaproteobacteria; order Sphingomonadales; family Sphingomonadaceae; genus Novosphingobium. The sequence goes on along the minus strand of JANOAD010000049.1, from coordinate 22,770 downwards.
AGCCTGTCGCCCTTTCGGACCAGGTCGCCGCCCGCCGCGCGCGCTTCGGCGCGGGCCAGACGAAGCGCGAAACCGACTCCGAAGACCCCGGCCGAAATCACTTGCGGTACTGCGCTCACCCCGGCTGCGAACAATGCTTCGCCTTCAAGCGCGGCAAGCGAGGCAAGCGAGGTGGGAAGCTCCATGTCGAGCCGCACCTGGTTATCCTTGTGCCGCAGCCGCAACTTCAGGTGCTCGGCCGGTGCGCTGGTCCCGGCCAGGGTGGCAAGCAGGCGCCACACGATCCGCTCAAGCTCCAGCTGGCCGAACGGCACGGGCAATGTCGCTTCGTCTAGCCGCAGCGCAAAGCCGCTGCTGCGGCTTTTGGTGTGGGCACCAAGCTGGCTGACCGTCTGATCGATCAGCCGGGCCAGGTCGCTTTCGCCCGCTTCAAGCTGCATTGCGCCGCTTTCCAGCCGGGCAAGCCGCTCAAGCTCTTCGAAGGCCGACAGCATCCTGGCGGCATCGCCAGCGATACTCGCGGCGAGCGCGCGGTATTCGTGCGGGGTGGGGCCGAACAGCTGCTGCTGGATCACTTCGGCAAAACCCTGGATTGCATTTACGGGCGTGCGCAGCTCATGCAGCATCTGACGAATCCGGTCGGGCGCGCTGTCAACGACCGGAGCATTGGGGATCGATAGGGCCGCAACAGGGCGGCGGAGCCTGCCGCGATAGCCAATGAAGCGCCCGGTCAGCGGCTCGAACCACGGCGCGGCATCGATCTGCCATGCGCCCGCGATCGCAGGTGCACCAGGCAGGCTCAGCCGCTCGCCCGTGATCGGCTGGCGTTGGCGCAGCAGCCGCTCGATCGCATCGCTGCGCTTGAGCTGCATGCCCACCAGCATCGGCGCTACCCCGGCATCGCACCAGACGATGCGCAGTTGCGCGTCGCTCGCAAAATCGGCCGCGCGAACATCAGCCGGCACGCTCAGCACGTGATCTTCGCCCAGCGGCAAGCGCGGCGAATCGCCGGGTGCTGCCTGTTCGACCACCGCCTTGGCGCGGCGATAGGCTTCGATCCGGCGGACGATTGCGCCGATCCCTTCATCCCGTTCAAACGCATCAGCCGCCGCCGCAGCGATATCATCGTCATTCGCAACAACCGGATCGACTGCGGCCGATACAGCGCTCTCAGCCATCGGCAGCCCGCGGTCGTTGATCCCCAGCCGGGAAAGCAGCGTAGTCACTTCGTGTGGCAGGTTGCTGCGTTGCCGCAGCGCGCTGCGCGCGCCGGGGGGGAGGGCGGGGATAAGGTCGAGCCATTGTTCGCTATCGAGCTGCGCCCGGCCAAGGGTAACCTCGGCAACAGCCTGGTCGCTGGCGCTAAGCACCGCGACCAGCCGGGGCGAACGCAGCCGCAGCGCGGGGTCGCGCAGCATCGCCACGCGCTCGGCCGGCGCAATCGCGCTGCCGACCTGGGCGAGACGGTCATAGGCGGCATCGACCTGCTCCCCGTGCGCTTCGGCGGGCAGGGTCCCGAGCAAGTCGAGCAGCTGGCGGAACTGGATCCGACGCAGCCCGTCCCCTTCCGCGCGCATGCGCAGCACGGTGGCGAGGCGGTCGTCGAAATGCATGTCCAGGTTCTAGTCTCTCGCGCGGGGTGCGGGCGAGGCGGAGTAGCAGACTTGTCCCCAGCCCATACGGGTCCCGAAAGGTGCGTTGCAAAGCGGGACAGTTGCGGCCATAAACAATAAAATTAGCGCGCAGGGATAGGCATCGGGGCAATTGTTACCCAAGAAGCGCATTCTGGTGCGTCTGGCGGCATGAAAGGGTGAATGCATGGCCAATCTCGATTCGATCGACCGCCGCTTGCTGTCCGAACTCCAGGATGAAGGGCGGGTGACCAACGTCGAGCTGGCCCAGCGCGTCGGCCTGACCGCGCCGCCGTGCCTGCGCCGCGTCCGCGCGCTTGAGGAACTGGGGGTCATCCGGGGCTACCACGCCGATCTCGATTCGTCGAAACTGGGCTTTGCCATCACTGTCTTTGCGATGGTTAGCCTCAAGAGCCAGGCCGAAGAGGCGCTGCGCCAGTTCGAGGAAGCGATGCGCGACCTGCCCGAAGTGCGCGAATGCCACATGCTCAACGGCGAGATCGATTTCATCCTTAAGATCGTCAGCAAGGACCTGCAGAGCTTTCAGGAGTTTCTGACCAGCAAACTGACGCCCGCGCCCAATGTGGCGAGTGTGAAGACGAGCCTGACGATCCGGACGGCCAAGCAGATGCCCGGGGTGCCGTTGGAGTAAGATGGTGCCAGTGAGGCTTGATCTAATGTTTTGGGGTGCCGTGGGGATAGCAACCGGCATACCAATGGCTGTTTGGCCACGTAAAGTCCGCATCAAGAAAGAAAGTGCAGCTATCAATCGACTGGCTGAGATCGACGCTGGCTCGGAAGAGCGTTATTTCGAAGAACGAAGGGCACTCGTCGCATACCCACCGCCCAAGACCGATTTTAGGATGCGTGTGCTGGGCATCGGCCTTTCATTTTCAGGCGCAGCATTGATCGTACTTGCTTTTCTGAATTGATCCTCTCCGTTTTTGCGAAGCACAAACGGGGAGGTGGCAGTCGCTTCAGCGACTGACGGAGGGGCTTCAACGCTTGCAGTAACGGACGATGGCTTCGGCAATGTCTTTGGGAGATATGAGGACGTCGGTTGCCGGGATGCGCAACACTTCGATCCCCTTCTCAATCAGCCAAGCATCGCGTTTCTCGTCGCGCCCCGGCCGGTCACCCATATTGTGCGCAATGCCGTCGACTTCGATGCAGACCCTTGCTTTGGCACAGTAGAAGTCGAGGACATATTTACCGTGCGGTTCCTGGCGGCGGAAGTGCACGCCATCGGGCGATTTGCGGAGCAAGTTCCACAGCAGCACCTCGGGCAACGTCATCTCTTGCCGCAGTGCGCGTGCTTTTGATAAGTCACCGCTGCGTCGTGTGCGTGGCAAGTTACCCCTCCGTCAGCCCTGCGGGCTGCCACCTCCCCTTTTTTGCTTCGCAAAAAAGGAGAGGACCTTTACCCCGCCCGCTTTGCCAGCCACTCCTCCAGCCACTTGATCGTGTAGTTCCCGTCGATGAAATCGGGGTCCTTCATCAGCGCCTGGTGCAGCGGGATGTTCGTATTGACCCCGCCGATCACCATCTCTTCGAGCGCGCGCTTGAGGCGCATGATGCAGCCTTCGCGGGTGCGGCCTTTGACGATCAGTTTGGCGATCATCGAATCGTAATAGGGCGGGATTTTGTACCCGGCATAGAGCCCGCTATCGACCCGCACGTTCATGCCGCCCGCCGCGTGGTAATTGGTCACGAGCCCGGGGGAGGGGGTGAAGTTCCACGGGTCTTCGGCGTTGATCCGGCATTCGATCGCGTGGCCCGTGAACTCGACGTCTTCCTGTTTGACAGAGAGCGGCTTGCCGTCAGCAATGCGGATTTGTTCACGCACCAGATCGACCCCGGTGATCGCTTCGGTGACCGGATGTTCGACCTGCAGCCGGGTGTTCATCTCGATGAAATAGAACTCGCCATCCTCCCACAGGAACTCGATCGTGCCCGCGCCGCGATAGCCCATGTCGGCCATCGCCTTGGCGACGATCCCGCCCATGCGGTTGCGTTCGTCGGGCGTAATGACCGGCGAGGGGGCTTCCTCGAGCACCTTCTGGTGGCGGCGCTGGAGCGAGCAATCGCGCTCACCCAGATGGATCGCCTCGCCGTTGCCGTCGCCAAACACCTGGAATTCGATGTGGCGCGGATTGCCGAGGTACTTCTCGATATAGACCGTTGCGTCGCCGAACGCGGCCTTGGCCTCGCTCCCGGCCTGGGCGATCAGCGTTTCGAGCTCTTCGGGGCCGTTGCAGACCTTCATGCCGCGCCCGCCGCCGCCCGACGCGGCCTTGATGATCACCGGATAGCCAGCCTTCTGGGCGATCTTTTTGGCTTCCTTGATCTCGCTGACCGCGCCGTCCGATCCGGGGACCAGCGGCAGGCCCAGCGCACCCGCGGTGCGCTTGGCCTCGATCTTGTCGCCCATGGTGCGAATGTGTTCGGGCTTGGGCCCGATCCAGATAAGCCCGTGCGCCTCGACAATGTCGGCGAACTGCGCATTCTCCGAGAGGAAGCCGTAGCCCGGGTGGATCGCGTCAGCATGCGCAATCTCGGCCGCCGAGATGATCGCGGCGACGTTGAGGTAGCTGTCCTTGGCCGCTGGCGGGCCGATGCAGACCGCGTGATCGGCCAGCCGCACGTGCATCGCATCGGCATCGGCGGTGGAGTGGACCGCGACCGTTTCGATCCCCATTTCATGCGCGGCGCGGTGAATGCGCAGCGCAATCTCGCCGCGGTTGGCGATCAGTATCCGGGAAATGCCCATGATTAGGCGATGACTACCAGCGGCTGGTCATATTCGACCGGCTGCGCGTTCTCGACCAGGATCGCCTTGATCGTCCCGGCCTTGTCGGCGGTGATCGGGTTCATGACTTTCATTGCCTCGATGATCAGCAGGGTATCGCCCACCTTGACCTGACTGCCGACCGAGACAAACGCCGCGCTGCCCGGCTCGGCCGAAAGGTAGGCGGTGCCGACCATCGGCGATTTGAGTGCGTTGGGATCGGCCGCTGCGCTCGCTGAAGGTTCGGGTGCGGCGGCGGACAGCGGTACAGCCGGAGCAGACGCCGCAACGGGCGCGGCGACGGGTGCGGCAAAATGGGTTGGCGCAGCATGCCGCGCGACCTTGATCTTGCGGTCGCCGTCCTCGACCTCGATCTCGGTCAGCCCGGTCTCATTCAGCAGCTCGGCGAGTTCGCGCACCAGTTTGCTGTCGATGTTCATGCCGCCGTTCGTGCCGCCTCTTTGGGCAGCGCCCTTTGTCTCGCTCATGCGAACCTCTTATCTGAAACAGGGGTCATGCCTATGCGGCGGCGGGCAGGCAAGGGCAAGTCTAAAGAGCCGCTGCATGCTCCAGCGCGACGATGTAGCTCTGCGGCCCGAGGCCCTTGACGCAGGCCATCGCGGCCATGCCGACATAGGACAAATGGCGGAACGGTTCGCGGGTTTCGGGGTCTGACAGGTGCACTTCGATCACCGGCAATTCGATGGCCTTGATCGCATCGAACAGCGCGATCGAAGTGTGGGTATAGGCTCCGGCGTTGAGCAGGACGGCATGCACGCCGCGTTCGCGGGCCTCGTGTAGCCAGTCGACGAGTACGCCTTCGTGATTGGTCTGGCGGCATTCGACCGCAAGACCCAGTTCGCCCGCGCGGCTGCTCAGGCGGGCAGCAATATCGTCAAGCGTATCGTGCCCGTAGATCTCGGGCTCGCGCGTGCCGAGAAGATTGAGGTTGGGTCCGTTGAGGACCAGGACGGTACGCTCGGCCACAAAATGGGCTCCGGACTATTGCAGGACAAACCAGGCCATAGCCGTCTGGAGCCTGCGTTCAAGTCGGGGCGTGGTCAGCCTTCGACGGTTTGCGTATTTTGATCGGGATGGACTTCTGCCGTTTTCGGCTGGACCTGCGCAGAGGGATCCTCGTTGGGATCGGCTTCGACTTCCATCGTTGCGCCCGGCTGGGCGCGCTGGGCATTCGCGGCAGCATGTTCGGCGCGCTGCGCGGCCTGTTCGGCGCGCATGGCGGCGGCATTGGCCGCCGAGATCTGCTCTGCCATCTGCGCATCGCGGCTGGAACAGCCGCCGAGCAGGGCCGGAGCAAGCAGGATTGCCACAAGTGCGAGCCTTGGGGTGAGCTTGATTGGCAGGGCAATGGACACGTTCGAACTCCCGGGACACACATGCAAAAGTGCCGCTACGGCCAGCATATAAGGACAAAAGATTACCCGATACTAACCACCAGCGGCATTTTCGCGCGGTGCGTTGTTTTCTACTGGTCGGATCCCGCAATCTTCCCCCACTGCCGGGCGGCGGTGTAGCCGAGGTAGCCGGTGCCGAAGAGCGCATAGAGCGGCTCTGGCAGCCCAGAAAGGTAGGCGTTCATCCCTGCCGCGATGGCCATGGCGCGGCCCGGGCTGAACATGGCCAGCACCCCCATCGGCAGCGCGGTGAGCAGCAGGATATACATCACGTAAAGGAAACTCGGGCGGGCGCGGCTGGTCCACGGATCGCGCGAATTGGCTTCGGCCACTATCGCGGAGAGACGCGCGCTGATTTCGGCGAGGTCTTGCGAACCTTGCAATTGCAGCAGTTCCAGCTTGGCCTTGTCGCGCTGGGCCTTGTCGGGGATGACTTTGTCGATGATCGAAACGACGGGACCGATCAGGGCGTCGAGAAGTGCCATTATCTGTGCTCCTTGGTTCAAAGAAGAAAGCCAGATAACCAAAATGGCACGTGTAGGAAAATGCTTTGCCACGCGCTGAAACTAGATGCGGCAAGAAGAAAATGGTCGGGACGAGAGGATTCGAACCTCCGACCCCCACACCCCCAGTGTGATGCGCTACCAGGCTGCGCTACGTCCCGACCGGTTTCGTGCCTGCAGCCGAAGCTGCCGCACAGGGATCGCGCCTATAGGCAGGGCGGGCTCTTGTGGCAAGCCGCTGGCGCACATTGTTGCGGCAAGCCCTTGAAGGTGCGCGATCAGGTGCCAAATGAAGCCTCGCGCCCAGGGGCGGCGCGTTGCAACGCTACGGCTTAGCTGCTAGGCGCGCGCAGTTCCGCCCGCTGCCTGCGGGCGCGCATTTTACAGGTGCCGAAAGCAAGCCATGACCAGTGCAATTCTCCCCGTTCTTTCCGCCGCAGCCGGTGCGGGGCAGCAGCCCCCGGTGTGGCTGACCTATCTCCCCTTCGTCGCGATCTTCGCGGTCATGTGGTTCCTCATGATCCGCCCGCAGATGAAGCGCCAGCGCGAGCTGCAGGACAAGATCAGCAGCATCAAGAAGGGCGATCAGGTGCTCACCGCGGGCGGATTCCTGGGCAAGGTGACCAAGGTCGACGAGACTTATGCCGAAGTCGAGCTGGCGCCCAATGTGCGGGTCAAGGCGCTGAAGTCGACGATTGCCGACATCGTCCCGCCGACCGGCTCGAAGCCCGCCAACGATTGATCCCGCGCGCCGCCGGATGAACGGCGGGCGTAGCCGAGAAAGTATCCCGAATGCTCGAATTCTCTCGCTGGAAACAGGCCTGGCTGTGGTTTCTGACCTTCGCGTGCGCGATCGCCACCCTGCCGACGATGTTCCACGCGGCCGGACTCGCCTGGCCCGTGGCGCTGCCCGCGCCGAAGATCAACCTGGGGCTCGATCTTGCCGGCGGCAGTCACCTGCTGCTTGAGGCGGACACCAACCAGATCCGCCAGCTCCGGCTCGAACAGATGGAGGAAAGCGTCCGCGGGCGCATGGCCAAGACCGAGCCGCGCATCGGCATCGGCGACATTTCGACCAAGGACGGCAAGGTTGCCTTCATGCTCAACGACCCGAGCAAGGCTGACCAGGCCCGCGAGGCGCTGCAGACGCTGACCAGCGGTGCCGGCACTACCGGTCAGCGCGACTGGGACCTGGCGGTCAACGGCGGGTTGATCGAGCTGACCCCGACCGAGGCCGGGCTCAAGCAAAGCGCCGACCAGGCGATGGGCGCCGCGACCGAAGTGATCCGCAAGCGCATCGACTCGATGGGCACGCGCGAACCGACGATCATCCGCGAGGGCCGCAACCGCATTGTCGTCCAGGTTCCGGGGCTGAGCGATCCCAAACAGCTCAAGGAGAGTATCGGGCAGACCGCCAAGCTCGAGTTCAAGCTGGTCGATACGACCGCTTCGCCCAATGACCGGACCCAGGGCGTGGCCCAGCCGGGCACCCAGCTGGTACTTTTCGCCAATCCCGAGAAAGATGGCCTGGTCCCGCTCGCAGTGTTTCGCCTCGGCGGGATCAACGGCGATCAATTGACCCAGGCGACCGCCGGCAACGACGAGAAGACCAACGAGTCGATCGTCAACATCGCGTTCAACCAGCAGGGCGGGGCCAAGTTCGCCAAGCTGACCAGCGAGAACGTCGGCAAGCCGTTCGCCATCATCCTCGACGGCAAGGTCATCTCCGCGCCCAACATCAACGAGCCGATCCTCGGCGGCCAGGCGCGGATTTCGGGGAGCTTCACCCCCGCCACCGCGCAGGCACTGGCGATCAACCTCGCCTCGGGCGCACTGCCGGTGGACCTCAAGGTGGTGGAGGAACGCACCGTCGGGCCGGACCTGGGCAAGGATTCGATCCAGAAAGGGATCCTCGCGATCCTCGTCGGCACCGGCGCGATCATGCTGCTGATCGCGGCCACCTATGGCCGCTTCGGGATCTACGCGAATATCGCGCTGGTCATCAACGTGCTGATGATCCTGGGCATCATGGCCGTTATCGGCGGGACGCTGACCCTACCCGGTATCGCCGGCTTCGTGCTCACCATCGGCGCCGCGGTCGACGCGAACGTGCTGATCAACGAACGCATCCGCGAGGAACGACACCGTGGGCGAAAGGTGATGCAGGCGGTCGAGGTGGGCTACACCGAAGCCAGCCGCACGATCTTCGACGCCAACATCACCCACTTCATCGCCGCCGCCTTGATGTTCGTATTCGGCTCGGGCCCGATCAAAGGTTTCGCGGTGGTGCTGATCATCGGCATCGTCACCTCGGTGTTCACCGCCGTTTACCTGACCCGCATGTGGGTCGCCTTGTGGCTGCGCCGGACGCGCCCGAGCGAACTCCACATCTGAAGGATCCGCATCCATGCGCCTGCTCAAGCTCATCCCCGACGATACCAACATCCACTTCCTCAAGTGGCAGTGGCCGACTACGATCCTTTCGGTCGTACTGATGATCGGCAGCTTGGTGCTGCTGTTCACCCAGGGACTGAATCAGGGGGTCGATTTCGTCGGCGGCCAGATGATCCGTGTGACCTTTACCCAAAGCAAGGACGCGCCGGTGGCGCAGCTGCGCGGCGAGATCGAGAAGCTCGGCTATGGCGAGCCGATCATCCAGACCTTCGGCGCACCCAATGCGGTGTCGATCCGACTGCGCCTGCCTGAAGGCTCGGACAGTAACCCGGGTCTTGCCGATGCCATGTCGAAGCGCATTTCGGATACGGTGAAGACCGACCATGGCGATGCGCGGATCGACGGGGTCGATTCGGTTTCGGGCAAGGTTTCGAAGGAACTCGGCTGGACCGCGTTCAAGGCGCTCGGCTTCGCTGCAATCGCGATTTCGATCTACATCTGGATCCGCTTCGAATGGCAATTCGGGGTGGGGACGCTGATCTCACTGGTCCACGACGTGATCCTGACCATAGGCCTGTTCGCGCTGACCCAGATGGAGTTCGATCTGACCGCAGTGGCGGCGATCCTGACCGTGATCGGCTACTCGCTCAACGATACGATCGTGGTCTACGACCGAATACGCGAGAACCTGAAGAAATACCGCCGCATGCCCACCGAGCAGCTGCTCGACCTGTCGATCAACGAAACGCTGCACCGCACGGTGATGACCTCGGTCACCATCCTGCTCGCGCTTGCTTCGCTGCTGTTCCTTGGCCCCAAGGTGATCTTTGCCTTCTCGGCCGCGATGATCCTCGGGATCGTGGTGGCGACCTACAGCTCGATCTACGCCGCGGCACCGATGCTGCTGTGGCTCAAGGTCACCTCGAACAGCTTCGTGCCGACCGAGACCTAAATGGACCGGCAGGAACGCCTGACCCGCGAGCGCGGTTCAGCGACCTGAGCCTTTTGATCCTCCCCGTTTTTGCGCAGCACAAACGGGGAGGTGGCTGGCTTGAAGAGCCAGACGGAGGGGGATCGACGCTCGCTCAGATACCCCTCCGTCTCGTCCTGCGGACGATTCACCTCCCCAATTGCGCCATTCGGCAAAAATGGAGAGGACCTATTTTCTGGCCAAGTCCCGCCAATGCGTCACGAGCGCTTCGGCGCTGGCTTCCCAGCTGAATGCTGCCGCACCGGCGAGCACGGCCTCACGCGGTGGCGGTGCCGCAAGCCGCTCGTTCACCGCCGTCGCGATAGCTGAAGCATTGCGTTCGACCATCCGGCCATAGGCGGGATCGGTCAGCAGCTCCTGCGCGCCGGGGATCGGCGTTGTGACCACCGGCGTGCCGCAAGCGAGCGCTTCGACCCAGGCATTGGCGAGGCCTTCGCTGCGGGTCGGCAGCACTAACAGGTCGGCTGCGCTCAGTAAGACTGGTAATTCGCCGTGCGGCACCGGGCCGAGGAAGCGCACACGCTCGGAGACGCCCAGCCGGGCCGCGAGCAGGCGTAGCTGGGCCTCATCGGGACCCGCTCCGGCCAGGACGAGCAGCGCATCCGGCAGTTCTGCGAGGGCCTCGATCGCAAAGGACTGCCCCTTGCGTTCGATAAGTGCCCCCACGCAGGCAAGCACAGGGCCATCTGCAGGAAGCCCCAGCTTGGTTCGCGATTCCGCGCGGTCGAGCGGGCGGAAGACGGTGCGGTCGAGCCCGGTACGATGCAGCGTAATGCGCTCGCGCCGAGCGCCGAGCGCCACGAGCTCGTCGGCGAGGCCGCCTGAGACCGCGAGCAGGCCGTCCGCGCCGCACGCAGCATCGCGTACCTGCCGGGCGGTGCCGGGCGCGTGGCCCCAGAAGTGTACGTCGGCCCCGCGCGCTTTGATCGAGCAAGGCAGGCCAAGCGCATGTGCGATCCGCATGGCTGCTGGTCCGTCGGGATAGAAGAACTGCGCGTCAACCAGATCGAACGGCGCTTCGGCGTGCAGCTTGCGGGCTAGCGGCAGCACTCCGCTCGCCTCGAATCGGGCGTTGAAGCGTCCACCAGTTCCCGGCAGCAAGGTAAAGCGGGGGCGGGTGACATCGACCCCGTGCCGCCGTTCGGTTCGTGCCAAATTGCGCAGCGGACGATAGCGCGGATGCAGCGAGAGCGGGAAGGGCGGCAAACCGATGGGACTGACCATGACCAGGTCGACATCGCCGCGGGCGGCAACCGCCGCCATTTGCCGCTCAACGAAGACCCCGAAATTCGGGGCCAGGTCGTTGGGATAAAGCGTCGACAGCGACAGGATCCGCAGCTTCCTCACAGTTGCCGCACCAGCATTTCGGTCACCGCGATCCACGCCGGGCTGTCCACGACCACTTGCCGCGATCCGGCCCCGGGCGGCAGGATCGCCACCCGCTGCGCGTCGCGGTCGATCATCCGGCCGAACACGAAGCGGCCGCCCGGGCGCGGCACCAGAACGTCGCGATTGAGCAGGCGCGGGTAGGCGTCGGGGCCAAGCTGGCGCAACCAGACCTGGTCGCCGGCGCGGTATTCGCCGCTGCTGTCCTCAACCTCGAGCGCGACAAGCATACCTTCGCCGCCCAGTGCGCTCGGCAGGATCGCCTCGCGCGGGGTAGGCAGGCTTTCGGCACCTTCGGCGGTGAGCCGCGCGACGAAGCTGGGGGCCGGGCTCTCCTCTCCGCGGACCAGCAGCTCGGGATCGACCTGCAGCGCTGCAGCAATCCGGTTCATCCAGGTGAGCGACAATTGCCGCGTGCCGGTTTCGAGCCGCCCGATCGTCTGCGCGGTTGTCGGCGGGGTGCAGCGTTCGGCCACGTCGGCGAGGGTCAAGTTCTTTTGCCGGCGAATGTCGCGGATGCGGTTGATCATGCACGAAGTCCCCTAACCAGATCGGTTTCTTGCTTTCCTACATATGGCCGAATTTGGCAAGTCATTCGCGAATCGAACAAGGGGAACAGTGATGAAGCGCGAACTGGTCGAATTCGAACTGACCGACGAGGGCCCGGTCCGCGCCCACAAGGGGATTGCGCACAAGGGCTCCCGCAGCGTGACGGTCAACATGGCCGAAAGCCCGCTCGCCTGGCTGCATTCGCGCGGCCACCTGAGCGATGTGCAATTTGCTGCCGGCGAAGCGCTGCGGCGCGATTGGGAGCGGGCCCAGCTCGCGCCGGGTATCACGATGCGCTGGGACCCGGTGCGGGTACGCGGAACCGGGCAGGACCAGTCGCTCAACTCCACCGAACGCCAGCTCGCCGCGCGGGCGCGGTTCGAAGGAGCAGTGGCCGAGGCCGGACCTGGCCTGTCCGATGTGCTGTGGCGAGTGGTCTGTGCCGGCGAGACGCTGCCCGATGCCGAACGCGCGATGGCTTGGCCGGTGCGCAGCGGCAAGCTCGTGCTGCGCCTTGCGCTCGATCGGGTTGCGGGGTTCTACCGGCTGGGGTGATCGATTGGCTGTCTTGGCGTCACCTTTTGTAACCTTTGCCCTTCGTCGGCCCGTACCGGCATTTGGTCGAAGCGCTTGTGCGGCGAGAGCATTCCAGTCCAGACTGAGACCCAACAAACCAATCGGGGAGAGTTCTCATGGACCGCCGCCACTTTATCGCCGCCGCAGGGGCAACCGCCACGGCCTTTGCTGCCGAACCGCTGTGGGCGAAAGTTGCCGCGCCATCGGGCGACAAGGCGCTGCTCAGCCTGCTCGATGCGATGTTCAACGACGGGATCGCCCGCTCGCCCGAATTTGCGACCTCGCTGGGGCTCGACAAAGGCAAGCTGGCACTGTTGCGTTCGCAGCTGTCCCCCGCCACCGCGGCCGAGCGACACAAGGACCTGGCGCGCAGCCGCACCTGGCAGGCTAAGCTCAATGCGATCCGCACCGCGTCGCTGTCCGAAACCGGGCAGCGCTATCACGCGCGGGTCGATTACATGCTCGGCCAGCGCACGCTTTCGGCGGGCAAGTATGACATCGATTCGGTGCAGACCCCGTACCGGCTCTACCAGCAGGGCGGCGAATACTTCGGCATTCCAGATTTCCTCAATTCCGCGCACCCGATCGAGAACCGCGCCGATTGTGAGGCTTACCTCGCGCGCGTCGCCTCGTTCGCGCTGCGGCTTGACGAGGATACCGCCGGGCAGCGCGCCGAGGCCGCGCGTGGACTGGTCGCACCGGGCTGGTCGATCGACCTGACGCTCGGCCAGATGCACAAGCTGCGCGATGTTGCTGCGGCCGATAATACCTTGGTCAAGTCGATCGCCAGCCGCGCCAAGGCCAAGGGCATCGCCGGGGATTGGGCTGCGCGAGCGGCGAAGATCGTGCAGGGCGCCGTTTATCCTGCGCTCGACCGGCAGATTGCGCTGATGACCGACTTGCGCGGCAAGACCGCGGCGGGCGACGGCGCCTGGCGCATCAGGCGCGGCGATGAAATCTATGCCGACGCGCTGGCGCAGGCGACCACCACCAGCCTTTCGCCCGACGAAGTCCACGCTATTGGGCTGGAACAGGTTGCGGATATCACCGCGCAGATCGATACGATCCTCAAGGCTGCCGGGATGACCACGGGCACCGTGGGCGAGCGGCTGACCGCGCTTAACCACCAGCCCGATCAGCTCTATGCCGACAGCGACGCGGGCCGCACGGCGCTGATCGCCAGCCTCAACGCCGGGATCGCCGATATGCGCGCGCGGCTACCCAAGGCATTTGCCGATATCCCAGAGCAGCCGCTCGAAATCCGCCGGGTGCCGGTTGAGATCCAGGACGGCGCGTCGAATGGCTATTACAATTCCGCCGCGCTCGATGGCAGCCGCCCGGCAATCTACTGGATCAACCTCAAGTCGGTCGGCGATTGGCCGAAGTATTCGCTGCCCGCGCTGACCTATCACGAAGGCGTTCCCGGGCATCACCTGCAAGGCGGCTATGCCCAGACATCGGGCGAATTGCCGATGCTGCTGCGCAACAATTTCATCTCGAGCTATGGCGAGGGCTGGGCGCTTTATGCCGAGCAACTGGCTGACGAGCTGGGCGCGTACCAAGGGCTGGAACGCGCGGGCTATTTGCAGAGCTTCCTGTTCCGCGCCTCGCGGCTGGTGATCGATACCGGGCTGCACCACAAGCGCTGGACCCGCGAGCAGGCGACCGATTACATGATCGCCACCACCGGCTTTGCCCGCGCCCGCAGCCAGCGCGAGGTCGAGCGCTATTGCACGCTGATCGGACAGGCTTGCAGCTACAAGATCGGCCACACCGCCTGGGTCAAGAACCGCGCCCGCGCGCAAGCCGCGCTGGGTGACAAGTTCAGCCTGCAGTGGTTCCATGAGGTCCTGAAGGACGGGGTGATGCCGCTGTCCATGCTGGAGGCGCGGATCGACCAGCGGGTGAAGGAGCGGCTGGTGCGGGGGTAAAAAAGAGCCCCTCCGTCACGCCTTCGGCGCGACACCTCCCCATCGCAAGTTGATGGGGAGGATCGGTGACGTTGCGTATTCTCCCCATCGACTTGCGATGGGGAAGTGGCAGTTCCGTAGGAACTGACGGAGGGGCCTCTTACCCCTCGGCCAGCTCCGCCAATTCCAGCCAACGCTCTTCCGCAGCATCCTTTTCGGCGCGGGCCTGGTCGATCGCCTTAGTCAGCGTGGCAAACTTTGCCGGATTGCTGGTGTAAAGCGCAGGATCATGCAGCGCCGCTTCGTCGCGCGCAATCTGCGCGAGCAGGGCGTCGATACGGTTGGGAAGCTGCTCGTAATCGCGCTGGTCCTTGTAGGTCAGCTTGACCTTTTGTGGTGCTGGCGTGGGTGCAGCCGGTGCCGATACCGGACTGGTCCGCGCCGCTTTAGTCGCCGCATTGCGCTGGGTGCGCTGCTTTTCCCAGTCCTCATACCCGCCCGCGACGACATCGACTTTGCCCGAACCGTCGAGCCCCAGCGTAATCGTTACCGTCCGATCGAGAAAGTCGCGGTCGTGGCTGACGATCAGCACGGTGCCGTCATAATCGGCGATCACTTCCTGCAGCAGGTCGAGCGTTTCCAGATCGAGATCGTTGGTCGGTTCATCGAGCACCAGCAGGTTCGACAGCCGCGCAAATTCGCGCGCCAGCAGCAGCCGCGAACGCTCCCCGCCCGAGAGCGTGCCGATCTTGGCATCGACCAATCCAGGTTCGAACAGGAAGTCCTTGAGGTAACCCTGGATGTGCTTGCGCACCCCGCGCACGTCGATCCAGTCGCCGCCTTCGGCGAGCACGTCGCGCACGCTCTTGGTGGGGCTCATCAGGCTGCGCTGCTGGTCGATCACCACGCCGTCGAGAGTCTTGGCCAGTGTGACAGTGCCGCTGTCGGGCTGCAATTCGCCGGTCAGAAGCTTCAGGAGCGTAGTCTTGCCCGCACCATTCGCCCCGACCACCCCGATCCGGTCACCACGGGTGATCCGCAGCGTGAAGTCCTTGATGATCGTGCGCTCACCGAATTTCTTGGAAACTTTGTCGGCAACGATCACCGCTTTGGTTTTCACGTCATCGGTGCCCAGCGCGATCTTGGCCGCGCCTTGCGGGCCCAGCATCGCGGCGCGTTGCGCGCGCATTTCCCACAGCTTGGACAGCCGTCCCTGATTGCGCTTGCGCCGGGCGGTGACCCCGCGTTCGAGCCAGTGCGCTTCGAGCTTCAACTTCGCGTCAAGCTTGTCGGCGGCGCGGGCTTCCTCGGCGTAGATCGCCTCCATCCATGCCTCATACCCGCCGAAGCCGATATCCTTGCGCCGCAACGCGCCGCGATCAAGCCACAGAGTGGCGTTGGTCAGCCGCTTGAGGAAAGTCCGGTCGTGGCTGATCGCGACGAACGCGCCTTTGTAGCGCTTGAGCCAGTCCTCGAGCCAGTCGATCGCGGCCAGATCGAGGTGGTTGGTCGGCTCATCGAGCAACAGCAGGTCGGGCTCCGATGCCAGCGCGCGGGCCAGAGCGGCGCGGCGGCGCTCCCCGCCCGACGCGCTTTCCGCCGACCGGCTGAGATCGATCCCGAGCTGCCCCGCAATCGCCTCGACCTCGTGGCGCGGCGGTGGGTCCTTGCCGTGCAGCGCGAAGTCCATCAGCGTGGCGTAACCGGTGAAGAACGGATCCTGCTCGAGCATCACGATCCGCGTTCCCGGCTGGACCGAACGGCGGCCGCGGTCGGCCTCGACTTCGCCCGCAATCAGCTTCAGCAGTGTGGTCTTGCCCGCGCCGTTGCGCCCGATCAGCGCGAGCCGGTCGCGCGGGCCGATCGCGAGATCAAGCTCGCGAAACAGCCAGCCCGAGCCCTGAATCAGGCCCAGGTCTTCCCAGGAGAGGATCGGTGCGGCGGCCATGGTGTGCGGCACCTAGGGGCCACCGGACACGTTGACAAGCCGCGCCGGGAAACCGAGAGATGCCGCCATGCGCACAGTCTATCTCAACGGCCAGTTCATCCCCGAAACCGAAGCCAAGGTCTCGATCTTCGATCGTGGGCTCAATTTCGGGCAGGGGGTTTATGAGGTTTCGCCGGTGATCGATGGCCATTTTCGCAACTGGCCCCACCACGCCGCGCGGCTGGAGCGCTCGAAAGCGCTCGCGCGGATTGTCGACGATACCGATTGGCCGGCGGTGCTGACCGAATTGATCGCACGCAATGGGCTGAACGAAGGGCGGGCTTGCCTGCAGCTCACCGGGGGCGAGGCCACCGACCGGGCGTTCCCGTTGCCCGATCCGGCCATCCCGGCAACGCGGTTTGCCTTTACGCAGGCCGACGACTTGCTGGTCAATCCGTGGGGCAAAAATGGCCTGAGGATCGTGCTGCGGCCCGATCTGCGCTGGCAGTTGCGCTCTGCCAAGACGACCCAATTGCTCTATGCCGTGATGATGAAGGCCGAAGCCCGCGAAGCCGGAGCTGACGATGCCTGGCTGGTGGAAGATGGGTTGGTAACCGAGGCGACCAGTTCCAACGCCTATATCATCGACGCGCGCGGGGTGCTTGTCTCGCATCCGGTCGATAGCGGCGTTCTGCCCGGTGTGACCCGGATCTGTGTGATGGAGATCGCACGCGACATGGGACTGCCGGTTGAAGAGCGCCCATTCACCCCGGACGAGCTGTTCGCGGCGCGCGAGGCGTTCATTTCGGGAGCCGGAACGCTGGTGCTTCCGGTCACCGAGGTTGACGGCAAACCGATCGGTAATGGCGGTCCCGGCACCGTTACCAGCGAACTGCGGCAACGCTACATCGCCTTGCTGAAAGCCAGCTAAGTCATTCACTGGCTGTTCAAACCCTTGCCGGTAGAGCCGCAACTGTCATGAACAAATTTATTGCCCTGATCCTTGCAGTCATCATCATTCCGGCCGGCCCGTTGCACGCCGGTCCCGGAGGTGCGCAGGAAAAGGCCCGGCGCGAGGCACGTGCCGGCAAGGTGTTGTCACTGCCGACGATCGAACGGATGGTCGTTTCGCAGTACGTGGAGGCGCAATATATCGGCCCCGAATACGACGAGGTCGCGCGCGTCTATCGCCTCAAATTCATCCAGGACGGGCACGTCATCTATGTCGATGTCGATGCGCGGACCGGGCAGAAGTTGCGCGAGCTTCGCTAGGCGGGCGGCTTGACGGGCCGGATCGCAGGTCCCATCTCAGCGCCACACACCTCTGGGGAACCCCGCAATGCGCATCTTGATCGTCGAGGACGAACCGACCCTCGGCAAGCAACTCAAAAGCACGCTCGAAGCCAATGGCTACGCCGTCGACCTCTCGGTCGATGGCGAGGACGGGCACTTCATGGGTTCGACCGAGGAATACGACGCGGTGATCCTCGATCTTGGCCTGCCCGAGATCGACGGGCTGACCGTGCTGGGCATGTGGCGTAAGGAAGGCCGCAAGTTTCCGGTACTGGTGCTGACCGCGCGCGACAGCTGGTCGGACAAGGTCGCCGGGCTCGATGCCGGGGCCGACGATTACCTCGCCAAGCCGTTCCAGACCGAGGAGCTGATCGCCCGCCTGCGTGCGCTGATCCGCCGCGCCTCGGGCAATACCAGCAGCGAACTGACCGCGGGCGACGTGCGGCTGGATACGCGTTCTGGCCGGGTCACGCTGGCCGGAGAGCCGGTCAAGCTGACCGCGCAGGAGTACAAGCTCCTCTCCTACCTGCTCCATCACAAGGGCAAGGTGGTCAGCCGGACCGAGCTGATCGAACACATCTACGATCAGGATTTCGATCGCGTTTCGAACACTATCGAAGTGTTCGTCACCCGTATCCGCAAGAAGCTGGGGGCCGATGTGATCACCACGATCCGCGGACTTGGCTATAGCCTTGACGATCCGGCGGCGGGTTCGCGCGGTTAGCAAATACGGTGGCGGACAAGGAGCCCGCGAGCATCCCGCATACCGGCTCGCTCGCGCGCCGCATGATGCTGATTGCCACGGGGTGGATCCTGGTCCTGCTGCTCGGCGGCGGGATCGCGCTCGACCGGACGCTGACCGGGCTCATCACCCGCAATTTCGACGGCCAGCTTTCCTATCTGCTCAACGGAATGATTGCCTCTGCCGAAGTGGGTAGCGATGGCGAGGTCTACTTCAACCGCGCCTTGGGTGACCAGCGACTGCTTGAACCCAACAGCGGTCTCTACTGGCAGATCCGCGGTGAGGGGCATGACGATTTCCCCTCACGCTCGCTGTGGGACCGCAGCCTTGATGTTCGCGCCAACCACCTCGACAAGGAAGCGCACTCATACGATTCGAGGCAATTTCCGAACGAACCGCTGCGGGTTATCGAACGCTCGGTCACCTTGCCGGGCAGCCCGACGGTGTGGTGGTTCACCGTCGCCGAGCGCAAGAGCGATCTTGACGAGCAGACCAGTCGGGTGCGCCGGATCCTCTATCGCAGCTTTGCTGTGCTGGCGCTGGGCCTCCTGGCGATGACACTGTTGCAGACCTGGTATGGGCTTGGTCCGCTACGCAAGGTCCGCCGTTCGATCCAGCACATGCGTAGCAAGGGCACCAACCGGGTGACCGAACCATTGCCACTCGAAGTCCAGCCGCTGGTGCAAGAGCTCAATGCGCTGCTGGCGCATACCGAGCGGCAGGCGGAGGAAGCGCGCACCCACGCGGGCAACCTGGCCCATGCGCTCAAGACCCCGCTGACCGTGGTGATGAACGCTGCGACCGCGCATGCCCCGGACTTGCCCGAGACGGTAATCCGTGAAGCTGCGGTGATGCGCCGCCAGGTCGACCATCACCTCGCCCGTGCCCGCGCCGTTGGCCGCCGCGCGGTGGGTCAGGCCCGGGCTAACGTCAGCGAAAGCGTCGAGGCGGTGCTGCGCGCTGTGACCCGGCTTTACGAAAACACGCGCTTCGACCTTGATGGCAATCGCGGTGTGCTGGTGGCGATCGAGAAGCAGGACCTCGACGAAATCCTCGGCAACCTCATCGAAAATGCCGCCAAGTACGGCAGCGGCAGCGTGTTCGTAACCATCGATGCGGCTGCGCGCTCTGAACTGTGCGAAGTCTGGGTCGAAGACGATGGTGCCGGCATCCCCGAGGAAGAACGCGACCGCATCTTCGACCGCGGCGCGCGGCTCGATACCGGCAAGCCCGGCACCGGCCTGGGCCTGGCGATCGTTCGCGACGTGGCGGAAATTTATGGCGGCAGCGTGGAGCTTGGCGAAAGCGAGGACCTCGGCGGGCTGCTGGTCAAGCTGCGGTTGCCGCGCGTGGTAATCTGAGGCGTCGGTCCGCGGAGTCGGAAGAAACTTCGCAGTGGCTTCGCGGCCTGGCGATCAGCTTGCTGCCGCCTGTTCGTGATGGCGGATAACCTCATCGATGATGAAGCGCAGAAATTTTTCCGAGAATTCCGGATCGAGCTGCGCTTCCTCGGCCAGTTTGCGCAGCCGCGCGATCTGGCGTTCTTCGCGGCCTGGATCGGACGCGGGCAAGGCGTTCGCCGCCTTGTAGGTCCCGACTGCCTTGGTGATGCGAAAGCGTTCCGCCAGGATGTGGATCAGCGCGGCATCGATGTTGTCGATGCTGGCGCGGTACCCGGCAAGGGTCTGATCGATTGCGGGCGTGGGGGAGGGCTCGGACATGAACCGGTCGCTAGCATGACAATTTGCGCAACACCATTGCCTGCTTTGCACTTGCGTATGCTGCATTGCGGTGGTTATGCGGCTGTCTCATGAGCGCCGACGTAATCCCCCTCAAGCCGCGCGCCAGCGAACCTTCGCTCGCGCCGATCATGGCGCTGACCGCGGCGGGAATGAATGCCGTCAACGCGGTGATCCTGGACCGGATGCAAAGCGAAATTCCGCTGATCCCGGCGCTCGCCGGACACCTGATCTCCGGTGGCGGCAAACGGATGCGCCCGATGCTCACGCTCGCGGGGGCGGCGCTGGTCGATTACCAGGGAAACCGTCATCACAAGCTCGCCGCGGCGGTGGAATTCATCCATACCGCGACCTTGCTGCACGACGACGTGGTCGATGGCAGCGAACTGCGGCGGGGCAAGGCCGCGGCCAACCTCATCTTCGGCAATCCGGCAACTGTGCTGGTCGGCGATTTTCTGTTCACCCGCAGCTTCGAGCTGATGGTCGAGGACGGCAGCCTCAAGGTGCTCAAGATCCTGTCCAACGCCAGCTCGGTGATCAGCGAGGGCGAGGTCGACCAGCTCACCGCGCAGCGCCAGATCGAAACCAGCGAGGAACGCTATCTCTCGATCATCGGCGCAAAAACCGCTGCACTGTTCGCTGCAGCCACCCGCATCGCTGCGGTAGTCGCGGAACGCAGCGAGACAGATGAGCGCGCGCTGGAAGATTACGGGCGCAACCTCGGCATCGCCTTCCAACTGGTCGATGATGCGATGGATTACGATTCCGCCGCTCATGAAATGGGCAAGGCCAGGGGTGACGATTTCCGCGAAGGCAAGATGACCCTGCCGGTGATCCTCGCCTATGCCCGCGGCAGCGAGGAAGAGCGCGCGTTCTGGCGCGATGCCATCCAGGGTCATCGCACCTCCGATGCTGATCTTGCGCATGCAGTCAGCCTGATCGAGCGCCACGATGCGCTCAGCGCCACGCGCGATCGGGCGCGGCACTATGCCCAGCGTGCGATCGACGCAATTGCGGGCTTTCCGGCCAACGAAGCCCGCGCCGCCATGGCCGAGGCGGCCGAATTCGCGGTGACTCGGCGCGCCTGACCTCCGTATTTGCTGCCCTGCGAAGTCACGCGAATTTAGCTGGTTTCAAGCCGTCGCTTGAGTTACCCCTTGCGCTTGTTGCAATGGTCTTAGGCAGGGGATCAGGACCAGAACCCGGACCCTGCCCGAAGCGAATTAAACTATCGGGGGTCTCAAATGTCTGACGAAAAACCGGCACCACAAGTCGATGTGACCAAGGCCTGGGCAGCAACCCAGAACCAGAAGGGTGCAGCCAAGAAGCTGCGCATCTATGCCGCACTGTGTTGGCTGGTTGCGATCGGTGCCGAAATTGCCGGCATCGTCATGCTCAAGCAGGGCAAGTTCCAGCACGGCAACATGGCGCTGCTGATCGGCATTCTGGCGGTGATCGCTGCCTTCGCGATCGGTGGCAGCTTGATGTGGAAGGCGGCCAACCGCCACGATCCGGCTACCCGCGCCGATGGTTTCCGCTTCTTTGTCCAGAACCAGCTGGGCGCGATCATTACCGTGATCGCGTTCCTGCCGCTGCTTGCCCTGATCTTCATGGACAAGGACATGGACCCCAAGAACAAGCAGATCGCCGGCGGGGTCGGCGTCGCACTCGCGCTGCTAGCCACCGTGATCGGGATCGATTTCAAGCCTCCTTCGACCGAGCAGTATACGCAGGACATGAATACCTGCGCGAGCCAGATCAAGTCCGGCCAGCCGACCACCGCCTGCTCGCCCGAAGTGGCCGAACAGGCCCAGGCGATCGCGCGTGACAGCAAGGTCGTAGCCGATGCGACCAAGAGCGCGGCCAATCCCAACGGGATCGATACGGTCTACTGGATCGCATCGGAAAAGGCTGGCGAAAAGGCATCGACCGAGCATGTCTTCCACCTCTGCCAGAATGTCTCCACGCTGCGCGGCAAGCAGGTGAAGAACGGCACGGTAACCCAGGCCTACGCCGAGAACGCCACCCGCATCACCAAGCAAATCCCGATGGAGCAAGGCCAGTGCGGGTTCACCGCTCCGGCTGCCGCCGCTTCGGCAGCAGCCCCTGCCGCGGCGGCTGCTTCGGCCAATTGATTCGATTTGCCGGGGCGGGGCAATTGCCTCGCCTCGGTTCATCGTCCGGCTCGCTCAATCCGCCGATCACTGCCTTTGGTGCGCGGCGAGTTGAGGCCCAAATTTAGTCCATCTTAACCAAGCAAACCCGATAGTTACCGGACTTGGGGGCCACTCTAATCGAGGGCCGTAAAATGATGGAATACCACAACTCCCGCCCCGCCCGGATCGTCGGGCCGAACCATGAAATCCTGACCCGGGATTGTCTGCCGCCGGCTGATACGACGCGCTGGGTGGCGAGCCGCAAGGCTCAGGTTGTCGCCGCGGTCGAAAGCGGGCTGATGACGATCGAAGAAGTAATGAAGCGCTATCGCCTCAGCCTCGAGGAATTCTACTCGTGGCAGCGCGCGATGGACCGTGCTGGGGTCCATGGCCTGCGAGTCGCGTGGTCGCAGCAGGACCGGGCTTTGCGTCGGCGTAGCCGCGAATCGGTAAGCACCCGTCTGCGCGAGCTCGTCGCAGTCTGACCCGGCGCATGGCGGTGCCGACGGGTCCGGCACCGTCCCCGCGCGCTTGACCCGGCGCTTGCAAACCGGCAGGTCGGTTGCACACAGCAACCGTATTGGGCCGGGAGAATATCAGCATGCAGCGTCGTCGTTTGGGCAAGAGTTCGATTGTCGTTTCCGACATCTGCATGGGGACGATGACTTTCGGCAGCCAGACCGACGAGGCCGAGGCGCTGCGCATTCTCGATCGCAGTTTCGATGCGGGAATCGATTTCTACGATACTGCCGAGGGATATCCGGTGCCGC
>JANOAD010000048.1:0-12055 GCA_031410955.1 Novosphingobium sp. | reverse complement strand
GGGAGCGAGGCCTTCGCCGGCGCGAAAGGGCTGCTGCCGATCATCCTGGGCAAGGATATCGCAGGCGCGCCGGTGGTCGCCGACCTCGCCGCCATGCCGCACCTGCTGGTTGCGGGCACCACCGGCTCGGGCAAGTCAGTCGGGCTCAACACCATCCTGCTGTCGCTGCTCTACCGGCTCACGCCTGCTCAATGTAGATTGATCCTGGTCGATCCCAAGGTGCTCGAACTCAAGAGCTACGACGATATCCCGCACTTGCTCGCCCCGGTGGTGACCGAGCCGAGCAAGGCGGTGCGCGCGCTCAAGTGGGCGGTCGAGGAGATGGAACGCCGCTACCGCCAGATGAGCGAGCTGTCGGTGCGCAACCTGTCGGGCTTCAACGAGAAGGTTTCGGTGGCCATCGCCAAGGGCAAACCGCTCGGCCGCCGCATCCAGATCGGGTTCGATCCCGATAGCGGCGAGGAACTGTTCGAGGAAACCCAGCTCGATTACCAGCCGCTGCCGCAAATCGTGGTGATCGTCGACGAATTGGCCGACCTGATGATCACCGTCGGCAAGGAAGTCGAAGTGCTGATCCAGCGCCTTTCGCAAAAGAGCCGCGCGGCGGGCATCCACCTGATCATGGCCACGCAGCGCCCCTCGGTCGACGTCATCACCGGGGTGATCAAGGCCAACCTGCCGACCCGGATTTCGTTCGCGGTGACCAGCCGGATCGACAGCCGCACGATCCTCGGCGAACAGGGCGCCGAGCAGCTGCTGGGCAAGGGCGACATGCTCTACAAGCCCAACACCCAGCCGATCATGCGGGTCCACGGGCCCTTCGTGAGCGACGAAGAGGTTGAGCGGATCGCCGACTTCTGGCGCGCGCAGGGCAAGCCCGAATATGTCACCTCGGTCACCGAGGAGCCTGAGGACGGCAGCTTCGGGTTTGACGACCTTGACGCCACCGCGAGCGACAGCCCGGACGAGCGCAAGTACCGCCAGGCCTGCCAGATCGTGTTCGAAAGCCAGAAGGCCAGCGCCTCGTGGCTCCAGCGGCAACTCGGCGTGGGCTACAACACCGCCGCCAAATGGGTCGAGCGGATGGAGGCGGACGGCTTTGTCGGCCCCGCCAACCATGTAGGCCGCCGCGACATCTACCGCGACAAGGACGGCTCGCCGCTTTAGGTCGGCAACTGCCGATTGCATCTTGTCCGCAAATGCCTAGCCTCCTGCCAATAGCGACGGACCGGGGGCGATCGGGTATGAACGGAGAACCGCAATTAGACCGCGCTGCCAGCGCGGATCTGCTCCGGCGCGGCTACAACCGGCGCGATCTGGGGCGGATCGCGGCGCTGCTGGGGGTCGGAGCCGCCGTCGCCCGGCCGACTTGGGCAGAGGCTGCGCCAGGACCGGCGCCCCAGGTCATGATCGATTCGAACGAATGCTGGACCGGGCCGATGGAACCGGGCCAGGCGGCGGCGCGGGCGATAATTGCCCGCAGCAATCGCTATGAACCGGGTAATGAGCGCGACAAGTTCATCGCCGCGGTGATGAAGGCGGATGGCGTCCCCGCCGATCACGTCTCGCCGTGGCCGGGATCGAGCGATCCGCTCAGCCGCGCGGTGGTAACCTTTGCCTCGCCGCAGCGCGGGCTGGTGACCGCCGACCCGACTTTCGAACTGGCCTGGACCACCGCCGAATATCTTGGCGTGCCGATCAAGAAGGTACCGCTGACCGCGGACTATCGGCACGATGTCAAAGCGATGCTGGCCGCCGATCCGCAGGCCGGACTGTACTATATCTGCTCGCCCAACAACCCCACCGGTACGATCACCCCGCTCGACGATATCCTCTGGCTGGTGCGCAACAAGCCGGCGGGGGCCAAGGTACTGGTTGACGAGGCCTATATCCATTTCGCCGGGATCCCCAGCGCGGTGGCCCTGTTCGGCCAGAGCAAGGACGTGGTGGTCTTGCGAACCTTTTCCAAACTGTTCGGGATGGCCGGGATGCGAATGGGCTATGCGCTGAGCGACCCGGCCAACATAGCCGCGATGCAACGCTATGACGGCGACGCGCTGTCGGGATCACTGCCGTTGCCATCGCTGGCCTGCGCGACCGCCAGCCTCGGCCAGACCGCACTGATCGCCCAGCGCCGCGCTTTCATGGAAGCCAACCTGGCCTTCGTGACACGCGAGGTCGAACGGCGCGGCTTCAAGGTCATCCCCAGCCGCGCCAACATGTTCATGGTCGACTGGAACGGCCGCCCGGCCAGGCAAATGCGCGAAGCGATCCGCAAGCAGGGCGTGGAAATCGGCCGCTCGTGGGCCATCTGGCCCAATGTCTCGCGCGTCACCG
Organism: Novosphingobium sp.; assembly: GCA_031410955.1. Lineage (GTDB taxonomy): Bacteria > Pseudomonadota > Alphaproteobacteria > Sphingomonadales > Sphingomonadaceae > Novosphingobium. Next base: position 9,718 of record JANOAD010000048.1, on the reverse strand, counting down.
TCAGCTCGCGCGCCGAAATGATTGCGTTCTTGAATGCACTGGACCGGGCGCTGAAGGCTTAGCACGGACCCGTCGGCTGGCGGTCGGCATCAAGCAACACCACTACATCGGCGCGCTGCGGCATCTCGGTGAGGATGGAGCGGGTCAGCCGTTCGTAGTGCTGAATGAAGCGGCGCACCTCGGCGGGGTTCATCACCCGCGCCCCGCCGATTTCGCGCAGCTGCGCCTCCTGCTGCTCGCGCCAGGTTGCCACTACCGACCAGTCGGGCGCGGCGAGCAGGACCAGCAGGTCGATCCGGGCGAACAGGTCCTGATAGGACCCCGCCAGTGCTGAGTTGGCATAAGCGCGCCAGATGCCTTCCGGGTCTTCATCGCGCTCGAGCGCATTGACCGGCTCGGCCAGTTCAGCGGCAGCCTGCGGCCGCGCCCCCACGCACCACCCTTCGAGCAGCAGCACCTGCGTGCTGGCCGGGGCGAGCGGCCAATCCGCCGTGGCCGCGCGGTCATCGCCCCCCTTGTCGAAGCGCGGCAGCGGCACCGCCTCGCCCCGTTCCAGCGCCGCGATCGTGTCCAGCCCCAGCGTCACATCGTGCGTGCCGGGCACTCCGCGCGTAGCCAGCAGCGGATGCACGTCGCGCGCCAGCCTGTGCCGTTCCGCGCGGGTCAGGTAGAGGTCGTCGAGCGACAAAGTCGCGGCGAGAACACCCTCGGCCTCCAGCGCCGCCGCCAAGGCCCTGACCAGCGTGGTCTTGCCCGACCCCTGCGCGCCGCACAATCCAACAACCAGCAACCTGCCGTCTCGGTCCGCCAGCGCGCCAAGGATGCGTTCCTCCAGCAGGCGGCAAAGCTCGGGATCAGGACCGGTCATCGCGCCACCCTAGCAGATATGCGAGCGCGCGCGGCAAGCGCCGATGCACGCGCTCTGCACACGATCCAAACCGGAAGGCCACTGGCGGAAACACCGCTCCTTCACGCCATATGCCTAGACGCGATCCATGAACGCGATTGACCTTGCCCCACCGCCCGCGCCACACAGCAGCATGACCCGAACCGTCCTGGTGGTCGACGACGACCCGCACATCCGCGAACTGCTCGCCTTTGCGTTCGACAAGGCCGGGATGGCGGTGCGCGAGGCGGGCGACGGCGAGGAGGCGCTGGCCGAAGTCGCGCGGGCCGTCCCCGACCTCGTGGTGCTCGACATCAACATGCCGCGGATGGACGGGCTCGAGGTCTGCCGCCGCCTGCGCGCCACCACCGATATCCCCGTCCTGTTCCTTTCGAGCCGCGACGAGGAGTTCGACCGGGTGCTCGGGATCGAGCTGGGCGCCGACGACTATGTGGTGAAGCCCTTCTCCCCCCGCGAAGTCGTCGCCCGGGCCAACGCGATCCTGCGCCGCTCGGCCCCGCGCGCCGCCGCGCCCACACAGGCCAAGACGCTCAGCCACGGCCTCCTCAGCCTCGACAGCGAAGGCTGGACCGCGCACTGGGCGGGCAGCGAAGTGCCGCTGACCGTCAGCGAGTTCAACCTGATGAAGGCACTTGCGGGAGCGCAAGGCCGGATCCTCAGCCGCGACCAGCTGATCGACCAGATCCACGGCCCCGGGTTCGCGATCACCGACCGCACGATCGACAGCCATATCCGCAACCTCAGGCGCAAGTTCGCCGATTGCGGCGGGCACGACGTGGTCGAGACCAAGGCCGGGGTCGGCTACCGGCTCGGCGCGTGTACCGGAGCGAATAGCAAATCCGGCGACTGATCGCCTCGGCGCGGGGCCTCGCGCGCCGCCTGTGGCCGGTGCCGCGGCTGCGCTGGCTCTTGCTCGGCGTGCTGCTGTTCGCCGCCGCGCTCCCCGGGATCGCCGCGCTGGGCCTGCGCGTCTACGAGAACGCGCTGGTCCGCCGCACCGAGGCCGAGGTTTCCGCGCAGGCCGCCGCGCTCGGTGCCGCCACCGCCTTGGTCTGGCCGGGCGCGCAGCCTGCCCCGCCCGGCGGGGTGCAGGTGCTGGAGAACTCGCGGCTCGATCCCTATGCCGCCGCGATCACCACCGGCATCGATCTGCGCACCACCGAGATATTGCCCGAGCGACCCGCCGCGCAGCCTGCCAGCGGCCCGCCCGACCCCGCCGCACTGGTGGCCGCCCAGCGCATCGCCCCAGCGGTGGCTGAGACCAAGCAGGCCACCCTTGCCTCGATCGTGCTGCTCGACCGCGACGGAGTGATGGTCAGCGGCGCAGAAGTGGGCAAATCGCTCGGCGCGCTCCCCGAAGTCCGCGCCGCCTTCGCCGGCGGATCGCAGACGGTGATGCGGTACAATTCGAGCTACCCGCGCGGCGCGCTGCTCCACTGGCTCAGCCCGGCGACCGACATCCGCCTCCACCACGCCCGCGCGATCACGGTCAACGGTCAGGTCGTCGGCGTGATCCTCGTCTCGCGCTCGCCCAGCGCGCTGTTCCGCGGCATGTGGGAGGACTGGGGCAAGATCGCGGTCGGCGCAGGGGTGATCTTCGCACTGATCCTGTTCATCGCCGGGGTGCTCGCCCGCGCGATCGTGGTGCCGGTCGAACGGCTCTCCGCCGCGACCCGCGCGCTCGCGCAGGGCCGCACCGCCCACCTCCGCCCGCCCACGCTCGAGGTGCGCGAGATCCGCAGCCTCAATGCCGACTTCACCGCGATGGCCGAGGCGATCAATCGCCGCAGCCGCTACCTGCGCGATTTCGCCGCCAGCCTCAGCCACGAATTCAAGACGCCCTTGGCGGGCATTCGCGGCGGGATCGAATTGCTGCAGGACCACGGCCCCGGGATGAGCAAGGCGACCCGCACCAAGTTCCTCGCCAACATGGAAGGCGACGCACAGCGCCTGTCAAAGCTGGTCAGCCGCCTGATGGAACTCGCCCAGGCCGACATGGCCACCGCGCGCGGCGATGACCTAGCCCGCGCCGATGCGGCCAGCGTACTCGCCCGCCTCGCCGACGCGCACGGTGCGCCGGGCTTCGCGCTGACCTGGACGATTGAGCCGGACTATCCCGCGCTGGCGATCGAGGAAGAGGCGCTCGAAACCGTCCTCGCCACCCTGATCGAGAACGCCCGCCAGGCCGGCGCCAGCGCGCTCGCCGTAACCACCGGCCACCGCGGCCGCTTCGCCAGCCTCGCGCTGACCGACAACGGCCCCGGCGTCCCCCTCGCCGACCGCGTCCGCGTGTTCGACCCCTTCTTCACCAGCCGCCGCGAGACCGGCGGGACCGGGCTGGGCCTGCCCATTGCGCGGGCCTTGGCGGAGAGCCGGGGTGGGTCACTGGAGCTGGGCGATGGGGCTGGCGGGGCGTGCTTTGTGCTGACGCTGCGGGTGGCGGGCTAGGATGAGGAGACAGCGGATTCGAGGACTAGAATCATTCTGGATCAAACAAGGAATTGTGAATTGATACAATTGATGTAAATTCTCTCGGACAGGGGGCCAATGTGTTCAAGTTCTTGAGATCGAGGGAAGATGTAACTCCACTCATTGAGCGAGTAGTTGAGGCGTCGAATGCAGAGAGAAATGCGTTTGGCTTTCTCCCGAGACCCACGTACGATGATTTCGCCTATCAGGGGCAAATTATTATTGCAGTTGATGTAGCTTCCGAAGCATTTGCAGGTTACGCGATTTTCGCGGGCGCCCTGCCGACAGCGAAAGTGCGGCAGACCTATGTTGCGCCCAATTGGCGTCGGCAGGGACTGGGACACAAGCTCATCGCGGAAGTCATCAAAGCCTGCGAAGCGATTGGATATCTCTCTGTCACGGCTACTGTGGCGAGTGATCTAGCTGACGCGAATGCATTTTATGAATCGCTTGGGTTCACCGCATTCATCGAAAAGCCGGGTGGAAAATCCCGACAACGAACCCTTATTGTGCGCGGGCGGGTACTTGATACACCAAGTCTATTCAACCTTCCGGGAAAGGCCGAGCCACGCACATCGGCACTGGTGTTGAATTCACCGAAGGTAGGCCCAGCCCCGTTGTTCCTTTTTGACCTCAATGTTCTTTTTGATGTCGTGAGACAGAGGAAGGACTACGAAACTGTCAGTCGTGTCTTCGCCGCTGCCTTCGAGAACGAGGTCCGCCTCGCAATTTCCGAAGAGTTCGTAGTCGAATTGCAACGACAAACCGCGCGCTTCCCGCAGGACCCGTTGCTGAATCTTGCCGCTGCTCTCCCGATTGTCCCCATGCCGTCGAAGACGGTTGCTAACCAACACTTCGATGAACTTGCGAGATTGGTGTTTCCTGACCGGCATCGAGCCGGTTCACTGACTGAGCAAGATCGCTCGGACATTGGCCATCTGGTCACAGCCATTGTTGAAGATGTCGCTGGCTTTGTGACTTCGGAAAAGGCGATTCTGCGGAACGCGGATGTGCTACGCTTACGATATGCCATCGAAGTCGTCTCGCCACTGGTCTTTGCGTCAGTGCCGGATGATCAGCTTGGCGCGCCGACAAGCCTGACAGTTGAACATCAAGAGCGGTCAATCACGTCTCGCGAATTGACAGACGCAGATCGAGCGCTTTTGAGCAGCGCGGCCAACCGCCTCGGGATTTCACCTTCGATCATTCGCATCGCGCTTGGTCAAGGAACGTCCCGGTCACCCCGCACCAGAGTGGTTATTCGCGGAGACAATGATCTGATAGCGGCCGCCACTTGGCAGCCCGGCGCGACAGATGACGCTGGTTCCGAACTACACATCTTTGTGGACATGCAAGATACCGCTGCCGAGCTTGCAGTTGACCATTTGCTGGACCTCGCCTGCCGATCCGCATCCGCCTCGAAAGATAGCTTCCTCTGGATTGCATCGTCGCCGAATTTACCTTTGATCCGTGAGCGCGCCCTCAATTTTGGGTTCCAGGTTTCAAGTCGTGCAAAGGGCGAAAGCGAACGCCTTGTGAAGGTCAGTAGTGGACACCCAATCATAGCTGGTAACTGGAACGACGTTGTGAACCTCATGCGCTCTCGGTTTGAGATCACGCTGCCCGCAACCGCCCCTTCCTTTGCCAATCCAGACGGCTCAATCGAAATTGAAAACCCCGATGGTTCGTTGACCGAGCTCCGCCTCAGGGCGCTTGAAGATTTCTTGGGGCCAACGGTTCTTGCGCTTGATGGTCGGCCAGCGATCATTGTCCCGATATGGCCAAGTTACGCCGAAGCATTGTTCCAAGGCACCCAGCAGCCCACGCTCTTGGCAGGCCGACGCGCGGGTCTTTCGCCTCAGAAGTGTTATCTTTCCAATGCAAGGAACGTTGCACGCCTTCCGGAGAACGGCTTGATCGTTTTCTTCGAATCGGCGGGCAGGGCAAGATCAAAAGGGAGGTCGGCTGCGACCGCGATCGCGCGGGTGCAACGAAGGTTCCTCGCAACTGAGCACTCAGCAGCGAATCTGGCGCAGCTTCGCGGCGTATTGTCGCAGGCCGATATCCAAACTATGGCTAACGGTGAGGATTTGTGCGTTACCGAGTTCGATAACCTGCTTAAGTTTCGCAACCCAGTCTCGTTGGCTCGTTTGAAGGAGATCGGTTGTGCAGATGGTGCAAATCTCGTGACGGCAAGAGCCTTGTCGTACGATAGCCTTCAAAAGCTCATTGAGATTGGAGAGCCAGTTGCTTCAGCAAACCTCTGATCACGTCCTCATTTCACTGAGGCCAAATTTGATCGATGCGTTTTTGGCTGGCGAAAAGTGTGTCGAACTGCGCCGGCGCGCGCCAAGGCTCCGTCCAGGCACGTTGGTATGGTTCTATGCAAAGGTGCCTTACGGGCGAGTGATGGCGGTCGCCAAGCTTCGTAGTGTCACGGTCGAATCCACTGCTGTAGTTTGGCAGACCTACAATGCGTGCATGGGCATCAGCGAAGCTGAATTCCTTTCGTATGTCAGCGATATCGAAACTGCTGCCGTGCTGTCGTTCGATGCGATCATTCCGGTCTCACATCCTGCAAACTTACAAGAATTGCGGGAACTTGAGCCCGGATTCCAGCCGCCCCAGTTCTTTCGGCGTATCCATTCTTCGAAGCTCTTGGATCGGTTGTCCGATGGAGAACTGCTAGATCCCTTGCCTCGCTGCGAACACTGAAGTTCCATTTTCCTACACGCCCCCGCTCTGCCAAGCTCCCGCCCATGCCGCATCATTCGCCCGGCGAGTCTCCGCCTCGCCCGCACAGTCCGTCCGCTTCACAAAGCCGCGCCGCCAGCGCGGCTTTGGTGCATCTGGGGGCCCAAACTTTTGCGGAATTGCGCAGCGCGACATGCGTGAAGTTTGTGAAGTTTGGGGTGGGGGTAGAAGGCCGGTCAGGTCCTCTCCATTTTGCGGAGCCAAATGGGGAGGTGGATCGCCGCAGGCGAGACGGAGGGGTTTCAGGGCTGGCGTTGATACCCCTCCGTCAGCCGCCTTTGGCGCCTGCCACCTCCCCATTTGTGGCAGTCGCCAAAAATGGAGAGGATCAAAGGTTACCGCACCGGGTAGCCGCTCCAGCGCTTGATCCGGCGGATCGCGAAGGCCGAGCGCATGGCCGAAACCCCGGGCAGGCGGGCGAGGCAATCGCGGTGGATGCGGTCGTATTGTTCAAGATCGTGCGCGGCGACGCGAAGCAGGTAGTCGGCGCTGCCGCTCATCAGGTGGCAATCGAGGATATCGGCCATGTCCTGTACCGCGGCCTCGAACCGGTCCATCGCCTCGCGGCTCTGGCTGGTCAGGGTGATCTCGACGAAGGCCTGGAGTTTCAGCCCCAATTTGTGCGGATCGATCTGCGCGGCATAGCCGGTGACGATCCCCGCCGACTCCAGCGCCTTGATCCGCCGGTGGCACGCGGAAGCCGAGACCCCGGCGAGCTCGGCCAGTTCGGCGATCGAGCGCGACGAGTCCTTCTGGAGCGCTTCGAGGATCAGCACGTCGTTGCGGTCCATGGGAGATTTTTCCGTTCGTTCGATCTGAAACGGGAAATATCGCCGCCTGGTCGCTCAGTAAAGGCAAACTTTGGTGAAACTTTCATGTCCGACAGGCGTATCTTCGGCAGACACAATGCAGGAGAGCCATGATGCGCGTCGGCACCGTCAAGGAAATCAAGAACCACGAATACCGCGTCGGGCTGACCCCCGAGAGCGCCAAGGAGCTGGTGGTCCACGGCCACGAGGTGTGGGTCGAGACTGGCGCGGGCGGCGGGATCGGTGCTTCGGACCGCGACTACGAGGCCGCCGGGGCGACGATCAAGGCGGATGCGGCGGCGATTTTCGCCAGTTGCGAGATGGTGGTCAAGGTCAAGGAACCGCAGCCGGGCGAGCGCGCGATGTTGCGGCGGGGGCAGGTGCTGTACACTTACCTCCACCTTGCTCCCGACCCCGAGCAGACCGCCGACCTGGTCAAGTCGGGCGTCACTGCGATCGCTTATGAAACGGTCAATGGCCCGGGCAATTCGCTCCCGCTACTGAAGCCGATGAGCCAGGTCGCGGGGCGCATGTCGATTCAGGCCGGGGCAACCGCGCTGGAGAAGGCGCACGGCGGGCGCGGGGTGCTGCTCGGCGGCGTTCCGGGCGTGCTGCCGGGCAAGGTGATGGTGATCGGCGGCGGCGTGGTCGGCTTCAACGCGGCGCAGATGGCGGTGGGCCTCGGCGCCGACGTGACCATCCTCGATCGCGATCCCGAAGTGCTCGAAAAGCTTGGCATCCATTTCGAAAGCCGCGCCAAGACGCTGTTTTCCAGCCGCGCCAACATTCAGCAGATGCTGTGCGAGGCCGATCTGGTGATCGGTGCGGTGCTGGTCCCCGGCGCGGCCGCGCCCAAGCTGGTGACGCGCGAAATGCTCGGCTGCATGCGGGCCGGCGCAGTGCTGGTCGACGTGGCGATCGATCAGGGCGGGTGCTTCGAGACCAGCCATGCGACGACCCATGCCGATCCGACTTACGTCGTCGACGGGGTGGTGCATTACTGCGTGGCCAACATGCCCGGCGCGGTGGCGCGGACTTCGACTTATGCCTTGAACAACGTGACGCTGCCGCACGCGCTGCGGATTGCCGATCTGGGGTGGAAGGCAGCCTTGGCGGCCAATCCGCACCTCGCCGCGGGGCTCAACGTGCATGAGGGCAAGATTACCTACGAGGCGGTCGCGCGGGATCTGGGGTATGAATATACGCCGGTGGCGGAGGTTTTGGGGTGAATTCTCTTCCCCCTTGATGGGGGAAGGATGTGGAGACTTGGCAACTTGTTGCCTAGTCGAAGCTGGATGGGGGTGATGGTTCCGCCAGGCACTGCGCCAGGACGCGAGCGCACCCCCACCCAACCTACGCTAAGCGGCTTCGCCGCCAAGCTTCGGCTATCCCTCCCCCATCAAGGGGGAGGCGAAGGATCAGCCCTCGTCGGCAAAGGGGCGAAACGGTGCCGCGATCTCCTCGCGGACTCGTAACAGCCGCCCGGTCGCCTTGTCGAGCAGGGCCCAGGTGGTGTTCGCGCTGACGATGACCTTGCCGGCGCCATCACGGAAATCGACCCGCCGGTCGAACCGTGCGCCAGACGGGGCACCGGGGATGAAGGTTTCGGCGGTCACGCTATCGCCCAGGCCAATGTTACCGCGATAGTCGATCTCGTGCCGGGTCACGACCCAGATGTACTGGGCCTGATGCTCAGGTGAGGCGACCGCCGACCAGTGCGATGTGGCGATCTGCTGGATCCAGTCGACCCAGACGGCGTTGTTGACGTGGCCGAGCTCGTCGATGTGTTCGGGCCGCGCGGTGAAAGTGAGGCGGTGGCGGTTAGACATCCTCCACCCCGAGCTGCCACAGGATGAAGGCGAATTCCTCAGCGGTTTCCTTGAGGCTTTCGAACCGTCCTGATTTGCCGCCGTGGCCTGCGCCCATGTTGGTTTTGAGCAGCAGTTCGTGGTCGCCCACTTTGAGTTCGCGCAGCTTGGCGACCCATTTCGCGGGTTCCCAATAGGTCACGCGAGGATCGTTTAGCCCGGCGGTGACCAGCAGCGGCGGATAGGCCTGCGCGGTCACCTGATCGTAGGGCGAATAGGAGCGGATCAGCTCGAACGCGGCCTGGTCCTCAATCGGATTGCCCCATTCGGGCCATTCGCCCGGGGTCAGCGGCAGGCTAGCGTCGAGCATGGTGCTCAGCACATCGACGAACGGCACATGTGCCACCACCGCGCCCCACACTTCGGGGTCCGAATTGATCACCGCGCCCATCAGCTCGCCGCCGGCCGAGCCGCCCGAGATGCTGATCTTGCCCGCCTCGGTCAGGCCGCGTTCGATCAGGCCTTTGGCAACATCGACAAAGTCGGTGAAGGCGTTGGTCCGGCGCTCAAGCTTGCCCGCCTTGTACCAGGCGCGGCCCAGATCGTCGCCGCCGCGGATATGCGCGATGGCATAGGCGAAGCCGCGGTCGACCAGGCTGAGCCGCGTGGTCGAGAAGCCCGGATCGATCGAGATGCCGTAGGCACCGTAGCCATAGAGGTGGAGCGGACCGCCGGGCACGCGATCGCGGCGCATCACGACGCTGACCGGGATCAGCGTCCCATCACGCGCGGGGATTTCCAATCGCTCGGTCGCATAGAGCGAAGCATTATAGCCCGAGGGCAGTTCCTGGACCTTGAGCACTTCGAGGCTGCGATCGGCGAGGTGGTAGTCGTAGACCGTCGCCGGACTGACCATGCTTTCATAGCTCAGCCGCAGCTTGCTCACCACCCATTCGGGGTTGTCGCCAAGG
>JANOAD010000047.1:0-3915 GCA_031410955.1 Novosphingobium sp. | reverse complement strand
CCGAGGTGAACCCCGACGCGATCGACGGCTACAAGGCCAAAATGATCATCGCCAACCCCAACTGCTCGACCGCGCAGATGGTGGTGGCGCTGCAGCCGCTGCACGCCGCGGCAACAATCAAGCGGGTGGTGGTGGCGACCTATCAGTCGGTTTCGGGCGCGGGCAAGGACGGGATGGACGAGCTGTTCCAGCAGAGCCGCGCGATCTTCGTCGGTGATGAGGTCGAGGCCAAGAAGTTCACTAAGCAGATCGCCTTCAACGTGATCCCGCACATCGACAGCTTCCTCGACGATGGTTCGACCAAGGAAGAATGGAAGATGGTGGTTGAGACCAAGAAGATCATGGGTGCGAAAATCAAGGTCAGCGCGACCTGCGTGCGGGTGCCGGTGTTTGTCGGCCATTCCGAGGCGATCAACATTGAGTTTGAGAAGGAGCTTTCGGCCAAGAAGGCGCAGGGCATTTTGCGCGAGGCTCCCGGGATCATGCTGATCGACAAGCGCGAGGACGGCGGATACGTCACGCCCGTAGAATGCGTCGGCGACGGCGCGACTTATGTCAGCCGCGTGCGCGAGGACCCGACGGTGGACAACGGCCTGTCGCTGTGGTGCGTCTCGGACAACCTGCGCAAAGGCGCGGCCTTGAACGCGGTGCAGATCGCCGAGCTCTTGGGACGGCGGCACCTGAAGAAGGGGTGATCGGCTTGGCCAAGCTGCCCGCAGCGCAACGCTGGATGCTGGGCGCAATCGCGCTCGGGATACCGGTCAGTGCGGTCGGCGCGCTCTATCCATCCAATACCTGGCTTCAGGTTGGTCCAGTTGCACTACTCCTGCCCTTTTCCATCGCGGCATTGCGCCGTTGGCCGATCAGCAACGCGGCCGCGGCCTGCATCACTTTGTTCGTGCTACTGCATCTGATCGCAGCGCGCTGGTCCTATAGCTTCGTTCCCTACCAGGATTGGCTCCGCACCGCGGGGCTGGGCGAGCCAGCGCCGCATTCAGGGTTCGAGCGCAACATGTTCGACCGGCTGGTTCACTTCGCTTTCGGACTGCTGGCCGTGCTGCCGTTCTGTGAAATCGCCGGACGGCATGGCGGACTGACGAAGCGGCAGGCATTGTCCGGCGCGCTGCTGTTTGTGCTCGCTGTCGGCGGACTGTACGAAATTTTCGAATGGTCGCTGACCGTGACGCTCGCCCCGGCCGACGCCGGCGCCTACAATGGTGAGCAAGGGGATATGTTCGATAGTCAGAAGGACATGGCGATAGCTGCGCTTGGCGCGCTGTTGGCAATCCCTGTCCAGACGTGGCTTTGGCGCCGTGTCTAGCCCGCGGGAATTTCAACGTATCTCCGGTCGGTTCTGGCGGGCAATAGCGGCGGATCGGGCAAGCGATGTTCTCAAGGCTCCCGGCCCGAAAAGTGCTGGGCGCTATCATCGACCCGGTCAGCCAGCGCTCTACATTACCCCGCATGCTGACTGGGCTACGATCGCGATCGGGCGTTACCTTCTGTCTGACCATACCGCACGGGTTGTAGTTCCACTGGACCTCGATGGCGCCGAAGTGTTCGATCAACGCGACCCGTCAGCCTGTGCCGCGCTCGGGATCAATCCCGAGCTGTCGCAGGTGCGCTGGAATGACGAGCTGGCCGCAGGACGCGAGCCGCCGTCATGGGCGGCATCGGACGCGGCGCGCGCAGCGGGGGCACGGGGCATCATCGACCTCTCGCGCGGGATCGAAGGCGGCTGGCACGTCTGCCTGTTCTTGTGGAACGTGCCTGGCGCGCCGCAGGTGCGTGTAGCAGGCCAACCCGTACCCTGCGATTACTGGCCCGCGCGCGATCGCTGGCCAGCACCCGACGGTTGGGTGCTTCCCGATCACCTTGCGCGGCGCTAAGCTGGGGCGAGACAACGAGGATCACCCCCATGCGCTACGAAGTTACCGGCACCACGATGCAGACTGTCTCAATCGATCTCGTGAAGGGGGAATCGCTCTACAGCCAGACCGCCAGCATGGCGTGGATGACGCCCTCGATCAGGATGGATACCCACACCGGCGGCGGGATTTTTGCCGGGATCAAACGGGCAATGGGTGGCGGGGGGTTGTTCATCACCGAATTCACCGCCGAGAGCAGCGGGCATATCGCGTTTGCGCCGCGCTTTCCCGGGCAGATCGTGCCGATCACGCTCGGTCCGGGCCAAAAGCTGGTGTGTCGCAAAGAAACCTTTCTCTGCGCGGAAAGCTCGGTCGAACTCGACATTACTTTCCAGCAGCGGCTTGGTGCCGGATTTTTTGCCGGCGAGGGGTTCATCCTCCAGACCGTGACCGGACCGGGCACAGTGTTCCTCGACCTGTCGGGCGAGGTGGTCGAAGAGTCCCTCGCCCCGGGTGAGCAGCTGCTGGTCCACGCCGGGCACGTCGGCATGCAGGAACCGTCGGTCGACATCGACATCAGGATGATGCGCGGCTTCCGCAACGTGCTGTTCGGCGGCGAGGGGCTGTTCCTCGCCACGCTGACCGGTCCGGGCAAGATCTGGCTGCAGTCGATGCCGATCATGAACCTGGCCGAGGAAATCGGGCGATACTTGCCACTCGGCCAGGGCGAGGGGGGCAGTTCGTCGATGCTGCGCACCGGGGCCGGGGCAGCGGTGGTCGGCGGGATCCTCGGCTCTATCATCGGGGAATCGTAATGGTGGCCGAGAGGATGACTGGCGGCTGCCAGTGCGGCCGGGTGCGCTACGAAGTCGATGTCTCCAGCGACGACGCCTACTGGTGCCACTGCCGGATGTGCCAGAAGGCGACCGGCGGGATCGCTGCGGCCTTCGTGCAGGTCGAAAGCGCGATCGTGTGGTTGAGCGAGCCGGACTGGTATGAAAGCTCACCCGTAGCGCAGCGGCCGTTTTGCTCGAAATGCGGGACCCCGTTAGGGTTCGCCTGGAAATCCTCGAGCAAGGGGCAGGACCTGACCGTCGGCAGCTTCGACGATCCCTCGCGGTTCAAGCCGGTGGCCCATGCAGGATCGGAGTCGATGCATGAAGCATGGCTCGATACCCGCGAGCTTCCGCGCCATTACAGCGCCGCCACCGCGAGCGTGGTCAAGCACTGGCACGATGCCGGGCTCGAGGTTCCGGAATGAACGCAACCCAGGAATGGTACGAAGGTTTCGGGGGCGCGCGGCTGGCGCTGCACCAGATGGGCGCGGGCCGGCCGGTGGTAATGCTCCACGGCCTGTTCTCGAGCGCCGAGATGAACTGGATCAAGTGGGGCCACGCCGCGCTTCTCGCCGAGGCCGGGTTCGAGTGCCTGATGCCCGACCTGCGCGCACATGGGCTGAGCGCCGCGCCGCACGATGCGGCAAGCTATCCCGATGATGTGCTGGCGCACGATCTCGATGCGCTGGTCGAGCACCTGGGGCTGGGCGATTTCGACCTGGTTGGCTTTTCGCTCGGCGCGCGCACGTCGGTGCGGGCGATCGTCGGCGGGTTGAAGCCGCGGCGGCTGGTGCTCGGCGGGATGGGCCTCGAAGGCCTCGCCGGGTGGAGCGGTAGGCAGGGCTTCTTCCTTCGCGCGATCGACAATTTCGGCGAAGCCAAACCGGGCGATAAGACCTATATGGCGCAGCAGTTCATGAAGAGTATGAAAGTCGATCTGGTTGCAACGCGCCACCTGCTCGGCTCCTTCGCCGATACCGCGCCCAGTGCCCTGGCGGCGCTGACCATGCCCACCGCCGTCATCTGCGGCGACGAGGACCGCGACAACGGCGACCCCGCCGCCCTGACCGCGGCGCTACCCGATGCGGTACAGGTTACCATTCCCGGCACCCACATGGGTTGCGTGACCAAGCCTGACCTGGGCGTGGCAATCCGGGATTTCCTGTTGGACTGAAGTCCACTGGGTCTGATTCCACACGATATTAACCAAA
>JANOAD010000046.1:0-3246 GCA_031410955.1 Novosphingobium sp. | reverse complement strand
CGCCAGGGGGCCGGGCAGCCGCGGGGTTCGCAAGAACCGCGAGGAAAGTCCGGGCTCCACGAAACAAGGGTGGCGGGTAACGCCCGCCGGACGAGTGGCTTGCTGCGAAGTCCAGGGAAAGTGCCACAGAGAGCAGACCGCCTCATTTATGAGGTAAGGGTGAAAGGGTGCGGTAAGAGCGCACCGGGTTGCTGGTAACAGCAACCGCACGGCAAACCCCACCCGGAGCAAGACCGAATAGGGGCGGCGCGCTTGGTCGCAAGATCAAGCTGGTGTGTTTCGCATCGACCGCCCGGGTTGGTTGCTTGAGCCATGCGGCAACGTATGGCCTAGAGGAATGGCTGCCAGCACGCACCGCGTCTTTTCGATACGGGTGCGCGCTACAGAACCCGGCTTACAGGCCCCCTGGCGCTTTCATTTTTCGGGACCCGCCATGTATGCATCCAGCGTCTCATGATAATGGCGGATGCGGCTTTCCTGATAGCGGGCGAGGGTTACGCCGGGCTTGCGCGAGGTGCGCAGGCCTTTCTGGATGCGGCGCAGGTTGTCGGTATCCTGATCGGCAACCATCGCGGCGGAGCCCAATTCGGGGGCGTCGCGCCAGTTCTGGTCTTCGCCAAGCATCGTCATCTTCGCAGGTTCGGGATGCGAGCCATCGGGCGCTTTGGAGAACAGGAACATGATCTCCATCAGCGAACGCTCGGGATCGTCCTCGTAAGGCCGGAATCGGTAAGTGATCGGCAAGGCCTGCCCGCCCCACGGGACCATGTTCGGGAACAGCATGTATTCGATCAGGTCGAGCGATTCGGTGTCCGACAGGTCGGACATATCGCGCCCAATCGCGCGGCTGATTTTCTCGCGCGCACGTTCGGCTAGCTTGCCGCGCGCGGTTTCGCCGGGGCCGACTTCGATCGGCTTGCCAGCGAAAAACGGCACGTCGCGGCGCATTTCCTCGATCGTGCGTTCGGGCGAGATCCCCTTCACCGCGGGGCTCGGCACGCCTTGCACGCTGATCATCCGGCTGACGTGGCGGACCCCGTCCCAGACATCGTACTGGGTATTGGAATCGCCATAGTAACCCAGCACCTGCGGGTGCGCATAAGGCACGTGGTAGGCCTCGACGAAGGCTTCCATCGCCAGCTTCCAGTTGCACGGCATCACCTTGGCAACGTGCGCGGCAACGTATTTGTCTTCGAGGCCAAACGCGGCAAAATGCTCGGGCAGGTTTTCCAGGTAGCTGCCCAGCGGTTCGCAAGCGGCATCGAAGTTGACGAAGACGAACCCGCCCCAGGTGCCGACCTTGGCTTGCGGAAGGTTCATCGCCGCCTTGTCGACATGGGGGAAATCCCACTGGCCGGGGATGATCTTGAGTTTGCCCTGCAGATCCCAGGTCCAGCCGTGGAACGGGCAGCGCAATTGATTCACACAGCCTCCCTCGGTGCGCAGCATAGTGCCGCGGTGGAGGCACGAATTGATATAGGCGCGGATCTCATCCGGCCCGGTGCGGATCACGATCAGCGAATCGCGGACGATCTCGTAAACGATGTGATCGCCGACATTGGGAATGTGTTCGAGCCGGCAGGCGAGCTGCCAGGTCTTGCGCCAGACCTTCTCGACCTCTGCTTCGTGCCATTCGCGTGAGAAATAGCGCTCGATTGAAACGTCGGCACTGCTTTGGTCCTTCGCTGGCGATTCTTCGAGCATGACCGCGGGGGCTGGATTGATATCGTCCGCCAGCACTTCCTGCACCGATGGCCCCGGCCGCCGCGCGATAATGTCCATTCCCGCTCTCCCTTTGCAGCCAGTGTGCCGCGCTGCTAGGCCTTGCGCAATGGCTGACCTCAAACACTCACACCTGCTGACGATGGAACTGACCGTCGACTACGCGGGGATAAGATCGATCGGCAAGACCCCCGCCGGTTTGCGCCGCATAGCGCCTGTCACCGGGGGAGAATTCAGCGGAGTGCGATTGAGCGGCAAAGTGTTGGGCGGGGCCGACTGGGTGATCAACCGGCCCGACGGGGTGATGGTGATCGATGTCCGGCTGACGCTGGAAACCGACGACGGCGCGCCGATTTACCTGACCTATCAGGGCCGTTTCCTTGCCGAGGCCGATGCAATGCGCCGCTTCGGCAAAGGCGAGCTGCTGGCACGGCATGAATACTCGTTGGCGATGACCGCAAGGTTCGAGTGCGGCGAAGACCGCTATGCCTGGCTCAACAATGCAGTCGTGGTCGGCACTGGCGAGCAAACCCCGACCGGGCCGATCTACACCCTGTTCGAAGTCGGCTAGGGCCTACCCACGCTCGAGTAAGCAAACCCGCGGCTGCGCACTTCAGCCGGGTTATAGACGTTGCGCAGGTCGACCAGCACCGGGGCATTCGCGATCCGTTTGATCCGGTCGAAATCGAGCGCGCGGAAGGCGTCCCATTCGGTCACGATCACCACCGCGTCGCTGCCTTCGATTGCGGCATAGGTGTTCGCGGCCATCGTCACCTCGGGCATCAGCGGTGCGGCCAGCTCCATCCCTTCGGGGTCGTAAGCGGCCACCGCGATCCCGGCATCGGCCAGCGCCAGCGCTATCGCGATCGAGGGCGAATCGCGCATGTCGTCGGTGTTGGGTTTGAAGGTCAGGCCCAGCATGGCGACCTTCTTGCCGCGCGCTGCATCCGCGCCGCCGAGCGCTTCGATCACCTTGCGGCCCATCGCGCGCTTGCGGCTGTCGTTGACCGCGACCACCGCCTCGACGATCCTGGTCGGGGCTTCGTAATCCTCGGCGGTCTTGAGCAGCGCTAGTGTATCCTTTGGGAAACACGATCCGCCATAGCCTGGTCCCGCGTGGAGGAACTTCGAACCGATGCGGCCGTCCATACCGATGCCGCGGCTGACGTCCTGGACGTCGGCGCCGACTTTCTCGCACAGGTCGGCCATCTCGTTGATGAAAGTGATCTTGACCGCAAGGAAGGCATTGGCGGCGTATTTGATCAGCTCGCTGGTGCGGCGGCTGGTGAACAGGATCGGGCTCTTGTTGAGGAACAGCGGCCGGTAGACCTCGGTCATCACGCCGCGGGCCCATTCGTCTTCGGTCCCGATGACAATCCGGTCGGGGTGCTTGAAATCGGCGATTGCGGCGCCTTCGCGGAGGAATTCAGGGTTGGAGGCAACCGCGAATTTCACCCCCGGGGCGGCCTCGGCGATGATCCGCTCGACCTCGTCGCCGGTACCGACCGGGACGGTGCTCTTGGT
>JANOAD010000045.1:0-2555 GCA_031410955.1 Novosphingobium sp. | reverse complement strand
GCATTTCAACGAGGAAGCCGGAACCGAATGGCTGCGCCGGGTCGCGCACGTCTATCCCGCGACGGTCTGGCTCAATCCGGTGCCCGAGAAGCAGTGGAACTATTCGCAATCGACCAAGATGATCAAGGAACTGGTCGGCGGCTCGATGTACCCGCTGACCCTGGCGGGCCTCGACGATGCGATGCGCGAGTTGACGCGCAAGAAGCATTGATTTGTTGCGCGGCGGCGCTGCCAGCCCCATTTTTACGCCATGACCCAACGCCTCCCCGCCCTGTTCCTTGGCCACGGTTCGCCGATGACCACGATCACCGATGTCCCCGAACGCCGAGCCTGGCAGGCGCTGGGCCGGGTGCTGCCGAAGCCGGAGGCGATCCTGGTGGTCTCGGCGCATTGGGAAACGCAGGGCGCGGTCCACGTGACCGATGGCGAATGGCCCAGGACGATCCACGATTTCCGCGGCTTCCCGCCTGAGTTGTTCGCGCTGCACTACCCTGCTCCCGGTTCGGCCAGGTTGATCGCGCGCCTGGAAGAGTTGCTCGGTGCACAATCCGTTCAACCAGCAAGCGACTGGGGCTTCGATCACGGCGCGTGGGGGGTGATGCAGCCGATGTTTCCCGCTGCCGATATCCCGATGGTCGAAATGAGCCTCAACCGCTCGCTGTCGCCCGATCAGCATCTCGGCATCGCGGCAAAACTCTCGCCGCTGCGCGATGAAGGGGTTCTGATCGTCGGCAGCGGCAACATCGTCCACAACCTTGGCCTGTGGCGGCAGTTTGCCGGGAGCCGGCCCGATTGGGCGGTGGATTTTCAGAACCGGATCAACGCTGCGGTGATCGCCGGCGACCACGCGGCACTAACGACATTTGCTCCGGGCGACCAGGCGGCAGCAACCGCGATCAACAGCGCCGAGCATTACCTGCCGCTGCTTTACCCAGTCGGCGCACGGCTGCCCGGGGACCAGGTCGGGGTGTTCAACGACACGATCGAGGGCGCGCTGTCGATGACCTGCTACCTGATCGGCGACACCGGCCTGCTCGCCGAGATCGATTGAAGCCTTCAGCAAGGTCAACCCTGCGTGACAGGCTGTCTAACGATCGCGGCACGTCGCCAATCACGTTTCGCGGCGGTCCGTCTCAGCCGCCAACCTCGGCCTTAGCAACCAGTAGAGCACCGCCGGGATCAGTCCAAGCCAAGCCGCGCCGTAAAGCACGTAGCGCACCGACTCAGCGCCGTATTCGGGCTTGAACCAGTCCGAGAGCATTCCGAAGAACAGCGGCCCAAGCCCGAGCCCGATCAGGTTCTGGCAAAACAACACCATCGCGCTGGCCATCGCCCGGTGGCGCTGCGCGACCAGCCCTTGGGCCGAAGAAAAGACCGGGCCATAATAGAGCGAATTGAGCAGGCTTGGCAGCATCAGCAACACAATTCCCAGCCGCCAGTCACTTGCATTGTAGCCAGCCAGCGCCAGTGGGATTGCCAGCGCCATGCCGATCGCCGGCGCGGTGGTCAGGTGCTTTCGGCCCAACCGATTGGCGATCCATCCGCCCAGCCAGGTACCTGCCAATCCCGCCAGCCCGTTCCCCAAACCGAGCCAGAAACCAACCTCGCCGGGGGTGAGGCCGTGCGTGCGCTGGAAGAAGATCGTGGCCCAAGTGGCCTTGCCGTAAGACAGGAACGAAGATGCCGAAGCCGCCGCCAGCAGCATTACGAAAGTCGGAGATCGCAGCAGGATGGCCAGGGTTTTTGCCACGCTTTCACGACCGCCTTCAGGCTGAACGTGGACTAACCGCCCGGTATCGCGCACCACCAGCAAGACTACGGCGACCATCAACAGTCCTGGGAGGCCGACAAACAGGAAGGCGTGCCGCCAGCCCACAAGATCGGCCAGCTGCCCACCGATTACCATGCCCAGCAGCGAGCCCAGCGGAATACCCATTGCATAGAAGGCCATTGCCCCCGGGCGCTTTTCTGGCGCGACCCGATCGGCGATCAGCGAGTGTGCGGCCGGGGTGCAGCCGGCCTCGCCAATCCCCACGCCGATCCGAGCCAAGAGCAGCTGCGGGAAGTTCATCGCCAAGCCGCACAGCGCAGTCATCCCCGACCAAACCGCCAGCGAAACCGCAATTAATCGTCCCCGATCGCTGCCGGGACGGTCGGCATAGCGGGCCAGCGGGATTCCCAGGACGGTGTAGATGAGCGCAAAGGCCAGTCCGGTCATCAGACCCAACTGAGTATCGCTGAGCTTGAGGTCTCTCCCGATCGGTTCGGCCAGAATGTTGACGATCTGCCGGTCTAGGAAGTTGAACACATAAACAATGAGCAACACCCACAGGATCCTGCGGGTTGTGCGATCGAACGTGCTGGTAACCTTGTTCAAGCGCCGAGCCCGAAGACATCGCCGATGCTGGGTGCAAGTTCGGTGAACAGCCTCGGCCCGCCGGCAGTCATGTAGAAACAATCCTCCAACCGCACGCCGAATTTGCCCGGCAGGTAAATGCCCGGCTCGTTTGAAAAGCACATGCCCACGTCCATCCTGGTCTTTTCGAGGTGGACCA
>JANOAD010000044.1:0-35981 GCA_031410955.1 Novosphingobium sp. | reverse complement strand
TCCGCGTTCATCTAGCAACACCAGCCCGCTCCCCCGGCCCGGCCACCCTCAGGGTACCTTAAATGGGTGGCCGGGCCGGGGGAGCGGGCTGGGGTTGCCCCGCCGTCAGGCGGACAAGAAAGTTACACCGGCACGGTAATGTGTTTTCCGCCGAACACCGCCTGCCAGTTCTCGATTTCCGAGACCACGATATCGTCGGTCGCGTGCGCGAGTTCGGACACCTGCGCATAGCTCAACGCGTGATCGGGTGCCGATAGCAGCAGCTCCAGCCGCTGGTGCACCGCGTCGAGCCTGGCCGCAGTCACTTCCGAAATGGCCGAGAAACGCTCAAAATCGCCGAAATAGCGGATTCCCGCAAGTGCCGCGCCAAAGGTCGGGAAGATCACCCCGAGGTACGAGGCGAACTTGGCGACACCGTGCAGCGCACCTTCGCCGACCATGCCGAATTTGCTGAGTGCGGCGGTCAGCAGGTAAGTCGAGACCGACAGGATTGCGAGCTGGAACAACCGGGCTGAAAGACCATCGAGGCGGTGGTGGACCGTGCGCAGCCGCCTGGCCTTGGCGCGGTGGTAGTCGCGCTGCGCGGTGACATGCGCGTCGAGCAGTGGTCCGGCGGCGGCGCGAAGGTAATCCTTGGTCACCTTGACTTGCGGAAGCCCGATCCCGCGCAAGGCGTGACGCGCGTAGTATTCGGGCCAGCCGGTGTCACTGCCGCGCGGCCAGCGAGCGGGCGGCCGGGCCACGCCGAGTGCCAGCGAGATCGGGCCATGGCGCAGGTATTCGGCCACCCGCCGGGTTTCGAACCAGCGCTTGTGCCAGCGCTCCTTGCTGCCCCGCCAGATGATCACCAGGATCGCCGCGAGCAGCAGGAATTCGCCGCTGGCAAACATCCATTTACGCTCGATCGACGCGAACGGCTCGTAGGATATTCCGCAGACGATCGCCAGCGCCGACAGGATGAAGCTGGTGGTCATGCCGCCGCGATAGGCATCCGACAGCCGGGCCGAAATGCCGTCGGCCCAGGCGCCGGGGCGCATCACCTCGCGCTCGATCCGGGCCGGAAGGGCGGGATCGCCGCCGGGCAGCTCGCCAAGCTCTGCCAGAGCCCAAGCGCCACTGCCATCTGCCACCGCCTCAGGAGGCTCGTAGTAGGTGACAAGCGAGCGGAACGGGCGGGGGTCCCCGCCGAACAGCGCCTCGATCCGGCGATATGCGGTCCACAGGGGTGAGCTGCGCGGATGCCACTTCTCTGCCGCCAGAGCTTCCGCACCCGCCCTGAGCGCGCCGCCTTCGCCCGGGCGCAGGGCATTGCGCACCAGCTCGGCCAGCGCTGCCTCGCGGTCCTCGCTCGGTGCCATGGCGGCGAGCGATTCGGGGGCATGAAGGATGTGCCACGCATCGGGTGCGGCGGGATTGATCCGTACCACCGGGCAGCCGCGATCGAGCGCGGCGGCGATGGTGTGCCCGGTGCCGCCCGCCAGGGTGGACGATCGTCCATCCCACACGGCGATCAGGAAGTCGCTCTGCTCGATCATCACCCGCCCGGCGATCGCGGCATTGGCCGAGGTATTGGCCGATAGCAGCGCGGCCAGTCCCTTGTCGTGTGGCGCGGCGAGCGAAGCGAGAAGCTGCCGCGTCAGCAGATCGTCATGGTCGGCCAGTTCGAATATCCTGGCTTTTTCGTACCACTCGCCAATCTCGGCAGCGTTGGCAGCGCAGGCCGGATCGGGCGGAACAGCGCCGGCCAGCAAGGCCTCTGCATCGGCCAGGCTTGGCGGGTGCGCATTGATGACCTGGTTGAGCTGCCGACCGAACGGCAAGGGCACGGCCAGATCCCAGCCGCGCGCCACCGCGCTCGCTGCGGCGATCTGGTCTATTCCGTCAGCCAGCAGGGTGTGGAGCCGCACCGGGCCGGCCCCGCCCAAGGTCTGCGCCTCGATCCCGACCTGTGCGGAGACCGCGTCGAGCAAAGCCTCGAGCTGGCCGCGCACGGCATCCTCGGTGCCGGTCATGGCCGGATGCGCGCGGCGGTGGCCGGTCACGCCGATCGCCAGGCGCGCGAGCGGTGCAGCGGGAGCTTCAGCCATGTGGATGCACCCGCTCTATCTCCCCCGTGATCATGCCTGCGCGCGCTATAGCGCGCGTCACACTATCGCGAAACAGCGATTGGAAACAGGGATTGCGCGGCGCGGCAAACTGGCTATGGACGGGCACCGCAATCGCCGCCGCGGCCCGCGTGCCCGGTAGCAGTGCCGCTTTAGCTCAGTCGGTAGAGCACATCATTCGTAATGATGGGGTCACAGGTTCGAATCCTGTAAGCGGCACCATTTTTTTGTAAATACTTCGGTATCGCTCATGGGCGGGGGAGCCCGGCAGCATGTTGCCGGTGTGCAGCGCAAACCGCGCCTTTGCAGCGGTTTGGGCCGGCAAGTCAGGACGGCAGGGGCGGCAGGCTTCTGCCGCTACCCGCAGCTTCTCCTAACTCGCGGTTAACCTTCCCCGGTGACCCGCCATTGAGGTTGACGTGTCATTTAGCAACCCGACGAAATTCGGGAGGCCGATGTAATGAAGCTTATCAAACCTGTTGTCGCGGTCGCTGCGCTGTGCGCCTCCGCGCTGCCCGCCGGGGCCTTCGCACCTTCGGTCGAAGCCGGCGGAGCCCAGTTCACCATCAGCCTAGTGGGCTATGTACCGGTGATCTGCCGCGCCAATGTCGATGCAACCTCGGTTGCGCCGATTGCCGGAACCACCTCGCTCGGCATGCTCAAGGAATTCTGCAACAGCCCGCGCGGCTATCAGGTTGTGGCCGACTATTCGCCGCAGCTCGCCAGTGCCAAGCTGCTGGTCGACGGCGTCGAAGTGCCGCTTTCGGACGCCGGTTCGACCGTGGTCAGCCAGTCGGACAGCGCCAAGATCGCCGATCACAGCCTGGCGCTGGAAATGCCGCAGGACGGTCAGACCGGCAACATCAGCTTCCGCATCGAACCGCGCTGAACCCGTCCCTCTCCAGGGGGAAAGCGCAAAAACAAACGGCCCGCTCCCGGTTAGGGGGCGGGCCGCCTTTGCATTTGCGATGGTCAGTGAGTTCAGAGCCCGTAAGACGCGCAGAGATCCCCGCCGGCTGTGGTGTAGGCCAGCGGCGTTACCGTAACCGTCAGCACATCGGCGTAGGAGGGCGAGGGGTTCTTGCCCTGGCCGCCTTCGAGCAGCGTTGCCTGGATCGGGAGCACGTTGCCCACCGTGGTCAGGCCGGCGCGCTGGCAGGTCCGAGTGATTGCAGTCTGGGTCGGGCCCGAATTGGCGGTCCCGCTGTTCACATCCATGCCGAGGAAGCGCAGCTGGTAGTTGATCTTGTCGTTGTTGACCGCAGCCCCCGGCTTGAACAGCTTGAACCCGTTCTGCGACGAGAGCGTCACCGAATAGGCGGCCGAGCTTTGCACGAACACGTAGTTGCCCGG
Source organism: Novosphingobium sp. (assembly GCA_031410955.1). Lineage (GTDB taxonomy): Bacteria > Pseudomonadota > Alphaproteobacteria > Sphingomonadales > Sphingomonadaceae > Novosphingobium. The sequence continues at coordinate 32,523 of JANOAD010000044.1, read as the reverse complement.
GTTGGTCTTCTGCGGCGTGCCGGGCAGCGAAGCAGTCGTGATGTTGCCGATCTCGCCGAAATCAAGCGCGGTGCCGGCATAATAGGTGCGCAGCGCGCTGAGCACGGTGACCGGGAAGACGACGGCGTTGCTGGCAGAGCCGATCTGTTCGAGGTTGTTGTCCTGCCCGCCCTGGATCTTGCAGCTGTAGGTGGCGTCGAACGAGAGGTTCTGCACCGCGTTGAGGTTGAGGTTGGCGGGCAGTGTCACCTGGAAAGTCACCGTCGCGGTATCCGACCCGGCGTTGTTGCCGGTGAAGTTGATCGACAGGAACCGGTTCGCTCCGCTCGGCACGACCGAGGTCGGCGCATAGACCGGCGGCGCGGCGTTGTAATTGTAGAAGATGTTGAGCCCAAGCCCGGTCGCCGCGACGTTGTTGCCGACCACGGACTGCGGCACCAGCGAGGAACCGTCGAGCGAAGCGCCGGCCGACGGATTGGCCCTGAGGAAGAAGTTCACGACGCGGGTATCGCCCCCGCCCGAGGTGTTGACGCGCCGCAGCGTGACCGTGACCGTCGTCGCAACCAGTCCCGATGGATTGAACGGATCGTAGACCGCCGGCTGCGCGCTGCCGCTGATCGTTTCAATCCCGCAAGTGGCGGCGTGGGCCGTACCCGCGAGCGAGGCAAGCGCCGCACCCAACATGACCGCGATGGTCCGGAAAATGGTTAGCCTGGACATCTTCAACGTTCCTTCACCGGGGTGATGTCGCCGAGACGGACAACGCCGTCGGCATCAGCCGGAATGGTTATAACATAGACCGAATTCTTGGTGTCGAGCATTTCAAGCCGCCACTGTCCCGGAGCGAGACCGGTTGCGCCGAAGCGGCCCTGGCGATTGGTGAAGATCGTGACCGCCGGACGGTCTGGATGAGCGAGCTCGGTCGCCTTGCCCGAGACCAGCGAGACCGGCTGGCCATCGACGTCGAGCATCGCGCCGAGCGCGGTGAAGTGGTATTCCGAACCGACTTCGAGGACGTAGCCGCTGCGATACGGCGGGAACAGCTTGAACGAACCCTGGCCGATATCGGTGCCCGGCTTTGCGCCATCGACGTCGACGGTTACCGTGCGGTCCGCATAGGACGACAGGCTGGGCATGGTTGCCACGCCGAGCGCGCCGGTGCTGGCGGAATAGCCGAACGCCGAAGGATCGACGATCACGCGGTCGACCTTGAGGCTGGGGTGCGGCTTAACGATCGCGAAACTGTCGTAGATCGGCCGGCCGATCGAGACCTCGCCGCCAGCAACCGCGAGCGAAGTGCCGAAGCGGAAGTTGGTGCGCTGGCTGGTGCTGTTGCTGAAGTCGTTGGTGAACGAACCGAAGTGGCTGAGGCCAAGCTCGGCAATGTTGCCGAAGTAGCTGGCGTTGAGCGAGGCATTAGAGCCGAAGTCCGACCGTTCGAGATCCGCGGTCAGCGAATAGCTGCCCACCCCGGTGCCGTGCAGCGTCTGGTACGAAAGCCGCGCGCGGTTGTCGCGGGTATCGTATTCGCCGCGAACGCTGGTGTTGCGTCCGACCCGCACGGTCAGGGTCAGGAAAGCGCTGAACTGGTGGCCGCCGGCGTCCTCGGTATAGCGCGCCTCGGCGGTCAGGCTGGCGACCGGTGAAATGCGCCAGCCACCGGTCAGGCTGTAGTTGTGAACGTCCCGGTTGATCCCGCGGCCCTTCGAAAAGCGCGCGTTCGCGCCCATGTAGAAGTCCGAATTGAAGGCGTGGGTATAACCGCCGCCAAGCTCGTACTTGTACTGGTTGTCGGCCAGCAGGAAGGTGATCGGCGCAAAGCGGCGGCTGCGGGTTTCGGCGAACAGGTTGAAGCTGTCCGACGTGCCGTCGGCATGCTGGAGCAGGCGCTGGAAGGTGCCCTGCAGCGCAAAACCATCGCCGTATCCGGCGGTGTGGCTGTAGGCGGCATGGGTGCCGATGGTGCCGAACGCGGTCCCGAAGACTGCCTCGATCCCGCCCATCTGGATCTGGTCATCGGCCTGGAAGTTCGCGCCGAGGGTAACCGCATCGCTGATCCCGCGGCGATAGAAGCCCGACATCGCCCAATCGTTCGAATAGACCGGACCCTGCGGTCCGAGCGGCGACTTGACCCCGGCATAGAGGCCGAATTCGCTCAGCCCCTTGGCGAGCTGGGTCTGGTCGAGGAACAGGTTGAAGCGCAGCACCTCGGTGCGCCCGGTATCGTCGAGCACGTTGAGGCGGATGTCGTTGCCGCCCTGCGCGAAGGGGAAATCGCGCAGGTTGTAATTGCCCGGGCCAAGCTGCAGGCGGCGGACCTGCTGGCCGTTGACCAGCACTTCCACGGTCGACGGGCGGCTCAGCGTAAAGGTGCGGTCGCCGCGCGGACGGATGATCTGCTGCGGATTAAGCACCGAATAGGAGCGGAAGAGCGAGATGCCGGCAATGTCCGGCGCCGACTGGAAGCCGCGCGCCTGGGTATCGAGATCACCCGCCGAAAAGCGGATCAGGTGCTTCATGTCGTCCCAGACGAGGCGGCTGCCGAGCCGCTGGAAATCTTCCCCGCTGTTGCCCGGCGAGTAGATCGCGTCGCTCTCGAGCACCGGGCCGCCCAGCCGCATGGCGCCGTTGAGCAGGAAGACCGGTGCGGCAAAGCCGTTGTCGGGCCCGGTCTCGAACAGGTCGAACGAACCACGGACGTTGAGGTAGGCGCTGAAATCGGCCGGGCGCACGAATGTGCCGATCGACTGCTGGTCAAGCGCCGAAACCGAGAAGCTGCGCGAGGCGCGCTTCTCGACCGGGATGTCGAAACGCAGTTCCAGCGTGCGCGGATCGTAGGAAACGTTGATGCCGACGCTCGAGAAATCCTGCGGCCCGACGTTTGCCTTGCCCGCCAGGTTGGCGCGCAGCGCGGTCATCACATCGGGGGCAAGCACCGGCACCAGCACCTGCAGGGTGCGGTCGGTCGGGAAGCTCAGCGTGTCGTCCGCGGCAATGGTCAGCGGGATGTCGCCAAGATAGGCCGCGCCGTCCTTGGCCGGGACCGTCAGGATGATGGTCCGCCCGGTCGGGTTGAGCCGTTCGCTGGTGGCCGGGGCAGCCTGCGGTGCCTGATCGCTCGCAGCGCCGCCGGTCGTACCCGCCCAGGCCGGCGCCGACAGAGCGGCGAAGCTGGCCCCAAGCATCAAGCTGAAGTGTTTGCCCCCGTGAATCATGGGTCAGTTGTCGAGCACGAAGCTCGCCTCCACTGTGCCGTCCGCACTCGGCAGCGCAAGCGGCACGGTCACGCGCCGGGTCTGGCCGCCGCCGATCAGGCCGAAACCCATGGTCTGCTGGATTTCCGCGCCCGACAGGGTCTTCGAGAAGATCTGCGCGCCAGACTTGTCCTTTTCGATCACGTGCAGGCGGCCGTTCGAGAGATAGCCGTGCGCCGACGATGCGTTGGTCATGGTGATCACCGGGTAGGGCTTACCGTCCTTGCCCACAGTCACTTCGCCGCCCTGGACCATCAGCTTGGGCTTCACGCCCTGCGGTGCGACGCTGATCAGCACCTGGAAGTTGTAGAGGATCTGGATCGCCGACTGGCCTTCGGGGAGCTTGATCGGCAGCTGTGCCACGGTGACGTAATAATGCTTGCTCTTGGCCAGGGCGGGATCGCCGACGTACTGGACCCGAAAGGTCTGGGTCTGGCCCGGGGCGATGATGGTTTGCGGCGGGAACACCAGCAGGTCGCCCGGGTCCTTGCCGGTCTGCTTGACCCCCTCGGCGGTGAGTTCGAGTTCCTGCACGGTCAGTTCGACCGGCAGCGGGGTTGCGAAGGTGTTTTCGACCGTGATGGTCTGCGACATCGACCGGCCCGCGGTCGAGAGGTCGATCACCACCGGCTGTACGGTCATCGCATGCGCTGCCTGGTAGGGCGCGATTGCCGCGCAAAACATGGTTAACGCATGCTTGTAGTTGAACTTCACGAGGTTTCTCCTCCCGCGGGGCGGGTCAATCAGTTGGTTGGCCGGATCTCGACCACGACGGCATCGGTGTATGTTCCCGCAACCAGCGGCCGGGTGCCGCGGGGAACGGCGATGTCGACGATCAGATCACCCTTGGCGGGCTGGCCATAGGCGATCGCGGCGTTGGTGCTCGACGGGGTGAGCTGCGCGGTCAGGTCCTGCCACTGCAGGCCGACATCATAGCCCAGCGATTCGCTGAACCCGCCGGTCGAATTCGCCCCGCCTGCGCCCACCCGTATAAACGCGCCGTTGTAGCTGCGCACGGTGATGACGTGCGAGGTGTTGCACACCACCGGCACGGCGAGCTCGATCGAACTGGCGCGCGCTGTCGCGGTCGATTCGTCGACCAGGAGGGGGAAGGTCACCACGCCGCCGGTCGGCCCGTTGTCCTGATAGGTCGTGCCGATCTGCTTGCTGGCGCGCGCCGAATTGGCGACGCAGCCCGCAGGTGCATCGCCGTGCAACTCAAGCCGCTGGGTCGCGTGCGTGGTATCCTGAGCCATGGCGCCCGTCGCCGAAAAGGCCAGGGCCACAGCCGCAGAGAGCAAAGTGGTTGCAGGCGCGCGCATCAGCGGGGCTCCAGGTAAATACGCACCGTGTCGACATAGGCGCCGGCAATCAGGGGTGCGCGGTTTTCGACGTTCGAGGCGCCGTCCTCGATCTGGAAGCGGAGGCGGAATTCGCCCGCCACCGCATCACTGACCGAAACGACCTGCTGGGTCAGGGTGCGGATCTTCGCATCGGCATTGAACTGGGCATCGACCGGACCCCAGTTCACGCGCGCGGAATAGGGGACCGCATAAGCGAAGCCAGTGGGACGGTCCGCGACCCGGCGATCGACCGGCCAGAGCCCGTTGTTGGCGCTCTCGATCCGCACCGAATGCGGGAAATTGCAGACCGCATCGAAACCGATCGTGACGCTGGCCGAACGGACCTGGAGCGTCGCCGGGTCGGTGAACTGGATGATCCGCAGCGTATCGCCGTCGAGACCGGCGATGTTGTTGAGGCTGCCCGGGGCGATCTTGCCTTCGGCCATGGCGCAGCTGCGCGGAACCGAACCGGTGACCGGCAGGCTGCGGACCGCGGTGGAATTCTGCGCCAGCGCCGGGGTGGTGCCGGCCAGCGCCGCGAGGATGAAGAGCGAGATCGTGCGCATGATCAGTTCACCGCCGCAATGGTCACGGTCACCAGACCGAGATAGTTGTCATCGGCGACCAGCCGGAGCGATTGCCCGCCGCTGGTCGAGAAGCCTGTGAGCGCCACCGAGATGTCGCCGGTGAAGGCGCTGGCGCGGGTCTGGGTCGCAGCGGGCTGCGTCGCCGCACCGGTGGTGTAGCTCGCCGGGGTGACGGTCCAGCCGGTCGCGGTCGCGGTGTAGTTGACCTGGCGCGAGAAACCCTCGGGCGGCGCGACGGTGGAATTCTGGGCGGCAAGCGGGGTTGCAGCGACGGTGATCGTGCTGCGCCCGGTGCAGAACGAGCCGACCAGCACCTTGGGCGGCGCCGACAGATCGGTGCGCAGTTGCCCGGTCGCGGTGTCGATCAGCACGCCAAGATCGTAGTTTCCGTTACCCGTCAGCGTGCCGCCGAAGCACATCGCCGGAGCCGTGCCGATCACGCCGACATTCTTGGTGCTGGTGTTGCCGGTCTGCGCCAGCGCGGCGCCAGGCACGGCGGCGACCAGGAGCGGAGCGAGAAGGAGGAGTTTGCGCATCGCCATTGCCTCAATCGGGGATCGCGGCCGGACCCAGGGTCACGACTACGTTTCCGCTGTAGTTGCCCGCCACCAGGATCAGGTCTCCCGGGGTGGTGAAATTCGATAGCGTCACCGAAATATCGGCGATCTTGGGCAGCGGCTGGGTGGCGCCGGTGCCGCTTGCGCTGGGCGAGGTGCCGTCGCGCAGCGCGCTCGATGTCGCCGCAGCCGTGCCGGTCGCCCAGCCGCTGGCCGTGGCCGTATAGTTCACCGCGCGGGTGAAGCCGGGCTGCGGCGAGGTGTTGTCGCTCGAAGTCATCGCGGTGGTGGTCACCCGGACCACCGATCCCGCAAAGTTGCAGAAGCTGGCCGGCAGGGTGACCGTGCGCGGCGCGATCGTATCGATCTTCCCGGTGCGCGGACCCGAACCGGCCGAAATCTGCCCGAGATTGACCAGCGCTGGATTGGGATCGCCCAGAATGCAGACCGAGCGGACTTGCGCGTTGATCGCGACGGTGCCGGTGGCGGTGTTGCTCTGGGCCAGCGCGGGGCTAGCGGTGAGCATCAATGCCAGGGCGAAAAGGCCGACGGTCTGCTTCATGGGACTTCCTGTTTCCAATTGCCTCAGATCAAGTCGGGGGCGCGACCGAAGGGGTCAGGGTGACGACGACGTTACCGGTGTAGCCACCGGCGACCATCAGGCCGTTGCTGGGCGACGATGCCGCCGACAGCGTGACCAGAATGTTGCCGGTGAACAGGCCGACGATCGATGCGGTACCCGCTCCTGCCGTCAGACTGGTATCCGATGCACTTGCCGAATTGGCCGTTGCCGTAGCCGTGTAGTCGACCCGGTTGTCGAAGCCCGTGGGGGCTGCGGTACCGGTGGTCAGCTGGGTGGTCGTGACCGCCATCGTCGCGGCGGTGTTGTTGCACCAGCCGGTCAGGGTGGCGGTCTTGCCGTTGACCTTGCTCGTATCGAGCTTGCCGTTGCTGGCGAGCGAAAGCTCACCCAGCGACAGCGTCACGCTGGGCAGCGTGAAGGTGCAACGTCCGGCCACCGAACCGTCGATATTGACGGTGCCGGTGACTGGCCCACTCTGGGCGAATGCCGGGCTGGCCGCGAGGACCGCCGGAATTGCCAGAAACATCAGTTTGCGCATCGAATTACTCCTGATCAAAGTTCACTAAGCCGGTCGGGCTCAGGTCGGCGAGATCACCACCACGATGCTGCCCGTGTAAGTCGGGCTGGCAACCAGCAGGTCGGTCGCATTGTTGGTGCGATAGTTGCTGGTCGTGATCTGGATGTTGTTCGCCGAATTCGCGAGCGCGCTGCCAACGGCGGTCGCCGCCAGAGGAGCAGCCGACGAATCGTTGAGGAACGGACCGTTGTTGGTCGGACCAACGGCGGTAACCGCAACCGATGCCTGGAAATCGATCGAGTTGTCATAACCCGTCGACGCCGTGGCAGCAGTGGCCAGCGCAGTCGCATCAACGGCAACCTTGGGGGTGCCGGTGTTGCACTTCACCGTAAACGACTTCGTGCCGAAGGCAGTGGCGAGGTCGGTGCGGACGGTGCCGTCAGTCTTGGCCAGCTCACCGAATGCCACGGTGTCGGTAAAGGTCGAACCATCACCGGGGGTGACGCTGCACTTGGCCGCGACCGAGCCGGTCAGGTTAATCGTGCCGGTCACGCTCTGAGCCATGGCCGGGGTAGCGAGAACTGCGCAGGTTGCAGCAGCAAGGAATGCAATCTTCTTCATGGTCATCTTCCTTCATCAATGCCGGATGCCCCCGGCTTTCCTTCACTTTCCCGCAGCCGACCCCAGCCGCGGGCATTCACTTTCCCCGCCTAGACGGCGGGTGAAACCGTCACGACAAGAGTGTCGTTGTATGTTCCCGAGATCAGCACGTCCGGGCCGGTATAGGCGGGTGCCGTCATCTGGATGTATGAGCCTGACAGGCCGAAGCTGCGCGGAACCGGCAAGCCGTTGATGGTGCTTGCGGTGCCCTCGAAACTGCACGGGGTACTGCCGGCCGCTTGGTCAAGCTGCGCCACCGGGCAAGTGCCGGTGACGGTACCGCCGTCAGATGAGACATTGAGCGAGACGTCGTAGGGTGCCTTGTTGGTGTAGCCGGTCGGCACGGTCGCCGTGGTCAACATCGCGCCGTTCGCCGACGAAACAGCGATCCGCCACGGGGCGGTGCATTCTGCGGTGAAGGCAACCTGGCGAGTCCAGCCGGCTTCGATCGGCAGCCCGGTGAACGAAGCATTGGGCGCGCCATTGGTGGCAAAGCCACAGGTGCCGCCGACCGACGCCTTCACATCGATGTTTATGATCGCGTTGGCCGGACCCGGATAGATGTAACCGGTGAGCGCGGGATCGCGATAATAGGCGGTGATCGGCGCGGTGTCTGCAAAAGCGGGCGCAGCATGGCCCATGGTCAGCATGACTGCTGCCCAAGCCGTGCGCTTTCCGATGCCTTGCCCAATCCGCATCTCAATCCACTCCACGTACGATCGCATCACCGGACAAGCCCGATGGCGATCACTCATTTAGTTTCTGTGCGGCCCTAAATTCAGCGGCTGGGTTGTTGCATCCCGACCTGTCTGATTTCCAACACAAGTTAACGCAACCAAGGGGGGGGTTGCCAAGTAGATTCGTTCCGAAATGAAATCTTAACCATTTCCACCTTTCCGAATCTTTCAGAAATTCGCACAACTATCTGAATATTCTCCTTTTTCGGTCTGACGCTGATTGCCCCATTTTGGGCAACTTGCTTGATCGCATTGGTTAACTTCGGTGGTTACCAGGGCCTATGTGCTGATTCTGCCACGCGACTCGGATGCGACTCACCCCCGGCTAGAGCGAGGCGAGTCGCAGGGGCAAACCGGCTTCAGGGACTTGCCACTTCACGGTGGCTGTGGGACTCTTTCGGCAATGGTCGCGCCGCCTCTTGCAATCCACGGTCACGGGCTCCTGCCCGGACTGCTTGCCGTGCATTTGCTGCAGGTCCGGCTCGAACAGCCGATCCTCCTGCTTTCAGCCGATCGCGCGCTCGGCGGGGAGCATCTCGAACCGGTGGTCGCAAGCCGGCTCAGCGCGGTGGCACGGGCGCTGATCGAACCTTTCGTCGTTTCGAGCTGGCCGGCCTATTACCTGATCGAGGGCGGCGCGACCGAACTCACCGAGGATGAGGTCTTGCTGCTCGATCCGCTGCAAGTCTGGCTCGAGCTGCAGGAGCGGCTTGGCCCGGCGGCGCTTATTGCCTCTTGCGGGGCGATCAGGCTCGCCGGCAACCGGCTCGACTGGGACGGCGGCAGCGCCGAGATCGACCGATTGATCGACCTCGACCCGCTGATCGCAGGGCCCGGCGAGAGCGAGATCGTCGGGGTCGATGCCGCGCGCCGGCTGACCTTGCCGGTCCTTGCCGATTACGATGCGGGCGAAGGCGATTGGCTGGCCCGCCAGTACCTGCCGCTGGGAGACGAACGCCTGGTAGTGCGCAAGCTGCCCCGGGCGGCGCACCTGATCGGTGCGCAGAGCAGCTTCGAGACCATCCTCAACGGTCTGACTGCCGCCTAGAACGAGAGTTAGAAGACCTTGCGCAGTTCGATCGTGACCATCCGGCCGAACGGATCGCGGTAGATGCTCTGGTAGCCGAGCGGCGTGATACCGGCTTGGTTGCGCACCTGCTGGCGCGTGTTGCCGATGTTCTCGATCCCGATGGTGACGCGCGCTCCCTTGGTGAGCACTGACGTACCGAACAGCTGGGCAAGGTCGGCGAAGAGCTTCACATCGAAGCGGGCATAGGGCGCGAAGGTCAGCCGATCGGGCGCTGCGGCGGTGCCGGTGGCCAGATAGCTCGGCCCTCGCCACGTCGTCTGCCCGCGAAGGCCCACGCCGCGGTCGCTCAAGGCAATGCTGGCGTCCGCCGTGTCGCGGGTCTGCCCGCCGAACAGGCCGACCCCGCCGCCGGCCAGCAGGTCGACCGAACCCAGCGTCTCGCGGATCGTGCTGGTGCTGGTGAAAACGTGCGTCAGCGATGCGTTGACTTGCAGCATCGGGCGGGCCGGGGCCTTGCGCTTCACGCCCTTGACCCGCGGGGCCGGCTTGGGGTGAGCAAGTGGCACGGTGAACGAGAAGGCGGTGCGCATTTCGCTGGTGTGCTGGCGCGCGAAGTTGACGGTGCGGCTATCGACCTGGGTCAATTGGCCCGTAAGCTGGTCACGCGTGAACCGGTCCGGGAAAGCAGCGATGATCGCGGGCGTCGGCAGCGGCAATGCGCCCGCCTGGTTGCGCACGTCGGTGACAAAGAAATCGCCGCTGAGCTGCAGGTTGTAGGCCTTCCACGGCATCAAGGTGAGCGTGAGGTGGCGGATCCGGCGGTTCTCGTTATCGAGGTTGCCGCCGCCGCCACTGATCAGCGTGACACTGGCGGTATTGCCGGTGACCGGATCGAAATAAAGCACGTTGGGGGTGGTCGTGGTCGGCGCGGCGAGCAGTTCGGGGTAGCCGGCCACCTCCTCGTAAGCCTGACTCGCGGTCAGTCGGAGCCAGGGCCTTGGCTGCCAGTTGAGCGCCAGCGCCAGATTGTCGATGGTGCCATAGGGGCCGAGATCGGCAATGCCCGCGTCGATCGTGAACTCGGTGTTCCCGAAACCGCCCCCGCCGCCATCGGCGCGACCGGTCAGCGGCACCGTCAGGCCGCCGCTGGCCGAATACTGGTGGCGCCGGAAATGGCGGTCGCCCAGGCCGTTCGAACTCGCCCCGTCCAGCCGCAGCCAGGTCGCGCCAAGGCCTGCTCGCATGCGAACCTTGCCGGCGGGCAGCGCGAACAGCGGGCCTTCGAGATCGGCCTGCAGATCCTGCGTCACGGTATCGCTCAAGGTGCGGGTGGTGGTGACCGGGATCAGCGCGGGAAGGCCGCCGGCGAATGGATTGATGGTGGTCGGAATGGTGATCTGCCCGCCGGAAATAGCTCCGACGGTATCGTAGGCAAAGACCCGGGCGCGATCGTCATACTTGCCGGCCAGCGTCGCGCGCCATTCCCCGAAGGTGGCGTTGAAGGTCAGCGCCATGCTGACCGAATTGCCGTTACCGATGCTTTGCAGCGGGCGCGCTGCATCGCTGTAAGCCAGCACGACCCCGCGCGAAAACGGCGAATTGGGATGCCCGGCGGGAAGCAGGAAGCGCGCGGAAGGAAGTCCGCTCAGCCGCTGGTCGGCGGTCCAGCCGAGGCGGCCATTAAAGGTGAGCGAAAGCCATGGCGCAAGCACCTTGTTGCCGGTCACCGCGAACTCGTAAGGCCGCGAACGCCCGCGCAGCGAGCGATATCCGGTCATGTCGGTCGAATTGGGCTGCCCGGCGGTCGCGGCAAAGCTTGCCAGTGTAGGATTGGTGGCGGCAGGGATCCCCGCCACCGTCACCACATTTCCCGCAAGCGCGTTCAAGGCCGGGTCGATCCCGTCCGGGGCCGCACTGTAGACGTTGCCTCGCGGCGAATAGGGTACGGATGGTGTCAGCGGGATCACCCCGCGCTCGCTTTCGAGCAGGCTGCCCGACCAGCCGCCGCGCAGCGACAGGTTAATCCGGTCGTCGTTCTTGATGTAGGTAACCTGCGCGTCGGCGCGCAGGTTGTTCCAGCCGCCGGCAGTCGGAACCTGATAGCTCGCGGTTACCGTGCGCGAATTGACCGAGCTCTTGAGCACGACGTTGTAGGCGCGCTGTCCGGGCGCGCCGCCGACTGCGACCGCGCTGCCGCGCGGCAGCTGCTCGATCCGCGCGATGGCCTCGATCGGCAAGTCGGAGATGTCGCTGACGTTGCGCGTCGGCTGGCCGTTGACCAGGATCTGGGGGGTGTCGTCGCCGTTCTCGCTCGTAATCGCATCGATCAGTTCGCCGACCGACCCGACCCCGTATGAACTGACACGGTCGGGATCGTAGACCTGCTCGGCGACCATGTTCTTAAGCGCCGCGGTCAGCGTGGAACCCCCGAACACCACGATCTCGCGTGGATCGGTGGGAGCGGGGGGTGCCTGTTCAGGCTTGGACGGTTTGACCGGATCGGACTTGGGGCCCGGCGCGGAATCCTGTGCCCGCGCGGTACCGGCCATGAGCAAGGCCAGCGTCAGCAGCGAACCCCGCGTCAATCTCGCCAAGTCTTTGCGCGCCGGTTGTTGCATCAGGTCTTGCTCCCCGCCTTATGCCTTGTCCCTGGACAGAAAAGCCCCGCCGACGCAAGCCGGCGGGGCCCTCATGTCACTCAGTCGTTTAGGCTCAGTAACCGGGAACCGAGATATAAGTCCCGTTGCTGTCCTGCGACCCGCCGCCCCACGGAGCAATCTTGAAGTAGGGGGTGTTGCAGCCCTTGGCCGGTCCAACCAAGCTGCCACCGCCATAGCCGTTCTGGGTGCGCCATGCGCCCGGAACGCCCTTCTGTCCGCCGGTGCTCGGCGAGATGCAGATCACGACCTGACCGACGAACCAGTTGCCGGTCAGGACCAACGGCAGGTTGGAAACGCCGTCGAGGCCGTAGGAGTTGGTGATGTCGATCTGGCTGTCGGTCTTGCCCGGAACAGTCGTGACGATGTCAGCGTCGTCTACCCAGTATCCATCGATATGGACCGCATCGACTGCATCGCCGGTCTTGATGAACTTGCACTGTTCGGTGTCTTCACCCCAGAACGGGAGCGAGTCGCCGGTCGCATTATGCGCAGCACACGATTGCTGCGAGCCGGAGTTCGCGTCGCAGACCGTCTCGCCGCCGTTGTCATTGCCATTCCCATGACCGAAGTCGCAGTTGACATAGAAACCCTGGACCTTGTGACCGGGGATGTCGACAGGCGGAACAAAGTGTTCGGTCGCCTGGGTGATTTCGCAGCCGAACGTGTAGTTGGTGGTCACCGACGAGACCCGGTCGAACTTGTAGGTATAGCCCGGATAGGTCTTGGTGGTGGCAACCTGATCACCGAACATGTTGACGCTGCCGCCAATGCGGTAAGGGCCAGCGCCGATGGACAGTCCCGAATAGGTCGGCGTGCCGGTGCCGACGCGCGACCCGGGAACTTCGGTGTCGGTGTTGACCGGTGCCTGCTCGCTCTCGACAACGTTCAGAACGGTGGTCGAATAGACCGGCGTGCCGTCATGCAGCTTTGCCGTAGCATCGACCAGCGCGGCGCAGGTGTTGGCCATGCGCGTCTCAGTGGTTGAATTTGCGGGCACTGCGTAAGCCGGCGTCACGAAAGCGGGCGAGGTCGCCACAACCAGCGAAGCCGAAACGAGGAGCTTGATCATCTTCATCTTCAATTCCTTTACTATGCCCCCAGTCAGGCGTCGCATGGCCAACTGGAATTGCCGAAAGCCCGCGCTGCTGATGCCTCGCGTTCAATTTCAGACCAAAGCGACTCGATGATTAGGCCCGTTAACTACAAGACTTCGTTGTTTTCAGTAACTTAACCCCTAAGAGTTAGCCAAAAACCCGGTCTCTGTTAACTTTCCTTCTACAGTTTGCCGTGGCGCGCAATAGGCAAAACGCGACAATCTGGGCTTGTCCGGATTTGACGCAATCACAAGCGAATCATTAACGGTGTCAAGGGTTTGTGCGTAGCGGCGCCGCGGCGGTTGCGCGGTCTCGGCCAAAGCCCTAGGCGCGGCGCAATCGGAAAGGCGTGGGCGCGATGCATTCTTGGTATGGATTTGCGGCAATCGCGCTGGTTCTGCCCGCTACTGCGGAGGCGCAGGCTGCGCGCGATGCGGATCCCGCTGAAATCGTCGTCACCGGCACCGGCCTCGCCGCGCCGCCAGCGGCACCGGCTTACGACACGACCGATCTCGATGCCGAACAGCTAAGTTCGAGCGCCTCGGGCCGGATCGAGGACGCGCTCGGCGCGGTCGCGGGGTTCCAGCAGTTTCGCCGTTCGGACAGCCGCAGCGCCAATCCCTCGGCGCAGGGCGTGACGCTGCGCGCGCTCGGCGGCAATGCCACCAGCCGCAGCCTGGTGCTGCTCGACGGGGTGCCGATGGCCGATCCGTTCTTCGGTTACATTCCCCTCTCCGCACTCGCCCCCGAGCGACTGGCGCGGGTGCGGGTGACCCGCGGCGGCGGGGCGGGGGCGTTCGGCGCGGGGGCGGTGGCGGGGACGATCGAACTGGAGAGCGCCGGGCCGAGCGAGCTTGGACTGCTCAGCGGGCAAGCGCTGATCGATGATCGCGGTGAGAGCGAGCTGTCTGCCACGCTTGCGCCGCGGCTGGGTGCGGGCTTTGCGGTCGTTTCGGCGCGGTGGGACCGGGGGCAAGGGTTCTGGACTACGCCTGCCAACCAGCTCGTTTCGGCCAGCGCCCGGGCGAAGTATGACAGCTGGTCCACTGCATTGCGCGCGGTTGCGCCGCTTGCCCCAGATGTCGAACTGCAAGCCAGCGGGCTGGTGTTCGTTGATGCGCGGACTTTGCGTTTCAAAGGCGCGGATTCGACCAGCAGCGGCGAGGATGCGAGCCTGCGGGTGGTCGGCAAAGGGGCGTGGCAGTTCGAGGCACTGGCGTACTTGCAGGCGCGCAATTTCTCGAACGTGGTGATTTCATCGACCAGCTTCAGGAAAACGCTCGACCAGCGCGCCACGCCTTCGACCGGATGGGGCGGCAAGCTCGAACTGCGCCCGCCGCTGAGCGATAATGTCGTCCTGCGCCTCGGCACCGACTGGCGGGTGGCGAGCGGGACGATGTTCGAAGATGCCTATTCCGCCGTCTCCGGCCTGGTCACCGCGCGGCGCCATGCCGGGGGGCGGACCAGCGACCTTGGTTTCTACGCCGAAAACGACTGGCGGCTCGGCGCGCTGACCCTGACCGGCGGGCTTCGGGCCGATCGCTGGGCAATCACCGGGGGCAATTTCGTCGAGGCCAACGCTGCCGGAACGATCACCACCAGCAATGTGTTTGCGAACCGCGCGGGCTGGCAGGCATCGCTGCGCGGCGGGGCGGTGCTGGGACTGGGCAGCGGGCTCGACCTGCGCGGTTCGGCCTATACCGGTCTGCGCCTGCCGACGCTTAACGAGCTGTACCGCCCGTTCACCGTGTTCCCGGTCACCACCCGCGCCAATGCCGCGCTGGTCAACGAACGGTTGGTCGGGTTCGAAGCCGGGTTCGACTGGAAGCCGGTGCCGGGCCTCAGCCTCTCTGCCACTGCGTTCGACAACAGGGTCGAGCACGCGGTGGCCAATGTCACCATCGGCACCAACCTGCGCGAACGGCGCAATGTCGATGCGGTCCATGCGCGCGGAATCGAACTCGGGCTAGAAACGCGGCGCGGCCCGGTCGGGCTCGACGCTTCGCTGGCGCTGACCGATGCGAAGGTCGAAGCCAGCGGGACTTCGGCCGGGCTTAACGGCAAGCGCCCGGCGCAGACCCCAAGGATTGCCGCCCGCGCCACGCTGACTTGGCAGCCGCAGCCGGGCTGGCGGCTGGCGCTGACGCTCAAGCACACTGGCGCGCAATTCGAAGACGATCTTCAAACCGACGTGCTTCCGGCGGCGACTACGCTCGACGCATTCGTTTCCGTGCCCATCAGGCATCGCTTGCAACTGGTGCTGCGGGCGGAGAACCTCACCGATACCCAGGTGATCACCCGCAACCAGGCCGGATCGATCGACCTTGGCGCCCCGCGCACGCTGTGGGCCGGATTGCGCATTTCCCTGTAGCGGCTAAAACGGCGGACGAAACGCAACCGGAGAGATCGCCATGGCCACCCAGCTCAACGCGCACGCGCGCAACTACGACTGCAGCGATGCGGAATGGCAGGCCCGGCTCGAATTGGCCGCCGCCTATCGCATCTTCGATTATCTCGGCTGGTCCGAATCGATCTACAACCACATCTCGGTCAAGGTGCCCGGAGAGGAAGGCGCGTTCCTGATCAACCCGTTCGGGCTGCTCTATTCGGAAGTCTGCGCCTCGAACCTGGTCAAGATCGACCTCGACGGCAACAAGCTCGACGGCAACCCGTACCCCGTCAACAAGGCCGGGTTCGTCCAGCACGGGCTGTTCCATCGCCACATCCCCTGGGCTCACGCGATCTGCCACACCCACACCACCGCAGGGATGGCGGTGTGCAGTCTTGAAGGCGGGCTCCGGCCGGTCAACTTCTACGCCTGCAACTTTGCCGGGCGGCTCGCCTACCACGATTTCGAAGGTATCACCGTGCGCGCCGAGGAAGGCGGGCGGCTGCTGCAGAATTTGGGCGAAGGGCGCATCCTGATGCTCAAGAACCACGGTCCGGTGGTGCTGGCGCGCAGCTTGCCCGAAATGTTCGTCACCCAGTGGTCGCTGCAGCGCGCCTGCGAGATCCAGCTTGCAACCATGTCGATGGGCCAGCCGCTGGTCGTCGCCGACGAGGTGGTCGCGGTTCACCAGCGCGATCTGCACGAAGGCGGGGTTCCGGGAATGCTGCCCGGACAAGCCGATTTCGATGCCTGGACGCGGCGGATCGACAAGATCGATCGCAGCTGGCGGGATTGAGACTCAGATCAGCGCGTGTGTTTCGATGCTTCGTCAAGCTCAGCACTCAGCATGAGCGGATGTTTGTTTTGAATCCAAACCCATTCCCCGCTCAGCCTGAGCCTGTCGAAGGCCGCGCGCTTGCCTTGCCCGAAAGTCTGCAATGCCCAGCCTGACGATCAACGGCCGCGCGGTCGAGCTGCGGATGGACCCGCAGACCCCGCTGCTGTGGGGGCTGCGCGATGCCGCCAACTTGACCGGGACCAAGTACGGCTGCGGGGTGGGGGATTGCGGCGCCTGCATGGTGCTGATCGATGGGGAGGCGCTGCGCTCCTGTCTGATCACCCTGGCCGAAGCCGAAGGGCGCAGCGTCACCACGATCGAGGGCCTGTCGCCCGATCGCAGCCACCCGGTGCAGCAGGCGATGGTCGCCGAACAGGCGATCCAGTGCGGGTTCTGTACGCCGGGAATCGTCATCGCTGCGGCCGCGCTGCTCGCCAAGAACGCCGATCCCAGCGCCGAGGATATTGCCGCCGCGGTGCCCAACCTGTGCCGCTGCGGGGTCTATCCGCGGCTGGTCCACGCGGTCCAGCGCGCCGGACGGGTGATGCGCCGGCTGGAAACGATCAGCGCCGCGCCGGTCCCCGGGATTTCGCCGGCAGATGCCGCGCGCGCGGTGCCGGCACTCAAACCGCAATAATCGTCGGGATGACGTCAGAACTTCACCCGCGCCGTCACCCGCGCGGTGAGCGGCTCGCCCGGCTGGATGTTGTTGTCATTTTGCGCGCTGGCGAAATAGGTCGTGTTGGTTAGGTTCTCGACGTTGAACTGCACCGCGATGCGCTCAGTCACGTCGAAATAGACCGCTGCATCGAGCCGAGTGAAGCCCGGCAAGGTCACCGCATTGCTGATTGTCGCAAACTGGCTCGATTGGTGCACCAATCCGAGCCCGAGGCCAAGCCTGGCGGACATATTGTAACGTGTCCATGCGGTGAGCTGGTCGCGCGGCAGTTGGGGCAGCAGACGCCCGGCCGGTGCCGCTGTGGTGGTCGTGAGGATCTTGCCGGTCTGGTGCGAATATCCGACGCTTGCTTGCCACGCCGGGGTGATTTGCCCCGACAGCGCGACCTCATAGCCTTTGACGCGGCTGCTGCCGGTGAGCACCGGGTTGCCGGTATTGGGATCGGTTGCGCGGGTGTTGGTCCGGTCGATCTGGAACACGGCCGAGGTAAATGACAAGCTGGGCGAAATGTCCCACTTCACTCCGGCCTCAAGGTTCCGGAATTCTTCGGGCGCCAGCGTCTGGAGGTTGACCGCGAGCGTGTTGAATTGATCCCCCGCTTGCGGCAGGAAGCTCTTGGTGTAGCTGGCGTAAAAGGACGCATTGGCTTGCGGCTTCAGGACCAGTCCGAACCGCGGTGACCATTTGCCGTCGCTGCGTGCGGTGACCACGCCGGTGATGCGGTTGGTGGCGGTGATGCGGAAATCGTCATAGCGCGCCCCCGCGATCAGCTGCACATGCTCGCCCAACTCGATCTGGTCCTGAACATACGCAGAGAGACTGCGCACCTGAGATCTGGTCTTGCTCAGGGTCACCCAAGTGCTGGCCGGCACGGTGATTTGGCGCAACAGTGGCACGCTGACGCTGGTCGCCCCCGCGAACCGCGAATCGTCGCGATAAGCCGCAGTGTCCTGGTCGCCCGCCTCGATCCCGGCGAGCAAGGTGTGACGGAGCGGGCCGGTCTCACCCTTCCACACCAGGTTGGCCTGGCCGATCCAGTTGCTGCGCTGCGTCCCGCTGCGATAGCCGGTGAGCGAAACCATGGTGCGCGCAGCGTTGACCGCGCCGGGGACGATGTTTCCGTAGTATTTGTCGTAGTGCGAGAACTGCCCGGCGGCGTTGAATGAAAGGCCTTCTGCAAATTCGTGGTCGAGACGAATCCGGGCGATATGCGCGGTGACCGTGCTGCGGTTGATCGCCGGATCGCCAAAGAACGTGTCTTCAAAGCCGGTTAGCGGAACCCCGCCGAACGAGGGAATGCCGCGATCGGTGGTGCGGTTGTCGCCCGCAAATTCATAGGCGGCCGTCAGTACCGTGTGCTCGCCCAATTTGACGCCCACGGTCGGGGCAAGTCCGATGAAATGGCCATTATACTCGTCGCGGCGGTTGGCGAATTCCTCGTAAGTGCCGTTGAACCTGACGGCCACCGCGTCCGACACCGGCAGGCCAAGATCGCCCGAAGCCGACCAAGCCCCGAAACTGTTGCCGCTGACCGACAGAGTGCTGTGCGGCGCAATGAAGTCGGGAGCCTTGGCGACGCGGTTGATCACTCCGCCGCCGCCGCCGCGCCCAAACAGCAAGGCGTTGGCGCCTTTGAGCACTTCGACCCGTTCAATGTTATAGAGCGAGCGATAGTACTGCGCATCGTCGCGGATTCCGTCGAGGTAGAAATCAGCAGTCGTCGCTTGACCGCGTATCGCGATCTGATCGCGGTGGCCCTCGCCTTGATTGAGAATCACACCAGGGACATAACGGAGCGCATCATTGAGCTGTTCGAGCCCCTGATCATCGAGCCGCTCGCGCCCCAGCGTCGTGATACTTTGCGGCGTATCGAGCAGCGGGGTGCCGGTCTTGATGCTTGAGGCTTCGGGTTGATCGATGCGCTCGCCAGTGACGACGATCGGTGCCGTAGCGTCATCGAATTCGTCCGCAAAGGCTGCGCCTGGCACCGCGAACAGCGCGAGAGCGAACAGGGATGAGGAGCGGTGCAGCACGGGTGACATTTGACATCTCTTTTTGATAATAATTCGCAATACCAGAAATGCCGCTAATGCGAATCGTTCTCACTGACAAGCAGGGATTTGAGATTGTCGCATTTTGTCGCTAGGCGACGCGGTCAGGGTTCAACCGATCGAGGCAGCGACCATGAAAGCAACAATCTGGCACAACCCGGGCTGCGGCACCTCGCGCAAGACGCTCGCGATTCTCGAGGAAACGCCGGGGATCGAAGTGACTGTGACCGAGTACCTCAAACATCCGCCCAGCGCCGAAAAGCTTGCCCAGCTTTACCGCGATGCGGGGCTCACCCCGCAGCAGGGCTTGCGCCTGCGCGGCACCAATGCCGAAGAACGCGGCCTGCCGGCGGCGGGAGACGCCGAAGTGCTCGCCGCGATGGCCGCCGATCCAGTGCTGATCGAGCGACCGCTTGTGGAGTCCGAAAGAGGCGTCCGCTTGTGCCGGCCGCAGGATGTGGTGCGCGAAATTCTCTAAGCGATTCGCCCTAAGCGATTCTCGGCGTGTAGGAAAATAGTCAGGGGATGCGGTGGTGCATCAGGCTGTCGTCGCTCGCCATGCCCTTGATCCCGAGAACGACGACCCCCACGCAGAGCGCCAGGATCGCCCCGAAGCCGATCCATGGATTGTGCCCGTAGAGCCAGACCCCGATCGCCGGCGCAACGATGTAGCCCGCGCCGTTGACCGATGCCACGATGCCCGCAGACTGTCCTTGTTCGGCGCGGCTCACTACAAGCGAGGCCCCGGCGGTAAAGCCGGGCCGGAACAGGCCAAATCCAAGCGACAGCACCGCAAAGCTCACCGTGATCGCGTGCAAGGTAGAGGCGACGGACAGCGCCGCGACTCCGGCCGCACCAACCGATATGCCCCACAGGCACGAAGCGCGCGGCCCCAACCGCAAAGTAGGGATCACGCCCCACTGCGCAAACAGGGTCGCCGCGGCCCCCGCAAACATGACCAGCGCGATATTCTGCGCCCCTGCACCCGGATCGCCGCGCAGCCCGAGCCGGTCGAGCACCAGGAAGCCGACCAGGCCCATCGTGGCGGCCTGTGCGTGCCCGCCGAGCAGACCCGCGACCAGCCACGGGCGCAGGCGCTGGTCGAACCAGCTGATCTTGGCAACGTCGGCGAACAGGTTTGGCTCGGTATCGGTGTTCTCGCTCGGGCGCGGCCGTGAATCGGAGCTGGCGCTGAACGGTGCGGCGATCACGTCGCCGCGCGCGGCATAGGCCGGGGCATCATCGGGCAGCCGCAGCCGCAGCGCGATCAGGACGACAACTGCGATCAGCGAAAATGCCGCGAACGGACCGACCAGGCCGAGACCCGGCACGATGAAGAACGGGGCCAGCGTCGGTCCGATGATTGTGCCGAGCCCGAAGCTCGAGGAGATCAGCGACAGCGACTTGGTGCGTTCTTCGCGGCTGGTACGGCTAGCGACTTTGGCCTGCACTGCGGGCGGCGCGGCCGAGCCGAACCCGCCGTAAAGCGAGCGGAACAGCGCGAAGGTGATCAGCGTGCCAATCCCCGAGAGGAACCCGTTGAGCCCCAGCCACAGCGCCAGCCCGCACAGGCTGAAGCTGGCGATGAACCCGGTCAGTCCGATCGCCATCATCTCCTTGCGCCCGCGCTTGTCGCTCTTGCGCGCCCACAGTGGGGCGCAGATCATCCACAGCAGCGCCGACCAGGTGTAAGCGAGGCTGATCCAGAAATCGTGGACGTGCAGCGCGGTGCCGATCGAAGGCATCACCGACTGCATCGCGGTATTGCCCGCGGCGGTGACCAGGCTGACGGTGAACAGCAGCGCCACCCGCCCGCGCGGCAGGCTGGCGGTGGTGCCGGGCTGGTCACCCGTTTCGGCTTGGTCGTCGCGGGACATCGCTTCGTCGCTAGTATGCTCGCTCTTGCCTTGCAATGGCAGGGCAAATTTGGGAAGGCCGGGAACCCTAACGGAACTCAGGACTTATATCCCACATGGCCACTTCCGAGCTTGCCCAACGTAGCTTGGGCCAACGCGCGAAGCGCCGGATCATGCAGGCCATGGGTCCGTGGGGTGTGTTCCTGAAAGGGTTCATCGAGCACCCGGTGATGGTCGGCTCGATCATCCCGTCCTCGCGCTTCACCATCGCCAAGATGCTCGCGCCGGTCAAATGGGAGACATGCAAGCTGTTCGTCGAATACGGCCCCGGAGTCGGCACCTTCTGCCGCCCGGTGCTCGACAAGCTGCGCCGCGATGGCCAGTTGATCGTGATCGACACCAACCCGCTCTACATCGACTATCTGAAGGCCACGATCAGCGACAGCCGCTTCGTCCCCGTGCTCGGCTCGGCGGCTGACGTTGAATCAATTGTGCGCGCCCACGGGCACGATCATGCCGACTATGTGCTGTCCGGCCTGCCGTTTTCGACCCTGCCCGATGGGGTCGGCCC
The DNA here is from genome assembly GCA_031410955.1 of Novosphingobium sp. Classification (GTDB taxonomy): domain Bacteria; phylum Pseudomonadota; class Alphaproteobacteria; order Sphingomonadales; family Sphingomonadaceae; genus Novosphingobium. The sequence continues at coordinate 11,117 of JANOAD010000044.1, read as the reverse complement.
GGCCATCGCCGCGGCGACCTACCGCGTGCTGCGCCCGGGCGGGGCCTTCCTGGTCTATCAGTTCAGCGGCAAGGCGCGCGATTTCATGGCCAGGCACTTCAAGCGCATCGACGCCGGCTTCGCAGCGCTCAACGTGCTGCCGTGCAAGCTGTTCTGGGGCTGGAAGGACTGAGGTCCTAGTCGAAGGTTTCGCCGATCGCCGCGACCGACGGTCCGGCGAGCTGACCATGGATCGCCACGATCAGGGCGATGAAATAGATCGAAAACAGCGTCCCGGTCAAAGCTGACACTGCCAACTGAGGCCAAGACGAAGCTGCGCTTGCCCCAGCCGCGACCACGCTAGCGCCGCCGATCACCCCGCCTAGAACACCGCCGATAATCGCGGCGCCGAAACCAGTCAGCAGGAACAGCAGGAAAATCTTCAGCGTTGCGCCGCGGGTCAGCCCCCATGACCGCGAGATCGCCGCGAACGGGCTGCGCTCCTTGTCGACCGCAACCACCGGCACGACCATCGACAGTTTCGTCATCAGGTAGACCAACCCGATTAGAACCAGGCATATGACCAGGATCATCGTCCCGATCGAGCCCGCGCCGGGGGCGCTCTGTCCGCTCGCGTAGCCAGAGCCCATCATTCCGATGAACGAGGCGCCCATCGTCAGCATCAGCACTGCGGCCACCGCGAAATAGGCGACCATCAGCACCAGGTAAACCCCGACCATCGGCAAGGTGACGCGCAAGCCTTCGCTCACCGCCTCCCCCACGGTCATCGGTTCGCGTGCAGCGGCGCTGACGCAAAGGGCGCAGGCGCCGGCGATGCGGACCAGTGCGTAGACAATCCCGGCCAGCGCGAAGGTCCCAAACATGGCGAGGAATGTTTGCATTGCTGCCGCGGGATTCCCCTGGTTTTGGGAGAAGCCGGCTAAAACGCCACCAAAAGTGGCCATGAACAAGATGAGCGGGATTGCCGTGAACAGGATCGCAATCGGCAACATCGAAACGAACCGCCCGCCGAAAATCGAAAAACTGTCGGTCAAGGCCTTACTTGCGCTGAACTTCATGATCCGCCCCCTAGCTCATCCCCATTATCGACATTCTGCGCAGCTTGCGGGGGCTTGTAAATCCGGAAAATTCAGCGCGCCGGTTCTCCGAGCTGGCGATAGCTCGCCGCGATCACCGCAACGAAGGTGGCCGCCTGTGCCCCTTGCATGATGCTGCCGACGAGGTTTCCGGCCAGGTGCCCGCCTTCGGCCCCGGCGATCAGGGCGGCTACAATCGCGAACGCGCCCTGGATCAGCCAGCTGACGATCGCGAAGGCGAAGTAGATCAGCAGCAGGAAGACGAGCAGTTGCCAGCCGATGCCCTTGGTCGCCCGAAAGGACTGGCGCAGTACCTCGATCGGATTGCGCATCCCGCCCAGCACCACCGCCGGCCCGATGTAGGCGAAGCGCACCATCATGTAGAGAATGAACACCGTGCCGATAATCGCCGCAACCTGGGTCAGTAGCAGCGAGCCGAGCAGGGCGATGGCAGTCACCGGTATCAGGGCTGACAGCAGCGCCGCCGCATGGGCGCCGAACAGCGCGGCAAGGAAAAACGGAGCCGCCCGGGCTGCTTGGCGCATCGCCTCGCCCACCGTGGGTCGTGCCGGATCGCCGAGCAGGGCCAGCGCCACCAGCATTCCGAAGAGCTCGAGGACAAGGCCCGCCATGAAGGGTGCCCAATAGGCATCGAAGTATTGTCCCCACCGATCGAGCAATTGGGCGGCCGCCTGGCCCGCTACCGGCTCGGGCAAGGGGAAGAACTGCGCCAGCGCGAAGACCGGCAGCACCGCAAACACCCCCATGACGGAGAGCAGCACTTCGCGGTTGGCGAGCAGCGCGGCACTCGCTTCGTCCCAGACCTTCATCGAATCGAAGCGCGAACGCGCGCGGCGTTCGCCCGGTGATTTGGGGGAATGGGGCGGGGTCGAGTGTGGCGGCATGCTCATGCCCCCTTGATAACCACAGCAATTGCCGCCACGCAAATGATCGATGGCCCAGCCCCAAGTCTTGCAGCCCGAATGGCGGATCGAGCACGCGCCGGTGCCCTACCGCGCTGCGCTTGATGAGATGACTGCGCGCAATGCCGCGATCGCTGCTGGGACTGCACGCGAACTGATCTGGCTGCTCGAACATCCCCCGGTTTATACCGCAGGAACCAGCGCTGCGGCCGCCGAATTGCTCGATCCGCGCTTCGAAGTGGTCGAGGCCGGGCGCGGTGGGCGTTATACTTATCACGGCCCGGGGCAGCGGATCGGCTACGTGCTGCTCGATCTCAAGCGCCGCGCGCGCGACGTGCGCGGATTTGTCCATGCGCTCGAAGACTGGGTGATCGATACGCTGGGCCACTTCGGCGTGGAAAGCTGGCGCGCGCCGGGGCGGATCGGGATCTGGACCCGCGACATCGACGGGCGCGAGGCCAAGATCGGTGCGATCGGGGTGCGCATCCGCCGCTGGGTGACGATGCACGGTTTTTCGGTCAACCTTTCGCCTGACCTGTCGCACTTTGCCGGGATCGTGCCGTGCGGGATCGACGAATTCGGCGTCACCAGCCTGCAGCGCCTCGGGATTGCGGTTGATTCGGCGGCATGGGATGCGGCATTGCAGGCCCGCGCGGCATCTTTCCTCGCCGCGCTCGAACGCCCTTGCAGTGAGGAGGCAGCGTGATGAAGCATGGTCTGGTCATGGCGGCGTGCCTGATCGCGCTGGCGGGCTGCAAGGGTGATGCGAAAAAGGATGCCGGCGCCGGCACCGCGCAGGGCGAAGTGCTGCCGGGCTCCGCCAGCGACGCGATGCTGCCATTGGATACGGTCAAGAGCCAGGCACCGCTGGCACCGAAGAGCGAAGGCGGTGAGGGCGGTAATGCCAAGGGAGCAAAGCCAGCCAAGGCGAGCGGCAAGGCCGGCGACGCCGCAGTGGATGGCGTGGCGGACGAGAAAGAGAAGTCCAGCCCGAGCGCACCCGAAACGCCTGCCAACAACTAGCCCGGCTCCCTACTCCTCCAGCCCCAGCACCCTGAGCGCCAGCTTGTAGTGCGGCATGTCGATCATGCGGCGGTCGATCTGTAGCGTGCCGGCACCGGGATTGGCCTTGAACGCCTCGACGATCGCACGGGCTTCGGTGAGTTCGGCTTCGCTGGGGGTGAAGGCCTGGTTGATTACCTCGACCTGCGCCGGGTGGATCGCCAGCATTCCGGCAAAGCCATCGGCGCGCGCTTCCTCGGCGGCGCGCTTGAGGCCCGCGGCGTCGGCAAAATCGGCGTGAAGCGTATCGATCGCCATGACCGCGCAGGCATGTGCAGTAAGCAGGGTCTGCGTGCGGGCATAGCGGAAGGTATCGGTCCAGCGCCCATCGGCATCGCGCTTGCGGGTAGCGCCGATCGCGGCGGAAAGGTCTTCCGCGCCCCAGGTGAGGCCAGCGAGCCGCGGCATCATTGCCTCGGCATAGGCCGGGATGGTCAGCGCTGCGCGTGCGGTTTCGCTCACCAGCGGCATGATCTTGACCGCATTGGGGGCCAGCCCGCTGCGGCTTTCCAGCTCATAGATCTCGGCGGCAAGTTGCTGCACCGATTCGGGCCCGGCGCTTTTGGGCAGCATGATTCCGTCGGGGCCGCCGGGCAGCACCGCAAGCAGGTCTTCGCGCCACATCCGGCTGTCGAGCGCGTTGATCCGCACCCAGCGGCCTTGGCGTTTACCGTCGGTGCCTTGCTGGCGGTGCGCGGCGAGCCATTGCCCGGACATGGCCCGGGCCGCCGCCTTGTTTTCGTGCGCGACCGAATCCTCAAGATCGAGGATGAGCACGTCCGCGCCGGTCGCGGCGGCCTTGCCCAGCTTTTTCTCGCTGTCGCCGGGAACGAACAGCCACGACCGTACGGGCATCAGTTCAATCCTCTCCACAGTTTCTCGTCATTGCGAGGAGCGCAGCGACGAAGCAATCCAGGGCGTTGCGTGCCGGGCTCTGGATTGCTTTGCTTCGCTCGCAATGACAAAGTGGTTTGACTCAGGCCAGCACCAGCGCCGGGTAGTCGATATAGCCCTCAGGGCCGGGCAGATACCAGCTTTTCGGTACGTTGGTGTTGGGCGCCCATTCTGCGCCGAACCGGATGCGCTCGGCAAGGTCCGGGTTGGAGATATAGGGCCGGCCAAAGCTGATCGCTTCGCAGCGCCCGCTAGCCACGTCAGCTTCGGCCTGCTCTGCAGTGTAGTCCGAATTGAGCACCAGCGGCCCGCTGTAGATCGAGCGGATCAGGCCGTCCTGCATCGGCACGTCGGTCTGGCCGAAAGTGCCTTCGGGCCCGGGCTGGCGCAGCTCGACGAAGCTGACGCCGAGTTCCTCGATGACCCGCGCAGCTTCGCCGAAGATGCTTGCCGGATCGGGATCGTTGCAGCCCTGCGACATGCCGTTGGGCGAAAGCCGGATCGAGACGCGGTCGGCGCCCCAGACTTCGATCAGCGCCTCGAGCACTTCGCGCATGAAGCGGGTGCGATTCTGCGGGCTGCCGCCGTACTCGTCGGTGCGCAGGTTGGTCCCGGCGCGGAGGAACTGGTCGACCAGATAGCCGTTCGCGCCGTGCAGCTGGACCCCGTCGAACCCCGCCGCCTTGGCGTTGCGTGCGGCCTCGGCGTAATCGCCGACAACGCGCTTGATGTCATCGGGCGTCGCGGCACGGGCCTGTTGGTGCGGCTGGCGGCCGGTCGGCGTGTGGGCGTGATCGGGGCCGGTGGTGGCGCTGGCCGAGAGGCCGAGTTCGCCGCCGAGGAAATCGGGATGGACCAGACGCCCCATGTGCCACAGCTGCAGCACGATCTTGCCGCCGGCTTCGTGGACGGCTGCGGTAACCGGTTTCCATCCGGCAACCTGCGCGGCGTTCCAGATGCCCGGTGCGGCGGGCCAGCCAAGGCCCTCGACGCTGATCCCGGTCGCTTCGGAAATGATCAGTCCCGCGCCGGCACGCTGGCGGTAGTACTCAGCCATCATCGCATTGGGGACCGAACCAGGGTCCGAACGGCCGCGGGTCAGCGGGGCCATGATGATGCGGTTTTTCGCCGTGAATGCGCCAAGTTGAAGCGGCTGGAAAAGAGCGTCGTGCAAAGAAGGTCTCCATCACATTTCGTTTTGCAATCTTTGTCGGCTCGCTAAGGCAAGGCCATGGGCATTGCAATGGGGACCGAAGCCGCGCCGCAGCGCAGCTGGAGATGGGCGCAGTTCGCCGCGCTGATGGGCGGCAATGCGGCGCTGGCGCTGGGGCCGTGGTCAGTGCGGCTGGCCGATACCGGGCCGGTTTCGTCGGCGTTCTGGCGGCTCGCGCTGGCGGTCCCGGTGCTGGTCCTGCTGGCGCGGGTCAGCGGGCAGAAACTGAGCGGGCTGGGCGCGGGCGTGTGGTGGGCGCTGATGGCGGCGGGGGTGTTCTTCGCGCTCGACATCGGCGCCTGGCATATCGGCATCGGCATGACCCGGATGGCCAATGCTTCGCTGTTCGGCAATGCCGGCAGCCTGGTGGTGATGATCTGGGGTCTGATCAGCCTGCACCGGCGCCCGCACCTGCGCGAAGGACTGGCGCTGCTGGCGGCGCTGGGCGGCGGGGCGATCCTGCTCGGCCGCAGTCTCGAGATCGACCAGACCACCATGATCGGCGATCTCTACTGCCTGGCGGCCGGGTTGCTCTATTCGGGCTATATCATCATCCTGCAGAAATACCGCGCCAAGCTCGGCGGCTGGTCGTTGCTGACCTGGTCGAGCATTGCGGGGCTGCCGGTGCTGCTGGGCATCGCGCTGCTGCGCGGCGAGCCCGTCTGGCCGACCAACTGGTGGCCGGTGATCGCGCTGGCGGTGCTCAGCCAGCTGCTGGGGCAGGGGCTGCTGGTCTATGCGCTCAAGCATTTCACCCCGCTGGTGATCGGTCTGGCGCTGCTGACCCAGCCGGCGGTGGCGGTGGCGGTGGGCTGGCTGGTGTTCCACGAGAGCCTGGGCTTGCTCGATTTTGCGGGCATGGGCGCGGTTGCGGCAGGCCTGGCACTGGCCCGCTCGACGCAGGACTAAAGCGGCGCTAACCTCGCCCTAATGGCATTTTGGGGAGACTAAGCCCGTGAAGCACCTCGCATTGTTTGCCGCCCTGCCGCTTGCCGCACTGGCCTTGGCGCAATTGCCCGCCGATGCAGCCCGCCCCGCGCATCATGCCAAAATGCCCAGCGCGGACCTGCAATTCCAATCCATCGCCAGCCGCTTTATCGCCGCCGCGCTGAAGGCCTCGCCGGTCGAAGCGACCGCCCTTGGCGAACACCGCTATGATCGCCTGCTGCCCGATATCAGCGCCAAGGGCCGGGCCGAGCGGCGGCGAACCTGGCAAGGATTGCTTACCCAACTGGCGCAGCTAAACCCCGCGAAGCTGAGCCGCGACAACCAGGTCGACCTGCTGCTGCTCAGGAACGAGCTGCAATACCGCGTCTGGGCCGACCAGTCCGAGCAGGGCTGGGCATGGAACGCGCAGATCTACAACGATGTGGCGGCGGGTTCGCTCTACACGCTGGCCGCGCGCGATTTCGCGCCGTGGGACGTGCGGCTCAAAAGCGCGACCGCGCGGATGGAAGCGCTGCCCGCGCTGCTCGTGCAAAGCCGCAGCCAGCTCGTCCCCGCGCGGGTGCCGCTGGTGTTTGCGCAGACGGTGTCGAAGCAGAATTCCGGGATCATCGAGATTGCCGAGGGCATGCTCGCGCCGCACGCCGATAGCCTGACCGGGGCCGATCGGGTGCGGTTCGATAAGGCTTTGGCAGGGCTCAAGGCAGCGGTGGCCGACCAGCAGACCTGGCTCGACAAGGTGCTTATCCCGGCCGCGAAGGGCGACTTCCGGCTCGGGACCACACTCTATGACCAGAAGATGAAATTCGGCCTGATGAGCGACATGACCCGGCCCCAGCTCAAGGCCCGCGCGCTCAAGGCCAAGGCCGAGACCCGCGCCGAGATGTATGCGCTTTCCCGGCAGGTGCTGGCTGGACGTGCGGACGCGCCCGAAATGCCCGTGCGCCCGACCGAACTCCAGCAGCAGACTGCGATCGAGGCCGCGCTCAAACTGTCTTATGCCAAACACCCGCCGCGCGCGCAGCTGGAACAGCGCGCCCGCGAAACGCTCGCCGAGGCGACCGCCTTCGTCGCCAAGGCCGGGTTCGTCAGGATGCCCGACGGGCCGGTCAAGGTGATCACCATGCCCAAGTTCCAGCAGGGCAACGCGGTCGCCTACAACGATCCGCCGGGGTTGTTCGAGAAGGGCCAGCAGAACTTCTACGCGGTCTCACCCGTCCCCGATGACTGGACCGACGCGCAGGCGGAGAGCTTCCTCTCCGAGTACAACGACTACATGATCCACGACCTGTCGATCCACGAGGCGATGCCGGGGCATTACCTCCAGCTCGATCATTCGAACAAATCGCCCGACGTGCTGCGCGCCTATCTCGGTTCGGGGCCATTCGTCGAAGGCTGGGCGGTCTATGCCGAGGGGATGATGAAGGACGCCGAATACCTCAACGGCGATCCGCTGTTCAAGCTGACCGTGCTCAAGATGCGGCTGCGTTCGATCACCAACACCCTGCTCGACATCGGCATCCAGACTGAGGGCATGACCCGCGACCAGGCGATGGACCTGATGCAGAGCGGCGCCTTCCAGGCCGAACGCGAAGCAGCGGGCAAATGGACCCGCGCAAACCTCTCATCGGTGCAGCTATTGAGCTACTTTACCGGTTTCAGCGAACACATGGCGCTGCGCGAGGAAGCCAAGCAGCGCTGGGGCAAGAGCTATACCTTGCGGCGGTATAACGATCAGGTGCTCAGCTACGGCTCCCCCCCGGTCAAATACGTCCGCGCGCTGATGTTCGGGCTGCCCATTAAGTAACCGTGGCTTTCCCCGAGATCACTGGCCTGCGTGAGTTCTGGGCGAGCCAGACCGGCCGTGCGCCGCCCGCGCCGTTGGCCCACCAGGACCGCGCGCTGCTGTGCCTGCTCGGGATCGGGATCGAACAGGGGCTGATGCAGCTCCAGCGCGAGCGACAGGAGTTCGCTGAGTTCTGCGATTGGGTCGAGCACGGAGCCGGTCTGCCCGATCCAGTCGCAGTGGCACGTTACAATGCGTGGCGGCAAGGCGCGCCGGTCCCGCCAGAGGCACAAGTCCGGCTCGATGCACTGGCGCAAATGCCCGATGTGCTGGACGGTGCCGACCTCGCGCACTGGCGGGAGAATGGCTACGTCGTGCTTGGTACCGCAATTACGCGCGACGAAGCTGACGCAGCGGCTGACGTGCTGTGGCGGCACATTGCTGCCAGCCCGGACGATCCCGAAACGTGGTACAACCCGGCGGCAAAAGGCCTGTGGGTGCCCCTCTACCACGCCCCCGAGCTGGCAGTGGCGCGGGAATCGCTGAGGGTCCGCAAGGCCTTTGCCCAACTATGCGGCAAATCAGATCTGTGGATGCTCACCGACCGCACCAGCTTCAACCCGCCTGAACGCCACGACACCGGCTACCAGGGTTTCCGGCTTCATTGGGACACCAGCCTGACCCCGCCGATCCCGTTCGGGCTGCAGGCAATCCTCTACCTGACAGACACCGCGGCAGATCAAGGCGCGCTGCGGGTGGTGCCGGGATTCCACTTGCGTCTGGAAGACTGGCTCGCCGAACTGGGCGACGCCGATCCGCGCGAAGTCGATCTCGACAGGGAGGCCGTGCCGATTCCGGCAAATGCCGGCGACCTGATCATCTGGCGCCAGGAACTCCCCCACGCCGCCAGCCCCAACCGCGCGGAGAGTCCGAGACTGGCGCAATACTTGACGATGATCGATGGGGCCGCGGAGGATGTAAGGGAGTGGCGGTGAGTTGTCCTATGTGGACAGCAATTCACGGAAAAACCGATCTGATAGATCAAAATCCGCCTGCTTGCGGCGGGATGTTTTGTCCGGCAGCCCTTGCTCAAGTTCGGACAGGATGAAAGTGTCGAGTTCGGCAAAACGCTTGCCATTCGATTTCTCATTGGTGAGCGCCTTGAGCGCTACCAACTCCACGATCATGGCCTCCAGCCCTACCGGTAGTTCGCTGGCATCGATCAATTGCTGGAGGTTCATTGGCGGGCGGCGATCTGGGGAGGTACGAATCGCGCGCAGTGCGAGTGTCGGGCGAAGTGAGTAGAAGTATCGCTTCACCGGCACAGCGTCGCTTCCCCGCAACCAGCGCTGCGCCGCAATTGTGCCAAGCGAGACATAGTGATGACGTGCCCCGATCGGATCGAACAAGCTGTCCGCCAGTTCTCGGAATCCTGACACGCCCGGATCGTCGATGCGATAGCGGATCGGCGATTCCAGCCATTCACTCACAATCACATTGGACTTGAGCATCAGGCCCAATGCCTTGCGAATATCCCAACCGTTGAGATCGATGAGGTCGATCAACGGGGTCTCGATTACATCGCGTCCGGGCTTGATCGAGAGATACCAGTCGCGCGGGCGAACGTAGATAAACCGTACATCGTAATCGCTGTCGGGTGACGGGAAACCCCAAGCGCGCGAGCCGGATTCGACGGCCACAAGGAACCGCACGCCCTCCTGATGCTCAATTTGCTGCAAGCGCGATTCAATCTCGGTGCGGACTTCGCTTGGTATCGCGCGGATTTCAATCACGTTACAACCGGCGCTCTTTGACCGATTGCACTCACGCCAACTCCACCCGCAAGGTCCGCCCCACAGCAGTTGCAGCACGGCGCAGGGTTGCGAGGGTCACCGAGGGATTGGACGGATCGAGCAGCCGATCAAGTTGCCGCCGATCGGTTTTCATCCGCGCCGCCATCGCGGTCTTGGTCAGGTGCTGTTCGGCCATCGCTGATCTGATCTGATCGGCAATAATCTCCTTGATCGCATCCTCTTCGCAGCTTGCAAGCAAGCCTTCTCCAGCGAGGAACTCGTCAAAGGTTTCGTCACTCACTCGAGCTTTGCCGTGCTGTTCCATCAATCCAGTTCCTTCATCCGTTGCAGCGAAAGGTCGATGTCGTGCTGCGGTGTCTTCTGGGTCTTCTTCACGAAGCCGTGCAACAAGACCATCTCGCCATCTCGGATCGCGAAGACCACCCGCGCGATCCGGCCCGATGAAATGCTGCTCCGCACTTCCCACAAGCCGCGACCGAGCGGGCGGCAATAAGGCATCCCGATTGGCCAGCCGAACTCGACCTTCTGAATGTCCTTGCCAATTGCCTGACGATCGATCTGGTCGAGATCGAGCAGCCATTCGCGCACCGGCAGCTTGCCGCTGGCCGAGACAAAAAATCGCGCAGCGATCTTCTTGGAGCGGTCAGGACTCACGGACGAAACGTGTCAAAAATGACGCAGTTTGTCAAGACGGAACTCACCGCGCCCCCAAATCCCCCATCCCCACAGTCCCCCCGGCCATCTCCAGCATCCGGTCCAAACTCTTCTTCGCCTGCAACCGCAACCCTTCTTCGATCTCGATCCGGGGCTTCAGATCGCGCAGCGCCAGGTAGAGCTTCTCCAAAGTATTCAGCGCCATGTAGGGGCAGATGTTGCAGGCGCACTGGCCGTCGGCGCCGGGCGCGCCGATGAAGGTCTTGCCCGGGACGGCGAGTTCCATCTGGTGGATGATGTGCGGTTCGGTCGCGACGATCAGGGTATCACCGGTGAAGGTCTTGGCGAATTGCAGGATGCCGCTGGTGCTGCCGATGTAATCGGCGTGATCGGCGATGTGCGGCGGGCATTCGGGGTGCGCGGCGATCGGGGCGCCGGGGTGCTGGGCTTTGAGCTTCAAGAGCTCGGTTTCCGAGAACGCTTCGTGGACGATGCACACGCCCGGCCACAGCAGCATCTCGCGGTCGAACTTGCGGCTGAGGTAGCCGCCGAGATGCCGGTCGGGGCCGAAGATGATCTTCTGGTCCTTGGGGATCTGCGACAGGATCGTCTCGGCGCTGGAACTGGTGACGATGATGTCGCTGAGCGCCTTCACCTCCGCCGAGCAGTTGATGTAGGTCAGCGCGATATGGTCGGGATTGGCTTCGCGGAAGGCCTTGAACTGGTCGGGTGGGCAGCTGTCTTCGAGGC
>JANOAD010000043.1:0-6202 GCA_031410955.1 Novosphingobium sp. | reverse complement strand
CCCTCCGTCAGCCTTTCAGGCCGCCACCTCCCCGTGCCGGGGAGGAGTTTTGTGGCCATTGACCCATTGGGGGGCCTGCGCCAAAGCCCCGCCATGCCCGAGCCCGCCGCTCCGCTCAGCTTCCAGGAGATGATCCTGCGCTTGCACGCGTTCTGGAGCGCGCAGGGGTGCGCGATTCTGCAGCCGTACGACATGCGCATGGGCGCGGGCACGTTTCACCCCGCGACCACGCTGCGCGCGCTGGGCCCCGAGCCGTGGAACGCGGCCTATGTCCAGCCCAGCCGGCGGCCCACCGACGGCCGCTACGGCGAGAACCCCAACCGGCTGCAGCACTATTACCAGTACCAGGTGATCCTCAAGCCCAACCCGAGTAACCTGCAAGAGCTCTACCTCGCCAGCCTCGCGGCAATCGGCGTCGATCCGCTCGCGCACGATATCCGCTTTGTCGAGGATGACTGGGAAAGCCCAACTTTAGGAGCCTGGGGGCTGGGCTGGGAAGTGTGGTGCGACGGGATGGAAGTCAGCCAGTTCACCTATTTCCAGCAGGTCGGCGGGTTCGATTGCAAGCCGGTCGCGGGCGAACTGACCTACGGGCTCGAGCGGTTGGCGATGTACATCCAGGGCGTCGACCGGGTCTACGACCTCAAATTCAATGCGGACGGAGTGACCTACGGCGAGGTGTTCCTGAAGAACGAACAGGAGATGTCGAAGTACAACTTCGAGGTGGCCGATACCGCCACCCTGTTCGACGGTTTTGCCAAGGCCGAGGCCGAATGCCAGCGCTGCCTCGATGCGCAAATCCCGCTCGCCGCCTATGAACAGGCGATCGAGGCGAGCCACCAGTTCAACCTGCTCCAGGCGCGCGGCGTGATCTCGGTCCAGGAACGCGCCAGCTACATCGGCCGCGTGCGCGATCTGGCCAAGGGCAGCTGCCAGGCGTGGATAAAGAAGAACACGCCGCAGTGGCAGACGGACTATCCGGAGTTGGTGCTGTGATGCTCCTTTTCCGCCCCGCGCACCCACACCCGCTCAGCCTGAGCCTGTCGAAGGCCGCGCGCCGCGCTGGCCTCGCGCGGGTGCTTCGACAGGCTCAGCATGAGCGGGCGTTGGAATGGGAGGAGAACAGCAATGCCTGACTTCCTCCTCGAACTGCGCTCCGAAGAAATCCCCGCGCGGATGCAAGCCGGCGCGCGCGCCGACCTTGAGAAGCTGTTCCGCAAGGAACTGGACACCGCCGGGGTTGAGCTGGGTGAGGTCACCGTGTGGTCGACCCCGCGCCGCCTTGCGCTGGTCGCGCGCGGCCTGCCGCAAGCGACCGCCGCCGTCAGCGAAGAACTCAAAGGCCCGCGCGTCGGCGCGCCGCCGCCGGCACTCGAAGGGTTCCTGCGCAAGACTGGGCTGAGCGAAGACCAGCTTACCGAGCGGGAAGGGATCCTCTACGCCATCACCGAAAAGCCCGGCCGCGCCACCGCCGAGGTGCTGGCCGAAGCGATCCCGGCGATCGTCCGCGCCTTCCCGTGGCCCAAATCAATGCGCTGGGGTGCGGCTTCGCTGTCGAGTGAAAGCCTGCGCTGGGTGCGGCCGCTCTCAGGCATCGTCGCGCTGTTCGATGGACAGGTCATCGATTGCGCGGTGGGCGACATTGCCGCCGGCCGCGAAACACTGGGCCACCGTTTCCATTCCTCCGGCGCGATCCAGATCGACGGCGCGGATGATTATGCCGCCAAATTGCGCGCTGCGCATGTGATCGTCGACCATGAAGAGCGGCAGGACTTCATCCGTGAAAAGGCCGTGGCCTCCGCGCACGCTGCCGGGCTGGTGATGGTCGCCGACGAGGGGCTGGTGGTCGAGAACGCCGGCCTCACCGAATGGCCGGTGCCGCTGCTCGGGCGGTTTGATGCGGCGTTCCTCGACGTGCCGCCCGAAGTGATCCAGCTCACCGCGCGGACCAACCAGAAGTACTTCGTGTGCGAGGACAGCACGGGCAAGCTCGCCAACGCCTTCATCTGCATCGCCAACATCGTCGCCACCGATGGCGGGGCGGCGATCGTCGACGGGAATCGCAAGGTCCTCGCTGCGCGGCTCTCCGATGCGCGGTTCTTCTGGGATCAGGACCGCAAGAAGACGCTGAGCGAACACGCCGACGGGCTGGCGCGGATCACCTTCCATGAGAAGCTGGGCACTGTCGCCGACAAAGTCGAGCGGGTGGCTAAACTGGCGCGGTGGCTGGTTGAGGAAGGCATCGTAAAATCCTCCCCATCAACTTGTGATGGGGAGGGGGACCGCCCGCAGGGTGGTGGAGGGGCCCCTCCGTCAGCGCTGCGCGCTGCCACCTCCCCATCGCAAGTCGATGGGGAGGATCGAGCAGAACTCGCCGACCAGGCCGAACTCGCCGCGCGGCTGTGCAAGGCCGACCTCGTCACCGAAATGGTCGGCGAGTTCCCCGAACTGCAAGGCGTGATCGGCGGCTACTACGCCGCCGACGAAGGCCTGCCCCAAGCCGTCGCCGAAGCGATCCGCGATCACTACAAGCCGGTCGGGCAGGGCGATGATGTCCCCACCGCGCCGGTTACGGTGGCGGTGAGTTTGGCGGATAAGCTGGATACGCTCGCCAAGTTTTTTGACATTGGTGAAGCTCCGACTGGATCGCGAGACCCGTATGCTTTGCGGCGTGCGGCGCTTTCCGTGATCAATCTGATTCTCGCAAACAACCTCAGGTTGCCGCTAGCGCACGCAGTGACAACTGCAATGTTGCCGAAATCTCAGATGCATAGCGATGGCATTCCGGGCGTTGCGCTGGTGAACTTTTTTGAGGACCGCCTCAAAGTCCAGCAACGCGAAGCTGGCGTCCGCCACGACCTGATCGACGCGGTGTTCGCGCTCGGCGGGGAGGACGATCTCGTCCGCCTGCTCGCCCGGGTCCACGCGCTCCAGGCGTTCATCGGCACTGCGGACGGCACCAACCTGCTCGCCGGGTACAAGCGCGCGGCGAATATCCTGAAGAAGGAATTACCCTCTCCCCTTCAGGGGAGAGGGAGGAGCGGCGCAGCCGCGGAGGGTGTGGGGGCTGTCGATCAGGCGCTGCGCCAGCCGGACAGCCCCCACCCCCCGACCCCCTCCCCTGAAAGGGAGAGGGAGATAAGCCTTTCCTACACCCCCGAACCTGCGGAAAAGGCGCTGATGGATGCGCTTTCCACCGCCGGGCCGCAGGCCGCCGCTGCCGTTGCGGGCGAAGACTTCGCCGGGGCGATGGCCGCGCTGGCCACGCTGCGCTCGGCCGTAGATGCCTTCTTCGACGATGTGACGGTCAACGATGCCGATCCGGCCAAGCGTGAGGCACGATTGGGCCTCCTCGCGCGGTTCCGCGATGCGGTTCATTCGGTCGCCGATTTCTCGAAGATCGAGGGGTAGCGATTTTTCCTTTTGGACTGTGTCCAGAGTGTCCAGTCATTCAGCTTGCCGGGATTTAGAATGAACAAGCAGGTTTACACCTTCGGTCTTCGACAGGCTCAGACTGAGCGGGCAGAATCTGATCCGCGCTCCCGCGACAAGGCCATTGTCGGCGGCAAGGGCGCGAACCTCGCGGAAATGGCCGGGATTGGCCTCCCGGTACCGCCGGGCTTCACCATCACCACCGAAGAATGCGTTCGCTACCTCGCCGAAGGGGGAGACTTCTCGGCCAGCCTGCAGGCCGAAGTCGCCAGCGCACTTGGCCACATCGAAGCCACTGTAGGCAAGAAGTTCGGCGATGCCGCCGATCCGCTGCTCGTCTCGGTCCGCTCCGGCGCGCGGGTTTCGATGCCGGGCATGATGGATACCGTGCTCAACCTCGGCCTCAACGACGCCACGGTCGAGGGGCTGGCGTCCACTTCCGGGGACGCGCGGTTCGCCTGGGACAGCTATCGCCGCTTCATCCAGATGTATTCCGACGTGGTGCTTGGGCTTGACCATCACCTGTTCGAGGATGCGCTGGAAATCATCAAGGAAGACAACGGCTTTTACGCCGATGTTGAGATGGGTGCGCAGGAATGGCAGGCGCTTGTTGCCGAATACAAGGGCATCGTCGCGGACAAGCTTGGCCGGGATTTCCCGCAGGATGTCCACGAACAGCTGTCGGGCGCAATCCGCGCGGTGTTCGATTCGTGGGATTCGGACCGGGCCAAGGTCTATCGCCGCCTCAACGACATTTCCGGTGATTGGGGCACTGCGGTCAACGTCCAGGCGATGGTGTTCGGCAACATGGGCGATACCAGCGCCACCGGGGTCGCCTTCACCCGCGATCCGGCGACCGGCGAGAAGGCCTATTACGGCGAATGGCTGGTCAACGCGCAGGGTGAGGACGTGGTCGCCGGGATCCGCACCCCGCAGTACCTGACCGAGGCCTCACGCATCCGCGCCGGGGCCAAGCCGCTGAGCATGGAAGCAGCAATGCCAGAGGCTTACGGGCAATTGGCAGAAGTCTTCGAGCTGCTCGAGGCGCATTATCGCGACATGCAGGACATCGAATTCACCGTCGAGCGCGGGCACCTGTGGATGCTCCAGACCCGCAGCGGCAAGCGCACCGCCAAGGCCGCGCTCAAGATGGCGGTCGACATGGTCGGCGAAGGCCTGATCGACGAGAAAACCGCGATCCTCCGCATCGATCCGATGGCGCTCGACCAGCTGCTCCACCCCACCCTCGATCCCGAAGCGGTGCGCGATGTGCTGACCCGCGGGCTTCCGGCCAGCCCCGGCGCAGCCTCCGGCGCGATCGTGCTCGATGCCGAAACGGCCGAAAAGCGCGCCGAACGCGGCGAGGCGGTGGTGCTGGTGCGGGTCGAGACCAGCCCCGAGGATATTCACGGGATGCACGCCGCCCGCGGCATCCTCACCGCGCGCGGCGGCATGACGTCACACGCCGCGGTGGTTGCGCGCGGCATGGGCCGGCCGTGCGTTTCGGGGGCTGGCCAGGTCTCGATCGATCTTGCCAGCCGGACGCTGCGGATCGGCACGCGCGAGCTCAAGGAAGGCGATGTGATCACGCTCGACGGCACTACCGGCGAGGTCATGGCCGGCCACGTCGCGACAATCGAGCCCGAGCTGGTCGGCGATTTCGGCACGCTGATGGCCTGGGCTGACGCGCACCGGCGGATGAAGGTGCGCACCAACGCCGAAACTCCGGCCGATTGCCGCATCGCGCGCTCATTCGGTGCGGAAGGCGTGGGGCTGTGCCGCACCGAGCACATGTTCTTCGATGCGAGCCGCATTGCCGCCGTGCGCCAGATGATCCTCGCCGAGGACGGGGCAGGCCGCCGCACCGCGCTGGCCAAGTTGCTGCCCGAACAGCGTGCCGATTTCCATGGTATCTTCGACGCGATGGCCGGGCTGCCGGTGACCATCCGCCTGCTCGATCCGCCGCTGCACGAATTCCTGCCGCACGAGGACGCCGAATTTGCCGAGCTTAGCGAAACGATCGGGATCGGCGTCGCAACGCTCAAGCGGCGGGCGAGCGAGCTGCACGAATTCAACCCGATGCTGGGCCATCGCGGTTGCCGGCTCGGCATCACTTTTCCCGAAATCTACGAAATGCAGGCGCGCGCGATCTTCGAGGCGGCGTGCGACGTTGCCGCTGCGGGCGGCGAGGCACCGGTGCCCGAGGTGATGATCCCGCTGGTCGCCACCCGCAAGGAACTGGCGATCCTCAAGGCGCTGGTCGACCGGGTGGCGAGCGAAGTCTTTTCCGAGAAGGCCCGCACCTTGGCCTACCACGTCGGCACGATGATCGAACTGCCGCGTGCTGCGCTGCTCGCGGGGGAAATCGCGGAAGTTGGCGAATTCTTCTCGTTCGGGACCAATGATTTGACACAAACAACTCTAGGGCTTTCGAGAGATGACGCGGGCAAGTTTCTTGGCGCCTATGTCGAGCAGGGGATCTTCCCGCGCGATCCCTTCGTCAGCCTCGATATCGAGGGTGTCGGGCAGCTCGTCGCGCTGGCGGCGGAGCGGGGCAGGGCGACCCGGCCCGATATCAAGCTCGGCATCTGCGGCGAACATGGCGGCGATCCGGCGAGCATCGCCTTCTGTGAGAAGCAGGGCCTCGATTACGTCAGCGCTTCGCCCTACCGCGTGCCGATCGCCCGCCTGGCCGCGGCGCAGGCGGCGTTGGCGCTAGGGTGAGGTTTCGCGCTGGCTTCGACAGGCTCAGCCTGAGCGGGTATTCAAT
>JANOAD010000042.1:0-2573 GCA_031410955.1 Novosphingobium sp. | reverse complement strand
CCGGCATCGGCCACGTCGGCGGGGATGGTCCCGCTGGTCACCGCCCCCGAACCAAGCTTCTTGCGCGCCGCCAGCACGCCGGAATCGCAAGCCTGCTGCAGACGGCTCTGCGAAAGGTAGCTGCGGCCCATATCGATCCCGCCGCCGAGCATCGCGAGCAAGGGGAAGAGCGCCGCCGCGATCAGCGCGAGCGTATTGCCGGCGCGGTCGCGGAATAGCGACAAAATCCAGTTCTGGGCAATGCGGTACTTCACAGGCAAGGCTACGTCCCGATAATCCAACCAAACGCATAGCGTGCCGATCTCACTCGGTGACGAACGGGTGTGGTTAATTTATTGAGATTGTTTCGATCGACTTCGCCGTGCGGCGAAAGGCCTCAAGGCGTGAGGACGAAGATCGGCCGGGTGTAGGTCAGCGGGATTTCACCCAGGCCGATGACGCCCAGCCAGGTGCGCACGCGATAGGTCACGCGCAGCTGGTATTCGGCAGCGCCGGCGACGCGCTGGGTCACCGGGGTCGAAACGAAGGCTGTGAAGCGGCTGTTTTCCAGACCGTACGGTGCCTTTTTCGCGGCGTTGCTCGCGTAATCCTGCAACTGGATCGCGGTCAGCAGGTTGCTCTTCTGATAGTTGATCACGGCATAGCGCGCGGTGTCGGCTGAGATGCTGCGCAGGGCATTGTATTGCTGCATGCCGATGCCGACCTGCATGATCCCAAGAAACATGGTGATGAACGCCGGGCCGATGAGCGCGAACTCGACGGCTGCTGCCGCGGTCTCGTTGCGGCGGAGCGAAGTGAGGAGCTTTTTCATCATGGCACCACCGATTGCGAATATTGAACATAGCGCGTCACCCGGTAAGTGATGGTGTTACCGATCCCGAAACGCGTCCAGGTCGGCCGGTAAGTGGTGGTCAGGTAGATCTTCACGTAGTTTGCCGACACTTGCCCGCTGCTACACGCGGTGGTGACATAGGCAGTTGCTGCATTGCAGCGATAGGCGGCGGTGACGACTACGTTACCGGTGGGCAGCCCTGTCGAGGTCACCAGAATATCATGCAGCGTGGTCCGCTTCGCTGACGTGTTTGGAGCGGAAGCGAGGGCAATCGCAGCTCCCTCGGCGGCGGCGCTGTCAAGCTCGCTCTGCCGGGCGACCATCGCGCTGACCTGGTATGCGCCCAAGCTGAGCAGCACCAGCACCGGCGTAACGATAGCGGTCTCGATCACCATCGTGCCGCGCCGATCATCGCGCAGCCGGACAAGGAGATGGCGAAGGCGCTGCGTGCCGGGCATTATCCTACCAGCCTTACGGTGGCCGTCGTGCCGGGCGTGGTCGAGGTGGTCGTGAACTGCGGCCGCACTTCCATGTTGTTGGCATTGGACGGCTTGCAGAAGGTGCTCAGATCCGTAGTTCCGTCGAGCATCAGCCTGTCCGCCACCAGCATCATGCACGCACCGGATACCGCCGAGGTGCCGTTGAACCACAGCTGACGATGGGGCATGTAAATGATGCCGTTGAAATTGGTGGTCGAATTGCCGTTGAACTTGATCTGGTCGGTCGAGTTCTTGTCGAAGAACAGCATCCCGGCGAGCTTGGCCGCATCGGTGGGGGTATAGCTGTAATCCGACATAAGCAGCGCTGCGGTAATGCCCGAAAGGGCGATTTGCGTATTCGAATTGATGTTGGCGATTCTGTTCGGATTGGTCAGCACGAACAGCACGTTGCTGCCGGTGATGGTCTGGTTCTGGCTGAAATCGATCGTCCCGTTGATCACGTAAATGCCGGGCTGGAACTGCGTTTTGCAGGCGATGCTGATGTCCGTGTAGGTACCGGGCAGGGGCTTGGCCGTGCCATCATTTGCAATAACGGCCGGAATTGTAGTGGAATTCGCGTTTGAAATGCTCGTCCAGGTTGTGGTTGTCGGCACAGCCCAGATCGTCCCTCCGCCGTTGCCAGCTACCGTAAATGCGCTACCGGCCGTTGGGCCGACCTGTGTCGGTCCTCCGTTGGTATAGGCAGACGTCGTACGGCTCACGTTCGAACTGACGCCCCCAGACGATACCCCGTTTACGGTCGCGCCATTATCCGAATTCGCGATATACCCGGTCTTGTCGGAACCATAGGTGATCGAACCGGCAGCGATCGCATCCGCTGCCTTGTTTCCCTTGTAGTAAAGGTAGGTAACCTTGGTGCGCAGCAGCTGCGTCGCAGTGTAGGTGGTGACGGCCGGGCTGCCTGCCGTGACCGCGGGGCATGAATAGGTGCGTGTGATTCCGTTTCCGGTCGGCGTAATCAGGGTCCCAAGGGGATCGACCAGACCGACGGTGTTGGATTTCAGCTTGAGCGGATCGCCACCTACGTTATTGAGAAGGCTATATTCGATACCACCTGTTGCGACAAGTTGACCGAACGTGGCGCTGGGATTGCCGTTTTCGCGGATCGCCGCAGATGGGTCGCTGGACAGTGCCGCGCCACCGCACCCGACCGATCCCGAGGCATTGCCGCCGATCGTGAAGGCGCCATATGCGCTCGGATTGAGCGCGATCATGCACGCGGTGAGCGTGTTGTAGGTAGT
>JANOAD010000041.1:0-3272 GCA_031410955.1 Novosphingobium sp. | reverse complement strand
TTCGTTTCGACCCCGGTGACCCAGCGCGTCGCCGGCGCTGCCGAATACCAGCTTCGCGTGACCTATCGCGTGCGCACCTGGCTGGGCGTCATCGGCCTGGGTGAAATCCCGCTTACCTACACCCGGCCGATCTTCGTACTCACGCCCTGATCCAAAGCTTTCGGCGCAGTCTCAACAAATTAACCATTCCCGTTCGTCACCGGGTTACGCCGCAGCGCTATGGCAATGGCTTGATCATTGGGACGAATCTCTGCCTGTGAGCCAAAGCGCTGCCCGGAACTGGATTTTGTCGCTGCTCTGCGACCGCGCCGGCAATACGCTGGCGCTGATCGCGGCGGCGCTCTTCCCCCTGCTCGCGCTGCTCGGCGGCGGGATCGACATGGGCCGCAGTTACCTTTCGCAGAGCCGCCTGCAACAGGCTTGCGATTCCGGCGTGCTGGCAGCGCGCAAGAAGCTTGGCTCGGGGGCGGTAACCAGCGGGACCATCCCCGCCGACGTGGCCGATGCCGGCAACCGCTTCTTCAACCTCAACTTCCGTGACGGTGCCTATGGCACCGACAGCCGCGCGTTCCAGATGACGCTCGAGCAGGACTACGCCATTTCGGGCGAAGCCAGCGTCAACGTGCCGACCACGATCATGACGCTGTTCGGCTACACCGAAGTGCCGATTCAGGTGAAGTGCGAGGCGCGGCTCAACTTTTCGAACACCGACGTCATGTTCGTGCTCGATACCACCGGTTCAATGAACCAAATCAATCCGGGAGACTCCGCGCCGAAGATCGCAATCCTGCGGCAGGTGGTGAAAGACTTCCACGCTCAGCTCGAGGGCAGCAAGAGCCCCGGCACCCGCATCCGGTACGGGTTTGTGCCCTATTCGAGCAACGTCAACGTCGGCGGTCTGCTCAAACCCGACTGGATGGTCGATAGCTGGCATTATCAAGGCCGCGTCCAGCATGACACCGGGGCGACGGAAACCAGGCCTGTGTATACGGAGAACTGGACCTACATCAGCGGCACCGAAACCACCGGATCGTCGACAATTGTCGATAGCTGCCCCGACGATACGCGGTCGTGGACCACAGTGCGCACCTGGGTCGATCCGGATGGCACGGAAAACACGGAATATATCGTAAACGGTTCCTATTCGAACTGCACCTTCGCCGATAACGGCAAAGTGGTTTCAACCCCGGTTACCTATACCGCTTACCACTACATCTACAGTTACAAGAATGAGGGAAACCAGACGGTTCCCGTCTTTGACTGGCGCTACCAGCCGGTTACCGCCGATGTCTCATCGCTCAAAGATAACTCCGCCGGTACGATGAAAATCTGGAACACGATTTCCTTCCCCAAAATGGCCGGCGACGCGAATAACCCCTCCGACATGACCACCTGGTTCAGCGGCTGCATCGAAGAGCGTTCGACCTACGAAATCAACGATTACGACAATGTCGATCTGAACCGCGCGCTCGATCTCGATCTCGACCGCGAACCGGATCCGAACAATCCCGATACGCAGTGGCGGCCGATGCTCCACGACGCTTCGTTCGTCCGCGGGATGGACACTCAAGGGAGTGGAGCGTTCTCCCAGGGACCGATCGACTACAAGTGGGACTATCTCAACGCGCAGTGGGCGGGACTTTCGGCTTGCCCTTCGCCGGCCCAAAAGCTCGGTGAAATGAATGCCTCGCAGATTACGGCCTATGTCGATGACCTGCAGCCACGTGGCAGCACTTATCACGATATCGGCATGATCTGGGGCGGCCGCCTGCTTTCCCCGAACGGGCTGTTCGCCGCTGAAAACGCCGACATCGAAGGCAAGGCCACGCGGCGCAATCTGATCTTCCTGACCGACGGCCAGACCGCACCGCGCGATGTCACTTACGGCACTTATGGGATCGAACCGATCGAGCAGCCCTATCGGCGCTGGTCGCCCGGATCGGCGTTCACGTTGACCCAGGTGGTCGAAAACCGCTTCACGGTTGCCTGCAACGAGGTGAAGAAGCGCAACATCACTGTCTGGGTGGTCAGCTTCGGCACCAGCCTAAATCCGATGCTCAGCGAATGCGCTGGTCCGGGCCATGCGTTCGAAGCACACGATGCCACCGAACTCAGCGACGTGTTCAGCAAGATCGCGACGCAGGTTGGCGACTTGAGGATCTCGAAATGATCTCCCGCCTGACATCGCTGCGACGTGACGAACGCGGCGTGACGATCGTCGAATTCGCGCTGATTGCGCCGGTGTTGTTGCTGATGCTGATGGGCCTGCTCGACCTGGCCTACAACATGTACACCACCGAGATGCTGCAGGGCGCGATCCAGAAAGCGGCGCGCGATTCAACGATCGAGGGATCCAGCGGCAAGGAAGCCGAGCTCGACGGAATTGTGACCAAGGCGGTCCAGGCCGTGGCGCCAGGGGCGGCGCTGAACTTCGACCGGCGCTCGTACAGCAGCTTTACCGATGCCGGTCGCCCCGAAGACTACACCGATGTCGACAACGACGGCACCTGCAACAACGGCGAACCCTTTGAGGACGTGAACGGCAACGGCACCTGGGATCGCGATCGCGGCCAGGCCGGGTTCGGCGGCGCGCGCGATGCGGTGCTCTACACGGTAACCGTCAAGTACCAGCGGCCCTTCCCGGTCGCGGGCTTCATTCCGGGGCAGAGCAAGGACTTCACGCTCAGCGCGGCAACCGTGCTGCGCAATCAGCCGTACGGCCAGCAATCGGCCAACGCCGCGCCCACCACCGGGAACTGCACATGAGCATCCTCAACCGCCTCCGCGCGCTGCTGCGCAACCGTTCGGGCGTTGCGATGACCGAATTCGCGCTGGGCGCGCCGTTCCTGCTCACCGCCGGCCTGTGGGGCGCGGAAGAGGCGAACTATGCGCTGGTCAACATGAAGGTCAGCCAGCTCGCCGAGCATATTGCCGACAACGCCAGCCGCGTCGGCGATACCAGCACTTTGCAGAACCGGCGGATCTACGAGAGCGACATCAACGACGTGATCTATGGTGCGCAGGTCCAGAGCGGCAAACTCAACCTCTACGACAACGGGCGCGTGATCATTTCGAGCCTTGAAGTCGAGGACGGGACCGATGACCAGTATATCCACTGGCAGCGCTGCCGCGGGGCCAAGAACTTTGCTCCGCAATACGGCGCTGAAGGCGACAATCTGGGCACCGGCGGTATGGGACCGACAGACGAGAAGGTGCTCGCGCAGGCGGGCGACGCGGTGATCTTCGTCGAAGTCAACTACACTTACCAGCCG
>JANOAD010000040.1:0-5407 GCA_031410955.1 Novosphingobium sp. | reverse complement strand
GGGGGGGGGGGGGGTGGGGGGGGCCCCACGACGCCAGTGCCGAACCCCCACCCCCGGCTCCTCCCCAACGGGGAGGGGAGATTCGCCCATGGAAGTCATACTTTCCCGTATCCTCCCCCGCCCGGCGTTTCGATGACCATGACATCGCCCGCCGCAACTGTCACGCTGGCGGTCGCGGGAAGAACCTCAACCTCGCCTGAGCTTCGCTCGACGCGATTGATTCCAGGCAACGCATCGCCGCCGCCGGCCAGCCCAAAGGGCGCGGTCCGGCGCCGATTGGCCAGGATGCCCGCCTGCATGACTTCGAGGAAGCGCACACGCCGCACTGCCCCGTCACCGCCGCGCCATTCGCCTGCGCCGCCCGAGCCGTGGCGGACACGAAATTCCTCGAGCAGCACCGGGAAGCGGCTCTCAAGGATCTCGGGATCGGTCAGTCGGCTGTTGGTCATATGCGTCTGCACCGCAGAGGCCCCCGCAAAGCCCGGTCCGGCCCCCGCCCCGCCGGCGATCGTCTCGTAATACTGGTAGCGCTCGGTGCCGAAGGTGAAGTTGTTCATCGTCCCCTGGCTCGCGGCGAGCGCGCCGAACGCGCCGAACAGCGCGTCGGTCACCGCCTGGCTGGTCTCGACATTCCCGGCAACCACCGCCGCGGGATAGGCGGGGCGCAGCATGCAGCCTTCGGGCACGACCAACGTCACCGGGGCGAGGCAGCCCTCGTTCATCGGGATCGGCTCGTCGATCATGGTGCGCAGGACGTACATCGTCGCCGCTCGTACGACCGAGAACGGCGCATTGAAATTGTCGGGCAATTGCGCGCTGGTCCCGGTGAAATCTACCGTCACATGGCGCGCGTCCCGGTCGATCCGCACCGCCACCGCGATCACCGCGCCGCTGTCCATTTCCAGCCGGAACACACCGTCCTCCAGTCGCGTGACGAGCCGCCGCACCGCTTCCTCGGCATTGGCGTGGACGTGATCCATGAAGGCGATCACCACGTCGCCTCCGTGTTCGGCGCAAGCTGCCTCCAGCCCCGCCGCGCCGCGCGCGCAAGCGGCGACCTGCGCAGCGAGGTCGGCGATGTTGTGGTCGATATTGCGCGCAGGGTGCGGCCCCGAGCCGAGCAATGCGCGCATCTCAGCCTCGCGGAATTGTCCTTCGTCGACCAGCAGCACGTTTTCGATCAGCACGCCTTCGTCGAGGATCGACTTGCTGCCGGGCGGCATCGACCCCGGCGCAATCCCGCCAACATCGGCATGATGCCCGCGCGCGGCGACGAAGAAGTTAGGCCTAAAACCATCGCCGTCCACGAAGACCGGCATGATCACCGTGATGTCGGGCAAGTGCGTGCCCCCGGCGTAAGGCGCGTTGAGCACATAAGCATCGCCGCGCCGGATGCCCCGACCGTCCCGCCTATCTCCTCGTTCACGTAGGATGGTGGCAACGCTTTCGCCCATCGAGCCTAGATGCACCGGCATGTGCGGCGCGTTCGCGACCAGGCGACCCGCCGCATCGAACACCGCGCAGGAGAAATCGAGCCGCTCGCGGATGTTGACCGAACTTGCGGTGCGCGCGAGGACCAGGCCCATCTCCTCGGCGATGGCCATGAACAGGCCGTTGAACACCTCGAGCCGGATCGGATCGACACTGGTGTCGCCTGCGCTGACCTGTCGCGGCGCGATGCGGGTCAGGCGCAGCGTGCCGTCAGGATCGACCAGCAATTGCCAACCCGGCTCGACCATGGTCGTGGCGAGCGGATCGACCACGATCAGCGGGCCCTTGGCGGAAAAGCCGGCAGCGAGGTTTTCGCGCCGGTAAAGCGGTACACAATGCTCAACGCCATCCAGCCAGCAGCCACGCTCTTCGATCGGATCACCGCTGCATTCGGGGAGCGGCCAGTCGAGCTGGCCCGCGCTAGCACCTGCCGCCATGGCCTCGACCCGGATGCGGTCGATCACCAGCGGCCCCGCTGCATCGAAGCCGAATTCTGCGCGATGGCGCCGCGCGAAGTCTTCGGCCAGCTCACGCGCCGGAGCAGGCTCGAGTTCGATCGCACTATCCGACCCCTCGCGCCGCACGAACAACCTGGTTTCGGTTCTGTCAGGCTCGACGCCGAGCTGCGATGCGGCAGCGACCGCTAGCGCAGCCGCGAGCCTATCGACCTCGTCCTCAACCCCCGGCGCAACTGGCCGCCCGAGGGTGCCCTCACGAACCACGGCCTCGCTGGCGAGCCCCATGCCGTAGGCCGAAAGCACCCCGGCGAGCGGGTGCACCAGCACCGTCCCGATTCCCAGCGCATCGGCGACGAGGCAGGCATGCTGCCCGCCCGCCCCGCCGAAACACGACAGCGCAGCCGCGGTCACATCATGCCCGCGCGCCACTGAAACCTGGCGGATCGCATTGGCCATATTGGCGACGGCGATCTGGATGAAACCTT
The DNA here is from genome assembly GCA_031410955.1 of Novosphingobium sp. Lineage (GTDB taxonomy): Bacteria > Pseudomonadota > Alphaproteobacteria > Sphingomonadales > Sphingomonadaceae > Novosphingobium. The sequence goes on along the minus strand of JANOAD010000040.1, from coordinate 2,973 downwards.
CCGCCAGTGCCTGGGGAGCGATGGCTTGCCCACTCTCGGTCGCAACCTCGGCGGCGAGCGCGGCGAACTTCTCGGCCACGATTCCAGCGTCGATCGGCTGGTCCCCGCGCGGTCCGAAGACATGCGGGAATTCCGCCGGAACCAGCTTGCCGAGCAGCAGGTTGCAATCGGTCAGCGTCAGCGGGCCGCCGCCCCGGTAGCACGCCGGTCCCGGCACCGCCCCGGCGCTTTCCGGGCCGACCACCAAGCGGCCGACATCAAACCGGCAGATCGAGCCCCCGCCCGCGGCAACGGTGTGAATGCGCAGCATCGGCGCGCGGATCCGCACCCCGGCAAGGCGGGTCTCGCTGTCGCGCTCGAAAGTTCCGGCATAGTGGCTGACGTCGGTCGAAGTGCCGCCCATGTCGAACCCGATCACCCGGCTCACGCCTGATCGCTCGGCGGTTTTCGCCATCCCGACGATCCCGCCCGCCGGACCCGACAGCGTCGCGTCCTTGCCGTGAAAATTTGCGCCGCTGACCAGCCCGCCCGAGCTTTGCATGAACAGCGGCGACGAGCCCGAACCCAGCGCGCTGCTGAACTGGTCAACATAGCGCCGCAGCACTGGTGAGAGGTAGGCATCGACCAGCGTCGTATCGCCCCGCGCGATCAGTTTGATCGACGGGGCGAGCTGATGGCTGACCGAAATCTGCGTGAACCCCGCTGCGCGGGCGAGTTGAACCAATTGCGCCTCGTGCTGCGGATATTTCCAGCCGTGCATCAGCACGATTCCGACCGCGCGCAGCCCGGTTGAATAGGCCTCGGCGAACCCAGCCGCAGCGGCCGCTTCGTCGAGCGGTTCGAGCACCGTGCCATCGGCCATCACCCGCTCGCCGATCTCGAGCACGCGCGCATGCGGTGGCGGCGGCAGCACGATCTCGCGCACGAACAGTTCGGGCCGCTCCTGCGTGCCGATAACCAGCGCGTCGGCAAAGCCGCGGGTGATCGCCAGCAGCGTCAGCTCGCCCTTTCGCTCAAGCAAGGCGTTGGTCGCCACCGTGGTGCCCATTCGCACTTCACACGGCGGAAGCGGGCCTGAGAGGCAGCCGGTCAGCTGGCGGATCGCCGCAATCGCTGCATCTTCGGTCCGTAACGGATCTTCGGAAAGCAGCTTGGCCGTAAGCACCGCACCGCCGGGCGAACGCGCGACCACGTCGGTGAATGTGCCGCCACGATCGATCCAGAATTGCCAGGGGGGCGCGGCGTCCATCCGACCTTGCATAGCCGCGCCGATGCACTTGGCAATCCTGCTGCGCGCTCCCGGATTGGTTTCTATTGCAACCAGTGTTAGACGCGCTGGCATGCCAGCAGCCATCGACCGCACCGCCCTTCGCCTCGCCTACCGCATGGAAGAGGAGGCCTGCATCGCCGAGCGACTGACCCAGGCGGCACCCGCCAGCGCGGTCCATCCCGAGGCCAGCCGGATCGCCGCGCTGCTGGTTGAAGGCGCCCGGGCGCGCAAGGCCTCGGGGCTTGACGCATTCCTGCAGACTTACGGGCTTGGCACCGATGAAGGCATCGCGCTGATGTGCCTGGCCGAGGCCTTGCTGCGGGTGCCCGATGCGGCCACCGCCGACGCGCTGATCCACGACAAGCTGGGGCATATCGACTGGGCCGAGCATGTCGGCGAGAGTTCGAGCACCTTCGTCAACGCCGCGACCTTCTCGTTGATGCTGACCGGGCAAGTGCTGCACCAGCGCCGCGCCGATGCGACCGGACTGGGCGCCTCTTTGAAGCGCGCGGTGGGGCGGCTGGGCGAGCCAGTGATCCGCCAGGCAACGCTGCAGGCGATGAAGATCCTCGGCGGGCAATTCGTGTTCGGCCGGACCATTCAGGAAGCGCTGACCCGCGCCGCGCCCGAACGCAAGCAGGGGCTGACTCACAGCTTCGACATGCTCGGCGAAGCGGCAATGACTTTTGCCGATGCCGAGCGGTACCGGCAGTCCTACACCGCTGCGCTCAGCGCAATCGCGGCCGAGGCGGGCGAAGGGATCGTCCGTTCGCCAGGGATTTCGGTCAAGCTATCGGCGCTTTACCCGCGCTACGATTTCTTCCACGCCGATGCGGCGAAGGCGGCACTGGTGCCGATGCTCAAGGACCTGGCCGCGCAGGCGCGCGATGCCGATATCCACTTCACCATCGATGCCGAAGAGGCCGAGCGGCTCGAGCTGTCGATGGATATCATCGAGGCGCTGGCGAGCGACAATGAACTGTTCGAAGACGGCTGGCAGGGGTTTGGGCTGGCGCTGCAAGCCTATGCAAAGCGCGCGGTGCCGATGACCGACTGGGTCATCGCGCTGGCGCGGCGGCATGGCCGCACAATCATGGTCCGGCTGGTTAAGGGGGCCTACTGGGACAGCGAAATCAAGCTCAGCCAGGTCGGCGGGCATGGCGACTATCCGGTGTTCACCCGCAAAGTCGCGACCGACGTTTCCTACCTCGCCTGCGCCGCCAGGCTGCTCGCCGCGCCCGACGCGGTCTATCCTGCTTTCGCCACGCACAACGCCTATTCGGTCGGCGCAATCAAGGCGCTCGCGGGGGACAAGCCGTTCGAATTCCAGCGCCTCCACGGCATGGGCGAGGACGTCTACGAGGAGCTGGCCCGGCTTGAGGCCGAGGCGGGAGCGCCGCGAACCCCGGTACGAATCTACGCGCCGGTCGGCGGGCACAAAGACCTTCTCGCTTACCTCGTGCGGCGGCTGCTCGAGAACGGGGCGAACAGTTCCTTCGTCAACCGCATGGCCGATGCCGAGGTACCGGTGGCCGAGCTGGTCGGCGATCCAGTGGTGGAGTTGGCCGCGCTGGGTCCGAGGCGAAATCCGTCGATCCCCATGCCCGCAGACATCTACCCCGGGCGGCGCAACAGCGAGGGAGTCGATCTCGCCGACCCGCTGGTGCGCGTCAGGTTGCTCAATGTACTCGACGAGTGGGCGG
>JANOAD010000039.1:0-9560 GCA_031410955.1 Novosphingobium sp. | reverse complement strand
ACGGCATCGCCGGCGATCGACATCTGGGTGGTGCGCAGGCCCGCAACCGTCTGATAGACGGCCGGGCTTGCGCCGTTCGTAATCTTGAGCAGGAAGGCACTGCCCTTTTGAGCGGTCATGCGAAATCTCCTAGTTGGTCTGCCGGCCGCAACCGGCCGATCAGGGATCTTTTCGCGTCGTTTCGACCACCTTCCTGCGCGCCCGCGCCGAAATGCGCGCCGCCAATACCCGCGCGGTGCTGCTCGAATATCGCTTCCGCGTGCTTGCCGCTTAACCCCCATTTTCAGTCAAGGAGAACACCATGGCCGCCCAGAAAGGCAGCGCGTTCCTGCTCAAGATTTCGAACGGAGCGGTCCCGCCGGTCTACCAGACCGTCGCGGGCCTGCGCACCACCCAGATGTCGATCGCCGGCGATGCGGTGGTCATCACCAGCAAGGACAGCGTCGGCTGGCGTGAACTGCTTTCGGGCGCGGGCGTCCGCTCGGTCTCGGTCAGCGCCGCGGGGATCTTCCTCGGCAGCGCAGCCGAAGCCCAGGTCCGCAGCAACGCCATGTCGGGCACGATCGACGATTACCAGCTGAGCTTCGAAGGCGGCGAAAAACTGCAAGGCAAATTCCTCGTCCAGAAGCTCGACTACTCGGGCGATTTCAACGGCGAGCGCAATTACACGCTCCAGCTTGAAAGCTCGGGCGCGGTGGCTTCGGCGTGATCGCGAACCCCTATCGCGGCGAGGCTGCGCTGATTGTCGCAGGTACGCCGCGCCTCCTGCGGCCGAGTTTCGCCGCACTGGTCGCTGCCGAAGAGGAACTGGGCCCGCTCTTCGCGCTGGTCGAACGCGCCGGCGCGGGGCAGTTGCGGCTCGCCGAGATGGCGGCGCTGTTCTGGCACTGCCTCGCCGATCGCAGCACGATCGATCGCGATGCGGTTGGTGACGCAGTGCTGCAGCTTGGCCTCGCCGAGGCAAGCAAGCCGCTTCGCGTTTTGCTCGGCCAGATCCTGCAGGGCTCGACAGACGAGGCCGCATGACCAGGCAGTTCGGTCCGGGTGCGGCCCGTCTCGGCGGGCTGGCCGCGCGCCTGCTCGGCTGGCGCCCCGACCATTTCTGGCAAGCCACCCCGGCCGAACTCGCCGCAATCCTGAGCCCTTACACCAGCGCAGAGGAAAACCTCGCGCGCACCGATCTCGAACGCATGATGGAGCAAGACAATGGCTAATTCCGGGCCCGACACAGTCGATAGCCTGACCATCGACGTCCGGGCCAACACGCAAGGGTTCGCCAGCGATCTGGCGGCCATGCGCAGCAGTTTCGATAGCACGCTGGTCGATGGGTTCTCGCGCGCCGGCGACGTGCTTGAACGCGGACTTTTGAGCGCCCTGCGCAAGGGCAGCATCGGCTTCGAAGACCTGCGGCGGATTGCCCTGGGCGTGATCGACCAGATCGCCTCGCGCTCGCTCAATAACCTGTTCAGTTCGCTGGGGCTGGGAGGAGGTGGCGGCGGTAGCCAGAGCGGAGGGGGCAATCCGTTCGGGGTCCTGGGCAGCCTGCTCACCTCACTGCTCGGCTCACCCGGCCGGGCAACCGGCGGACCGGTTGCGCCCGGTCGCGGTTACATCGTCGGCGAGCGCGGGCCCGAGCTGTTCATCCCGACCAGCGCCGGGCGGATTGAAACCGGACTGAGCCGCGTAGCCCGCGACGTGAAGGTGTCGATCAACATCTCCGCACCCGCCGGGACCAGCGCCCCGCAAGCGCTGCAACGCTCGAGCCGCCAGGTCGCCAGCGCCGTGCGCCGCGCGCTCGCCGACAACTGAAACAAGCTCCTCTCCATTTTCGCCGAATGGCGCAAATGGGGAGGTGGATGGCCCGCAGGGCCAGACGGAGGGGCCTCTGGGTTGGCCTCGATACCCCTCCGTCAGTGCTTCGCACTGCCACCTCCCCATTTGCGCTTCGCAAAAATGGAGAGGACCTCAAACGAAGAGGATTCTTCATGGCCTGCTGGCTCGCCGCACAGCGCGAAGGACAGGACAGCGACTGGATCCAGCGCTTCGATCCGCGCTTCTGGACGGTCAACTTTCCGCGCCCGATGATGGCTGCACTGACCTCTACGGCGGCCGATTCGCTGCGGGTGGATGTTGTTTTCCTGCGCGAGGGCGACCTGGCCGGGATCATCTGGGATTCGGTCGACCGGTTCGACCACCCACTGCTCGCTTACAAGACCGACCACGACTATTCGAACACCACGCTCAAATTCCGCTGGCGCTCGGGGGGCGTGATTGCACTCGATGCGGTCAACGGCCCGACGCTGACGATCGAAGGCCGCGACGCGAGCGGGGCCCCGCGCGCGTGGTACGTCCGGCTGTGGAATTATGCCCAGGGCGGCGCTGCCGACGCGCAGATCACGCTCGATTTCTCCAATCTGGCTGGCGGCTATGTGCTTCCGGGCGAGGCCGACCTGGTTCATCCCGCAGCGATCGACCGGATGTTCATTTCGCTGGTCGCTCCGGGCTATGTGGCTGGCAGCACGGCCCCGCTGGCCAGTCCGTCAGAGGGCTGGGCCAAGATAGGCCAGATCCGTTGCGAGGGCTGCGGGGCGTTGCTTGAGGTGGGCGATGTGGTGGTTCCGCCGCATGGTATTGCGGTCGCTACGGCCTATGACGATTGCTGCAACCAGGCCCCGGCGCGGCTGATCCGGGGCGCCCAGCAGCTCGGCTATCGCGGCAGCCTGCTGCACTATGTCGGGATGAGCCACTTCATGCGGCTCGCTGCAGCGGGGGGCGGGTTCGAAGTGCCGGCGAGCGGCGATCCGCTGTGTACCCCGGCCAAGGCCTGGCACCTCGATTTCTTCACCCGGGCAAAGGACGCGGGCTTTTCGCCGATCGCATCGCTCAGTTACGAATTGCTCGCCCAGCACTGCCCGGCCGCCTGGCAGCAGCGCGCTGCCGACGCAGCTGCGGCCCGCACCGCGTGGGATACGCCCTCGGCCTTGCTGTCACCGGCAAACGCCGCCGCGATGGCCTGGTTGCAGAGTGCGGCGAGCGGCTTCGTTGCATTGCTGAAAGCCGCCGGAGCAACGGTCCGGGTCCAAATCGGCGAACCGTGGTGGTGGGTCATGGCCGATGGCCGGCCCTGTCTTTACGATGATGCGGCAAAGGCCGCGCTTGGTGGCAGCCCGGTGGCGATCCCCGACATGAAGGCCAGTCTCAGCGCCGCGCAACTCAGCTTGCTCGATGCCGCCGGGACCTTGCTTACTAGCTCGACCATTGCCCTGCGCGATGCGGTGCGCAGCGCCGCGGCACCCGGGTCTGCCGAAGTACTGCTGCTGACCTTTTTGCCGACCGTGCTCGATCCCGCGATGCCCGAACTGCGCCGCGCCAACCTGCCGCTGGGATGGGCCAGCCCCGCTTTCGACCGGCTGCAGGTGGAAGACTACGATTGGCTCACTGCCGGGGCCGATGCTTTCCGCCGCTCCGCTTACGCTGCGATCGATGCCCGTCTCGGCTATCCGGCGGCGAACCAGGATTACCTGGCCGGTTATGTCCCCGATCCGGGCGACAGCACTGCCTGGCAAAGGATCGATACCGGTCTCGACCAGGCGGCCCAGCGCGGCGCGCACGAACGTTTCGTCTGGGCGCTGCCACAAATTTGCCGCGACGGCTTTGTCCGCCTGCCCCCTGCCAGCGACGAGGATCAGATGCTGCCATTCGACGATGTGCCCTACCCGCTTGCGCTCGGCCGCGATGCGACCGTGATGCCCGAATTCTCGACCAGCGTGGCGGTGACCGCCTCCGGGTTCGAGCGGCGCAATTCGTTGTGGTCGAACGCGCGGCTGCGCTTCGATGTCGGCCCGGGGATCCGCTCCGAAGCCGAACTCGGGGTGCTGCTCGCTTTTTTCCGTGCCCGCCGCGGCGCCGCCAGGGGCTTCCGCCTGCGCGACCCGACCGATTTCAGCTCGAATGCAATGACCGGCACTCCGACCGCGATCGATCAACTGATTGGCACCGGGGACGGCATCCAGGCGGACTTCCCGCTGGTCAAGACCTACGGCCAGGGCGATGCGACCCAAGCGCGGCGCATTACCCGGCCGCATGCGGAATCGGTCCTGATCGGCGTGGACGGCGTCCCCGCCACCGGCTGGACGCTCGGCGCGATGGGAATTGTCTCGTTCGCCTCCCCGCCGGCCGCCGGCAAGGTGGTGCGCGCCGGATTCACCTTCGACGTCCCCGTGCGCTTTGCCGAGGACAAGCTCGAAGTGGCGGGCGCCGTCTTCGCTGCGAGCGAAGCGCCGAGCGTGCCGGTTATCGAAGTGCGCGAGGCCGCGCCATGACCACCGAATCGGCCAGGGTCTGGTTCAGCCAGGAGCTCGAAACGACCGCAACCTTCTGGCGCCTGATGCGCCGCGACGGTGTCACCCTGGGCTTCACGACGCACGATACGGACCTGTGGTTCGACGGGGTAATGCACCGCGCCGCTCCCGGCATGCTGCCCTCCGCAGTGCGGCGCTCGGCCGGTTTCGAAGCGGACAGCGCCGAAGTCCAGGGCGCGCTCAGCCACGATTCGATCGGCACCTTCGATCTCGCGATCGGGCGCTTCGACGGTGCGCGGGTGCTGATCGGCGTGGTCGATTGGGAAAGTGTTGAGCGGCACGTGATCTACCGCGGTTCGATCGGCTCGGTGACCGAAGAAGCTGGGGCCTTCACCGCAGACCTGGTCAGCCGCAAGGCCGAACTGGCGCGCGATCCGGTGCCGCGCACCAGCCCTTCGTGCCGGGCCGTGTTTTGCGGCCCGGGGTGCACCCTGGCGGCGGCGCGCTTTACCCACGGCGGGAGCGTGGTGAGCTTCGAAGCTTCCAGCAATGCAGTCACAATCGACACTGCTGCACCGATTGCCGACTTCTCCGGCGGTACGCTGCGCTGGCTCGGTGGGCCGTATGCCGGACAGGCGACCGATATCGTCGGCAGCGATGGCACTCGCCTCGTCCTTGCCACACCGCTCGACAGCGCGCCGCCGGCCGGTACCCGCGTCTTGCTGCGTGAAGGCTGCGACCACACGAACGCCACCTGCGCCGATCGGTTCGCCAACGCGATCAATTTCCAGGGCGAACCGTTCCTCCCCGGCAACGACCTCATCACCCGCTACCCGGTACCTGGCCCGTGACGACCCCGCTGCGTCTCGCTGCTGCCGCCGAAGCGCTGGAGGGCGCACCGTTCCGGCTCCAAGGGCGCGTTCCGGCGACGGGCCTTGACTGCATTGGCCTGCTCGGTGCGGCAATGGCGCGCGCCGGGCACCCGATCAACCTGCCCACCGGCTATCCTTGGCGTGTCCGCGACCTGGCGCAGTGGCTCCCCTCTCCGCAGAGCTGCGGCTTTTCCGATACTCGAGGCCCGGTGAAGCCCGGTGATTTCGTGATCCTGCAACCCGGGCCAGCCCAATACCATCTCGCTATCGCGCTGCGCGAGGGGCGCTGGGCGCATGCCCATGCCGGACTGCGGCGGGTTGTGATCAGCGCGGAATTGCCGCCCGGACCGATAGCCGTGCATTGGCGCCTCCGCCGAAACCGAAAGTAGTGCCATGGCAACCTTGATCTTCTCTGCGGTCGGGCAATACTTCGGCGGACCGACCGGATCGGCGATCGGCGCGCTGATCGGCCGTCAGGTCGACGGCCTGATCTTCAAGCCGGGCGACCGCGAAGGGCCGCGCCTCAACGAACTCAAGGTGACCTCTTCAAGCTACGGCGTTCCGATCGCCCGGCAATTCGGAAAAATGCGCGTGGCGGGGCAGATCATCTGGGCGACCGACCTGGTCGAACACCGCGACAAGCACGGCAATGGCAAGGGCAACCCGGCGACGATCAACTATTCCTACACGGCCAGCTTCGCCGTGGCGCTGTCGAGCCGGCCGATCCTGTCGGTCGGACGCATCTGGGCCGATGGCAAGCTCGTTCGCGGCGCTGCGGGTGACCTGAAGGTGGGGGCAACCTTCCGGCTTCATACCGGCAGCAGGGATCAAGCCCCCGATCCGCTGCTCGCCGCTGCAGAAGGCACGAACAACCCGGCTTATCGCGGCATCGCTTACGCCGTCTTCGAAGATCTGCAGCTCGCCGATTTCGGCAATCGCATCCCGGCCTTGTCGTTCGAAGTGATCGCCGACGATCAGCCAGTGACCTTTGCCGATCTTCTGGACGATGTCGTCGATGACATCGAGGCCGCGGTGCCGCTCGACGGGTTGGGCGGGATTTCCAACGAAGGCCCGCTGGGAGAACTGCTGGCGGCGCTCGATCCGCTGTATCCGGTCGATTGCGACGCCTGCGGAACACAGCTGACGATCCGCCCGGATCGTTTCCAGTCAGCTGCAATCGCGCTGCCCGAGGCCGCGACATCGACCAAGCGCGAAGACTTCGGCGGCAATGCGGGATACACCCGCAAACGCGCCCCGCAGTCCGAGCAGCCCGTGGCGGTTCTGCGCTATTACGATGTCGACCGCGATTACCAACCCGGGTCGCAGCGCGCGGTGGGCCGGCCACTTCCGGGCCAGCCGCGGACCGTCGAGCTCCCGGCCGCGCTCGCTGCGAGTGCCGCTCGCGCGCTGGTGGAAGGCGCAGCGCGGCGCGCGCAGTGGGCGCGGCAATCAGTGTCCTGGCGGGTCACGCAAATCGATCCCCAAGTCCTTCCTGGTGCGACTGTCACCCTGCCCGGCCACCCCGGGCTATGGCGGGTCGCCGGCTGGGAATGGCACGATCAGGGGATCGACCTCGATTTGAGCCGCATATCCGCTGCCGCGGCCAGCACGGGCACGGCCGATCCTGGACGAGCCAATCAGGCACCCGATGAGCCCTTGGCAGCAAGCGCACTTGCCGCCATCGAACTGCCCTGGGACGGCAATGCCGCGACCCCGGTTCCCTACCTGCTCGCCGCCGTCTCATCTGCCAGTCCGGCTTGGAGCGGTGCCAGCCTCTATGTCGACCAGGGCGACGGGGCGCTGCAGTTCCTCGCCGCCGCAGGGCGCATGCGCGCCAGCATTGGCGCGGCTGAAAGCGCTCTGCAGGTTGCCTCCCCCCTGCTGTTCGACCGACACTCCAGCGTCACGGTCCAGCTGGTCGGGAATGATCTGCAGCTCACCAATGCAACGATGCGCCAACTTTCGATGGGCGCAAACCGTGCGGCAGTGGGGAACGAAGTGGTCCAGTTTGCCGAGGCCGAGCCGCTTGGTGACGGGCGCTGGAAGCTGAAGGGACTATGGCGCGGACGGGCCGGCACCGAAGGCGCGATTGCAGGCCATTTCGCGGGCGAGAGGTTCGTGCTGCTAGACGGTAGCGGGACCATCCTCGATCCCGTTGCTGTGGGAGACACCCCCGAGGCACTGATCGCCGCGATCGGGATTGCCGACGCCGCCGCCGTAATTTCGCCAATCGCCCTGCGCGGAATTGGCGGCCGTCCGCTTGCGCCGGTGCACTCTCGCATGTCGCGAGATGCCGCGAATACGGTGGTCCTTGGTTGGACCCGCCGCGCGCGTGGTGGGTGGTCCTGGCCCGACGGCGTCGAGCTACCGCTCAACGAACAGAGCGAAGCCTATGTCGTGACGTTCGGCAGCGACGCCGCGGCGATCGCAAGCTGGGAATGCTTCGCCCCCACTCTGACGATCAGCGCGGCCGAATATGCCGCGTTGGCGGCACTTGCCCCCACAGGATCTTTCGCCGTTCGCCAGCGCGGTGACCGCGGCCTGTCCGAACCGCTCGTCTTCCCGCGGACCTGACCCGTTCAAGTTCCCTTCCGGAGATATCACCATGCCTGATCCGCTCTTCGACAGCCGCACCGCGCGATATGAATTGCCCCTGCTTTTTGCCGGGCAAACCCAGAAGGAAGGCTTCGTCAATGAAGGCCTCGCGCGGCTTGACGCGCTGATCCATCTCGCAATTGAAGGCGAACAGGCAAGTCCGCCAGCCAGTCCGACGGATGGTCAGGCGTGGCTTGTGGCCAGTGGCGCAACCGGGGGTTGGTCCGGGCAAGCCGGCAAGATTGCCGCCCGGCAGGCCGGGAACTGGCTCTTCGCGGTGCCACGCGACGGTCTTAAGGTGCTCAATCGCTCGACCGGGCAAGAGCTGCGCTATGATGGCGCCTGGAAATCCCCTTCAAGACCGGCCGCTCCCAGCGGGGGAAGTACCGTCGATGCCGAAGCGCGCAGCGCCATCACCGCTATTCTTGCCGCATTGACAACCGCCGGCGTCATCCCTTCGACGTGATCAAACCGTTCCTTCTGGCATTCCCGCCTGTCCGCAATAGCGGATTGTCCTGCATCGAAATGGCCCGAATCCGCCGTTTTTGGTTCCAAGTAGCGACATAAATGCAACAGTTGGAGGATTTTGTCGGCTTGCGGGAACATTCGCCACAAGATAGACGTTTCCCCTACTCGGTGGCTCAATCCTATCATCAAAAGGGGAATACTATAATGCGCAAACTCGTCATTGGGATGGCACTTGCCTCCTCGGCGCTTGCGACGCCAGCGCTGGCTCGCGACGATTCATGGTATATCGAAGCCGATGCCGGCGGCACCTTGGTTGAAGACATGCAGAACCTGGTCAGCCCGGGTTTTGGCACACTCAACAGCAAGGTCGGGTACGATGTCGGCGGCGTGATCGGTTATGACTTCGGCGGTTTCCGCCTTGAAGCCGAAGCCAGCTACCGCCGCGCCGGTGCTGACGGATTCAACGTTTCCTCGACCACCACTTTCGCGAACTCGTCCGGCACGCTGACTGGCAATGTCAGCGCGCTGAGCTTCATGGTCAACGGCCTACTGGACTTCGGTCCGGACGATGGGCTGCAGGGCTTTGTCGGCGGCGGCGGCGGCGTGGGCCGGGTCAAGGTTCTGGCCGATGCCACCGGCACCGCGTTCGACATCAACGATTCTGACAGCGGCTTTGCCTGGCAGGCTCTGGCGGGTATCCGTTATCCGATCACCGACAACGTCGACCTTGGCCTCAAGTATCGCCTCTACAACCAGGACAATGTGAACCTGGTCGGCAGCGGCAACCGTCTGCCGGTCGAAACCCGCTTCCGTTCGCACTCGCTGATGCTGACGCTGGGCTACAACTTCGGCTCGCCGCCGGCTCCTGTGCCGGTCCCCGTACCGGTTCCGGTGCCTGTGCCGGCTCCGGTCCCCGTGCCGGTTCCGGTTCCTGCCCCGGTCTGCGAGAAGGGCCCGTACATCGTGTTCTTCGATTGGGACAAGTCGGACATCACGCCGGAAGCCGCCACGATCCTCGACAGCGCGGTCACGGCCTATGCCAACTGCGCCAACGTGCCGATCATGCTGGCTGGTTACGCCGACCGTTCGGGCAGCGTCACCTACAACCAGGGCCTGTCGGAACGCCGCAACACGGCGGTCACGGCCTATCTCACCGGCCACGGCGTCCCGGGCGGTGCGATCTCGAGCCAGGGCTTCGGCGAAGCCAACAACCGCGTCCCCACGGCCGACGGTGTGCGCGAACTGCAGAACCGCCGGGTGGAAATCACCTACGGTCCGGGTTCGGGCAACTAAGCCTTACTGGCGACAACAGATTGGGCCCGGA
>JANOAD010000038.1:0-5317 GCA_031410955.1 Novosphingobium sp. | reverse complement strand
CGCCGAGCGTCGGGCTTTCCCAGTCATCCTCGACAAAGCGGATATCGTGCGCCAGCGGATCGACGCCTATGGCCGCGAGGCTGGCGAGGTAGAGTTCTTGCAGGTTCGCCGGGTTGGGCTTGAGGATCACCTGGTACTGGTAATAATGCTGGAGCCGGTTGGGGTTTTGGCCATAGCGGCCATCGGTCGGTCGGCGGCTCGGCTGGACATAGGCGGCTTTCCACGGTTCCGGCCCCAACGCGCGCAGCGTGGTCGCCGGATGAAAGGTGCCTGCGCCCATCCGCATGTCGAACGGCTGGAGGATCAGGCAGCCCTGCTCGCTCCAGTAGGCATGGAGGCGCAGGATCATGTCCTGAAAACTCAGCGGGGCGGCGGCATCGCTCATGCGCGGCCTTTGGCGGATGGGCCTCAGCCGGTCAATATCCGCATTCGTTCATCGACTGTGAGGAATTGGCCGGTTAGGACGCCGGTATGTCGATTACCAAGCGCCTCTTCGCCCCGCTGTTTGCCCTGATCGCGCTCGCCGGGAGCGCCAGTGCGCCGGCCGATCCGCAGCGCCTGCCCACCCCGCAACCGGTTCAGGCAGTGCCGATGGCGGCTCCCGCGCAGGCGCACCCCGCGCTGTGGAAGATCGCCGACCACGACACCACAATCTACCTGTTCGGCACGATTCACCTGCTGCCGCCGGGAATCGACTGGCTCAACGGGCCGCTGGCCTATGCGCTCGATCATTCGGACAGCCTGATGACCGAGCTGCCCGACCTTCCTCCTGGCGATGTCGCGGCGGCACTGCTGCGCCACGGTAGCCTGCCACCCGGCAAGAACCTGCGCCAGATGATGGACGAAAAGCAGCGGGCACAGTTCGAAGCGGCGCTCACCAAGCTCGGCCTGCCGGTCGCGATCTTCGACAAGACGAAGCCCTGGGTGGCCGCGGCGACCTTGCCGATCCTCCAGCTGCAGAAGGCGGGCTACAACATCCAGTCCGGGGTCGAGAACGGTCTGACCAAGCGCGCGACCGAGCTGGGCCGCCCGCGCGAGGGCCTCGAAACCGCCGACTTCCAGTTCGGCCAGTTTGACACCCTGAGCGAGGAACAGCAGCTCGAATACCTCGCCAACGTGCTGGGCGCCCTGCCCGAGATAAATGCCGAGATCGAGAAGATGGTGGGCAACTGGACGCGCGGAGATGCAGCGGCGCTTGCCGCGCAGCTCAATTCCGACAGCGACAGCCCGGTGCTGGCCGAAGCGTTGATCTTCAGCCGCAATCGCAACTGGGCGGGCTGGATCCAGAACCGCCTCAAGCAGCCCGGCACGGTGTTCGTCGCTGTGGGTGCAGGCCACCTCGGCGGCAAGGGCAGCGTGCAGGACGTGCTCGCCAAGAAGGGGTTCATGGCGGCCCGTGTCCAGTAGACTGCGCGGCCTGGTCCTGGCGGCCTTTGCCGCGCTGGCGCTGGCGGGCTGCCACAAGCCCGCCGAGGTCCGCCCCGCGCTGTGGCTGGTCGAGGGGCCGAACGGGCAGAAGGCCTGGCTATTCGGCACGATCCACGCGCTGCCACAAAAGGTCAACTGGCGCTCGGATAAGGTCGATGCCGCGCTGAAGCAATCGGACCGGCTGCTGCTGGAAGTGGCGAAGATCGAGGACGATGCGGCCACCGCACAGGCGTTTGCCGCGCTGGCACAGAGCCCCGGCCTGCCGCCGCTCGACCAGCGCGTTCCCGCCGACCTGCGCGATGAGCTCGACGCGGCGCTCAAGGCGGATCGCTTCGCGCCGGGTACGCTGGATCGCTATGAAAGCTGGGCAGCCGCGCTGATGTTGCAGAACGCGGCGATGGCGGCAGGCAATTCGGACAGCGCCAACGGGATCGATCGCGCGCTGGTGCGCGACTACGACCGGCCGGTCGAGGAGTTCGAAGGCGCTGCTGCCCAGCTTGCTATCTTCGACCGCCTGCCCGAAGCGGCGCAGCGTGCGCTGCTCGCCGCAGCACTGGCGCGTCCGGGCGAAGAGCGAGCCAGCATGCGCAAGCTCGAGGCGGCCTGGGCGCACGGCGACCTGGCCACGGTCGATGCCGAAACCAGCGCCGACTTCCTCAGCAACCCGCAATTGCGCGAAGCCCTGCTGACCCAACGCAACGATGCCTGGCTGGCGCGACTGGTGAGCGAGCTGCGGCAAGGGGCGCATCCGTTCGTTGCGGTCGGCTTGGCACATCTGGCGGGCAAGGATGGCCTCCCCGCCCTGCTCGCCCAGCGCGGCTACAAGGTCACCCGGCTCCAGTAGCTTGCATTTGGGCCCGGTTGGCGCTAACGGCGCCCGCTTCCCCGTCTATGGTCATCCCTGGAGGCGAGACGGCGGAGATGTATCAATCCAGAGTTTTGAAAGGCAAGTACCATGAGCGATACGCTGAACCTGCCGGCCGAGACGCGTGAACGGGCTGGCAAGGGAGCCTCCCGTGCATTGCGTCGCGAAGGCCGCGTTCCTGCCGTTGTATACGGCGGTAAAGAAGAGCCCCTCTCGATCCATGTCGAGGAAAAGCTGCTGCGCAAGCAGCTGGGCACCGGCCACTTCCTGAACTCGATCGTCGAGATCGAAGTGGGCGGCAAGAAGCTGCGTACGCTTCCCAAGGATGTTGCCTTCCACCCGGTCAGCGACCGTCCGCTGCACGTCGACTTCTTGCGCCTGTCGAAGGATTCGACCGTGCACGTCAACGTGCCGGTGCTGTTCAACAACGAAGAAGCCTCACCGGGCCTTAAGCGCGGCGGCGTGCTCAACATCGTGCGCCACGAACTTGAGCTGATCTGCGAAGCCGACAAGATTCCCGAAGACATCCAGATCGATGTCACCGGGCTCGATATCGGCGATTCGATCCATATCAGCTACGTCAAGCTGCCCCAGGGTTCGACCTCGGCGATCACCGACCGCGATTTCACCATCGCTACGATCATCGCGCCGTCGGGCCTGCGCAGCGAAGAAGGCGACAACGCCACGACCGAAGCTGCCGCCGAGGAATAAGCGCTCGTTCAGTTGACCGGGGTACACCTGCTGCCCCATCACAGGCCGGACCGCAGCGATGCGGTCCGGCTTTTGTTTGGAGACACGCGTGCAGCTATGGGTCGGCATCGGCAATCCGGGCGCGCAATATGCGCTGCACCGGCACAACGTCGGCTTCATGGCGGCGGATACGATTGCCGAGGTGCACGCTTTCGGCGCGGTCCAGAAGAAGTTCTCGGGCTGGCTGCAAGAAGGCCGGATCGGCGGGGCACGCGTGCTGCTGCTCAAGCCCGCAACCTTCATGAACGAAAGCGGCCGCGC
This sequence comes from Novosphingobium sp., assembly GCA_031410955.1. Lineage (GTDB taxonomy): Bacteria > Pseudomonadota > Alphaproteobacteria > Sphingomonadales > Sphingomonadaceae > Novosphingobium. The sequence continues at coordinate 2,013 of JANOAD010000038.1, read as the reverse complement.
GGTGAGCGAAGCGCTGCGGTTCTACAAGCTTGAGCCAGATGCGCTGACCGTGTTCCACGACGAACTCGATCTCGCCCCGTTCAAGGTCAAGGTGAAGCAAGGCGGCGGCACTGCGGGTCACAACGGGCTGTCTCGATCGACCAGCACATCGGCCCCGATTTCCGCCGGGTGCGGATCGGTATCGGGCATCCGGGGCATAAGGACCGTGTCACTGGCTATGTGCTGGGCAATTATACCAAAACGGAGATGGACCCGCTGGAGGATGTGCTGGGTGCGATTTCGGCCGAGGCGGAATGGCTGGCCAAGGGTGACGACGTGCGCTTCATGAATGACGTGGCGCTGCGGCTGGCTGAGTAAGTTCGGTGCAGCGCGTCCTCGTGATCGGCTCGCCCGGCGCTGGCAAGTCAACGCTTGCGCACAAGCTGGCCGATCGGACCAATCTGCCACTGTTCCACCTGGACCAGATGCACTGGCTGCCCGGCTGGGTAGAGCGTGGCCGCGATGAAGGGCGAGCCGAGCTGGCCCGTATTCTGGCCGGCGATCGGTGGATCATCGACGGCAACTATGGCTCAATCCTGCCCATGCGGCTGGAACGAGCGGACACCGTGATCTGGCTGGATTACCCGACTTGGCTTTGCCTGAAGCGCGTACTCAAGCGCTGGTGGCAACACCGCGGCCGCACTCGCCCGGACATGACCGAAGGCTGCCCCGAACGGCTCAATCTTGAATTTCTGCATTACGTGCTGAGTTTCCGCAGGGCATGGCAGGCGCGCAATGCTGCTGCACTCGACGGATTTACCGGCACGATAGTGCGACTTTGCGACCCGTCCGAAGCCGACCGCTGGTTGGCGCAGTCGGTCTAGGCCGGCGGTTCCCACAGTTCGATCGGGTTGCCTTCGGGATCGTGGATCCGCGCGAACTTGCCGACTTCGGGGCTGTCCCATTCGGCTTTGGTCTCGACCGCGATGGCACTGGCGCGCAACGCGGCGAGCAACGAATCCAGCTCGGTCACCCGCAGGTTGAGCATGAACTGCTTGTCGGCGGGGAAATAGTCGGTGTCGGCCTTGAACGGCGCGAAGACTGTGGGGCCGCCTAGCGTCGTCCAGCTCCATTCGTCCACCGGGCCGGTGGCATCGGCATTGCACCCCGCTCCGACGTGGAGATGTGTGCGGTACCATTCGTTCAGTGCAGCGGGATCGTTCGCGCGAAAGAATAGTCCGCCAATTCCCGTTACGCCCATCGCCATAACCCCCATTTTTGTCGGTTTATTTTACAAATCACACCACGACTTGAATGCATTAACTATCACACTGCCCGCAAAGCCAGTGCTGGCACGCATATTGCTTCGTTTTTCGTTAATCAATCTTTGACTGGGGGTATCAATGAAAAAGCTGGTTCTGACTTTTGCCGTACTGGCCGGGTTCGGCATGTCGGCCGCTCCTGCATTCGCAGACGCAATCACCATCGACGCCGCGAGCCTCGGGAAGGATTATACCCTGACCTATGACGGCTATTCGAGCGGAACGACAATCGGCGGACTGACCGGCAGCACCACCTTCACCCTCACCGGAATTTCGGGCAACGATTACACTTTCAGCTACAGCGTCAGCAACACCAGCTCGAGCCCAATCACCGGTTCGCGCATATCGAGCTTCGCGTTCAACACCGATCCGACGATCGCCCGGGCGACGAGCACTGGCGCGTTCAGCTATACCACACTGAATTCGAGCTACCCCAATGGCATCGGCGGCGTCGACGTCTGCTTCAAGGATGCGTCCACCGGTGCCTGCTCGGGCGGCGGCGGCGGCGGGCTGACCCTTGGCCAGACCGGTACCGGCACGTTCACGCTAAGCTTCTCGCAGCCGATCAGCTCGCTGAACCTGAGCGATTTCTATGTTCGCTATCAGTCGATCAGCGGTGCGGGTTCGGTCACCTCGGCCAGCGGCTCGGGCACGCTGACCAGCACCTCTACTTCGAGCGGTGGAACCTCGGTTCCGGAGCCGGGCATGCTCG
>JANOAD010000037.1:0-11002 GCA_031410955.1 Novosphingobium sp. | reverse complement strand
GTCGATTCCTGCGCAAACACGCCGGTGCCGGTGGGGATTTCGGGCGCGTAAGCGACCGGGGTGGAGGTTGCGACCGGGTTCACGGTGCCGGTCTGGCTGTCAGCCGCGGCGCAGCCAGCCAGGGCCAGCACTGCCAATGAGACGAGAGGGAGCTTGCGCATCTGTGTATCCTTGAATGAATTCAGGGGGCAACGTTGCCGCTGCCCCCTGAGTATTGGCTGAACGATTTAGCGCAAGGTCTTGCTTACCAGATCTTCGCGCGCTTATCGGGCGCGATGTAGAGCTTGTCGTTCGGCGTCACGCCCCAGGCATCGTACCACGCTTGAACGTTGCGCAGGGGGCCGTACGAGCGGAACTGGCCCGGGCTGTGCGGGTCGGTCGCGACCTGGTTGCGCAGCGCGTCTTCACGCGCCTTCGACCGCCAAACCTGCGCATAGGCGAGGAAGAAGCGCTGGTCGCCGGTTAGCCCGTCGATCACCGGAGCGGGCCTGCCGCCGAGCGAGGCGTGGTAAGCGTCGAATGCAACCTGGACCCCGGCGAAGTCGGCGATGTTCTCGCCCATGGTCAGCGCCGGGTTGATGAAGGCGCCAGGAGCGGCTTCGTACTTGGCGTACTGGTCACCGAAGATCTTGGCCTGTTCGTCGAAACGCTTGGCGTCCTCGGCGGTCCACCAGTCGCGCACCGCACCGGTGGCGTCGATCTTGCGGCCCTGATCGTCGAAGCCGTGGCTGATTTCGTGGCCGATCACCGCGCCGATCGCGCCGTAGTTGACCGCGTCGTCCGCGTTGGGATCGAAGAACGGTGCCTGCAAGATGCCCGCCGGGAACACGATCTTGTTTTCCAGCCCGCCGTTGTAGGCGTTCACCGTCTGCGGGTTCATCCCCCACAGCTTGCGATCGACCCGCTTGCCGAGGAAGCTCATCTGGTAGGCGTTGTTGAACACCCCGGTGCGCTGGACGTTGCCGTAAAGATCGCCTGCCACCACCGCGAGCTTGGAATAGTCGCGCCACTTATCAGGATAACCGACCATCACGTCCATGCGGCTCAACTTTTCGACTGCGGCGGCCTTGGTGCTCGCACCCATCCAGTCATTGACCTGGATGCGGCCGGCCATCGCGGTCTTGAGGTTGCCAACCAGCGTCTGCATCTTGGCCTTGGACGAAGCCGGGAAGTAATCGGCGACATAGGTCTGCCCGACCAGTTCGCCGAGCGAGCCGCCAACCAGGTCAACCGCGCGCTTCCAGCGCGGGCGGTTTTCCGAAACGCCCGAGAGGGTCTTGGTATATTCGAAGCGGCTGTCGACCATCGCCTTGTTGAGGTACGGCGCAGCCTGGTCGGCAACGTGGAACGCCTGCCACAGCTTGAGCGTGGCGAGCGGGGTATTGGCATAGATCTTGGCGATATCGCGCACCGCGGTGTTTTCACCCACGATCATCCGCTTCTGCACCGGCACGCCCGCCCCGGCGAAGAACTGGGCCCAGTCCAGGCCCGGGGCATAGGCCGCCAGCTGCGCGGTGCTCATCGGGTTGTTGAGCTTTTCGATCTGGCGGCGTTCGGCGATCTTCCAGCTCTTGCCGGCTATCGAGGTTTCGAAGGCCATGATCGTGTCGGCAGCGGCCGCCGGGTTGGCATAGCCGAGCAGGCCCAGCGTACGCGCGATATAGGCCTTGTAGGCATCGCGCTGCTTCTTGAAGCTGTCGGCGAAGTAGTATTCACGCTCGGGCAGGCCCAGGCCGCTCTGGCCAAGGTACAGCACGTTGAGGTTGGGATTGGCGGTGTCCGAACTCACGCCCATGTCGACCACGGTCGAGCCGAAGCGGCCGTTGGTGGTGCCCATGTAGCGCGCAAAGGCGGCCTTGCTGGCAATCGCGTTGACCCGGGCAAGATCGCGCTTGAGCGGGGCGAGGCCGATGGTTTCGAGCCTCTTTTCGTCCATGAAGCTGGAATAGAAACCCGCAACCTTGGTGCCCGGCTTGGCATTGGTGATCAGCGCCTTGAGCTGATCCTGGGTCTGTTCGCGCAGATCATAGAAGGTGCCGGTGGAAGGACGATCCGCAGGGATCGTGGTGGCATCGAACCACTTGCCCGCGGTGAAGCGGAAATAGTCGTCGCCCGGCTTGACCGAAGCGTCGCCGCCCGAGAGGTCGACACCCCAGGCGCCGATTGCGGCCTTGCCGCTGGTCGCCATGGCGGTCGCGCCCTGCGCGATCAGCGCGCTGGTGGCGAAAGGTGCAGCCAGCACGGCAAGCGCGGCGCTGGCGATAAGGAAACGTGATTTCATCATTGAAAACTCCCAATTTATGACGAGCGTCATCGCGGAACAAACCGCGCGCGCAAAGCTGAACCTGCCTTGCGCGCGCGGTGCGGGGAGTCAATGTCGTTCGCCGATAAGGGTTTGCAGTTGGTGGATGGGGTTGGGCGGAGCGCCGGGTGAGGCGCTCCGCTTGCCGTTCGATCAGTTGTAGAAGATCGAGAAGGGGACGCCGACGAACACGCCGACGGCGAATTCGTCGCCCTTCGAATTGTACACCGCCTTGATCCCGCCGCTCAGCTTGCCCTTCTCGTCGGGGACCAGATAGATCGGCACCTCGACGCCGATGTTGCTGTCCTTGGTTTTGTAGGTGATCTGCGGCGCAATGGCGATCTGGGTGCCATCGCTGACCGTCACTAGCTTGCGCGCTTCGACCGAGAAGAGCCCGGTGCGTTGGCGCAGCGGTGCGCCATCGGGACCCTTGATGCATTCGGTCCCGGCCGGGATCGACACGGTGCGGCAGAGCGGCGCTTCGTCGTTGTCCTTGTAGGTCTGGCCATAGACTCCGCGAATGCGCCACGAGAAGGTCAGATCGGAATTGATCTGCCCATAATAGGCACCAGCCTCCCAGCTAGTCCGCGGCACGCTGGGAAGTTTGAACGCAGCGCGATCGAGATAGGTATGGTCCTCGCGGCCAAAGCTGGCATCGATGCCCATGAAGCTGAGTTTGGCACCTTTGGGCAGAAAGCGGCTGCGATAACCCTCGGGATCATCGCCGTAGGCCTCGATCAACATCGACTCATCGGCAAATTTGGCCCCGTCCACACCAGGCGAGCATGCTTGGGCAATGAACTTACCCGCGCCGCCTGCTCGATAGGCTTCGCCAAAAATGCGATCGAAATTGATGTTGCCGGAACCATTCATCTGAGCGTTCAAACCCGCCGACACGGTCGCCGCGACAGGCGTCGCACCAGCGCGGTCGGCTTGACCGTAAGCCCAGACAGTGGCGTTCTGGCTGACGCAAGCCTTGTAGGCGGCTGCGATCTGCGGGGTCGAATCCCCGCCGTTGCCGACCCGCGTCGAAAGCCGCGTTACCGACAGCTTCAGCTTGCTTCCGCTTACCAGACTATCGCCCGCGAACAGGTTTCCACCTTTGCTTTTGCCATCGATCGGCACGGTGCCAACCGCGCCAATCTTGGTCTTCGAAATCCGGTAATAGCCTTCGCCATCCGGCGCGCTGTACGATTGCACCTCGATGGCGGCAGCGATCGACAGACTGGTCTCTCCGTTTTCCGAAGTGAACTGCACATTCGAAGCGCTGAACCCCGCTGCCGCGCGTCCGTCGGGCGAGCCTGCGCTGATGACCCGCCCTGCGCGCTCCGTGGCAACCGTCGCGGTCTGCTGTAGGACCGCCGCATCGGCCGCCGTCTGCGGCCGGGCAGGGGTGTCGGCAGTTGCGGGACAAAGCGCGGCCAGGGCAAGCGGCGCGACGAGCGCGCTTCGCACGATCCGCGTCACGACACTTCCCCCGCGGAGCTCAGCTCGAAGGTCAGCCAAGCGGCAATCGTGCCGTCGTCGCGGACCGAACGACTGCGGCTAACAGCGCCAAGCAACGTCTCGATCTTGAGCGAAACCTTGGTGCCGGGCACATTGCCGCTACCCGCCACCGAGATGGCGTAGACACCCGTTTGCAGCTTGAGTGTGCAGGTATGCTCGACACCCGGCAAAGGTAGCGGATCGGCGGAGCCCGGCGGGTGCAGAAACACCCCAAGCAGTCCACACGTGGTTTCGAGGGTGATTTTGGTCGTCGTCATCGTAGGCCTCCCGTTGTTTCGGAGCCCTGATGGCGTTTTGCGCGGGTCTGCGCCGTGATCCCCGTCACGCCTGCTGCCCGCACGAAAAAGCCGCCGCCCGGCGAGGGCAGGCGGCCATTCCTGTCCGACGATGGGGCTACCGGTTACTTCCCCAATGGCTTGGCGCAGCGAACGTTTGGATCGGACTTGCAGGGGACCGTTTCGGCCAGCCACTTGGCGTGAGCCGCCTCATCGGCAGCCTTTTGGCGGGCGATCTCGGCCTCGCGCTGGGCGACGGCTGCCTCATAGGCAGCCTTGGTGGCGGCGTTCTTGTCGTTCTGGGCTTTGGCAGCGGCGGCTTGTTCGGCGTTGAGCCGGACGCGGGCCTGTTCGGGGGTTTCGCTGGGGGCCACGACCGGTACGACCGGCATTGCAGTGGTGACCGCGGATGCGCGCTTGCGCTTGGCCTTGGCATCGGCCGGCACGGCGGCGAGCGATAGTGCGAGTGCGGCCATGGTCAGGCCGGTCAACGCTTGACGAACGCGGATCATAAGCGGGTCTCCTCTTGAATTGCCCCGGGCGGCACCATAGCGGCGGCGGCGCCCCGAGGTAAACCCGATCAGGGCCGCTCGCCACCGTCGACCGGGTTTTCGAACCTGAGCTCCTCGCGCGGTGGCGGAGGGGGCGGAGGTGGCGGCGGCGGTGGCGGCGCGACATAGACCGGTGCCGGGGCTGGCGCGGGAGGTGGCGGCGGCACGGAAGCAGGCACGGGCGCGGGAGCCGGTGGCGGCGGCGCCGTGTATTGCTCGATCGGCCGAGGCGCGGGCGCGGGCTGGGCCTGGATCTGCGTCACTGGCTGGTCCACCGGCTGTGGCTGCGGCGCGGAAGGGCGCAGCGGGATCGGCGGGGCGCCGGGTTCGGGTTCGATCTCGCGGCGCGGGCGTTCGCGGCGCGGCGCGGGCGGCGCGCTCGGTTCGGGCGGCGACGCGATCACGGGCTGATCCGGTCCGTCGATCGGGGCCTGCAGCACCGGCGGCACCGGCTGCGGGACGGGGCGCGGCTGGCGCGGGGGACGCGGAGCAGGAGGCGATCCCGTGCCGTCGGTCGGCGCGATTACCGGTTCGTCGGTCGTCGGTGCTGCGCCCGGGGGTACCGGCGGCGTTCCGGGGCGCGGACGCCAGCCCGGGCGCGGTTTGGTCCCGGGCTCGCCGCTGTCGGTGGGCGTCACCACCGGGTTGCCGGTTGGCGGCGGGGCGCCCGGTGCGCCGCGGCGGTGCCAATCGTCATAGCGGCGGCGTGCGTCGTCGCGGTCGCGGTGTTCATCGTCCAGATGGCGCGGCGGATGTTTCCGGTGGCGGTCGCGGTGGTGACGGTCCCAGCTCGGCAGTTCGCGCCAGAAGGGGTTCCAGCCGTAATTCCAGCCGTCGTCATAGCCCAGGCTCGAATAGCCGCCGATCCAGGCAGTGGCGCTGCCGCGGTCCCAGCGGCGCTGGCGCAGCGATGCGGCATAGAGCGCCCGCCCGCGTTCGCGCAGCGCATCGGCGACATCGCGGTCGCGCGGCGAAGCGACGTAAGGCGAAACCCGCCCCTCGCTGGTGTAGACCACCGCGAGGTCGCGACCGCTGAAGGCGAAGGCATTGTACGAATCGCGCACCAGATAGGGGGCGCTCTGGTTGGCGGCGAAGAAGTACTGCCGCACCCCCGCGCGGCCCGGCTCGACGATCAGTACCTCGCCGTCGCGGCTGATCCAGGCCCAGCATTCGATCCCGTCGCAGGTAAAGGTGAAATCGGGCGGGCTGTTGCCGAAAGCTTGCGCCAGACTGTCCGCCTGGTCGATCCAGTAATAGTCCGCCGGATTTGTCTGAGGCGGTGCCGGTGCGATTTGCGGTGTGATCGGCATCGGTGGCGGGGCGGGCCATTCAGGCTGGTAAATCACCCGCAGCGGGGCGTTGACAACCGGCGCGATTGGCACTGGCGCCGCCGCCACGATCTTCACCGTCTTGCACTTGGTGACCTTGCGGCCCTTGACCCTGGTGACCGTGCAGACCCGCCGGGCCTTGACCGGTTTCCTGGCCTTGGCCTTGCTCTTGGTGAGCTTCTTGACCGTGGCCGCCGCAGCTGCGCTCGATTCGGACAGGCCGATCGGCACGACCAGGCCCGCCAGCGGCACCGCCAGCGCCAGCCGCCACCATTTCGAACCGATGCCCGTTACTTTCGCAGCCATATTCGCAATTCCCCAGCCGGCACGCGCTTTCCCAAGGGGGAGAGCTATGCCAGCCGGGTGCTTGCGCGCAAGTGAACGGTAGCGGCGGCGATTGCCTTAGCGGTCACGCCCATGCTGGCGCTGGTATTCGCGCCATTCGCGCCATTGTTTTGAAAGGCGCGCATCGCGCTCCTTCACCCGGTGCAGCTCAGCGAGATTGAGCTGGCGGATGATTTCCTTGTCGCGTGCCCGCGCCGCAGCGCTGCGCATGGTCGGATCCTTGGGATCGTCGGCCAGCGCGGCGGACGATCCCAAGGCAAAGCCCAACGCGATTGCGCCGGACACGATAAGCGATTTCATGAGATGCGACCCTCCAAACCCTGACCCAGCGGGTGGCATATCTGCCGCGCGGCAACAACCGGTCAGCGACGGTTCGTGCATCATCGGCTTTGATCCGATTGCGCTTTGTCTGCCGCGCGTTAGGCTGGCTGTCGGTTGCACGGGATTTTGCGGCGGAGCGCCCGCTTCGCAAGGGGGCGGCTTGACCGATTTTCGCTACAAGGCCTTCGTCAGCTATTCGTGGGCCGATGCCGAATGGGGCAAGTGGCTGCTGCAGGCGATCGAGACCTATCGCACTCCGGCGGCGCTGGTCGGCAAGGATGGCGCGGGCGGCCCAGTTCCGGCGCGGCTCCATCCCTTGTTCAAGGACCGCGAGGAAGAGGCTGCCGGCGCGAGCATCGGCCAGGCGGTGGAGACCGCGCTGGCGGGTTCCGAATACCTGATCGTGATCTGCTCGCCGCGCTCGGCCAGGTCGCAGTGGGTCGACCGCGAGATTGCCTGGTTCAAGACCCACCGCGATCCCACCAAGATCCTCGCACTGATTGTCGATGGCAATCCGGGTGGGGGCGATAGCGAATGTTTCCCGCGCGCGCTGACTCACCGCGTTGCGCCCGACCGGACCATCACCGACGAACCGGTCGACGCCCCGCTGGCGGCCGACGCGCGGATCAGCGGCGATGGCAAGCGCCGCGCCAAGCTCAAGCTCGCAGCGGCGATGCTCGGGGTCGGGCTGGACGAGTTGGTCAACCGCGACGAACGCCGCCGCATCGTTCGCACCCGGATCGTGGTCGGTGCCTCGCTCGCGCTCGCATTGGTGATGACCGGGATGGCCTGGGCGCAAGTCCAGGCCCGGCGCGAAGCCGATCATCAGCGCGCCGAATCCGATGGCTTGGTGGAATTCATGCTGACCGACCTGCGCGAGAAGCTTGAGCCGGTCGGGCGACTCGACGCGCTCGACGTGGTCGGCAAGCGCGCGATCAAATACTACGCCGGGCAGAAAGCAGGCAGCCTTGATGCCGATGCGCTGGGGCGGCGCGCACGCGCGCTGCATCTGGTGGGCGAGGTGAGCGCGATCCGCGGTGACAGCGCGGGCGGCCTGATCGCCTTCCGCCAGGCTGCCGCTACCACTGCCGAGCAGCTGGCCCGCGATCCTGATAATCCGAAGCGAATTTTCGACCATGCACAAAGCGTCTATTGGGTGGGTTATACCGCCTATGAACGCGGTGAGACCAAGGAAGCCGAAGCCCAGTTCCGCGAATACAAGCGGCTGGCCGATCAGCTGGTGGCGATCGATCCGAACAAACCCGATTGGCAGCTTGAAGTGTCCTATGCGGAAAGCAATCTTGGCACGCTTCTGTTTGGTCAGGGCCGTTATGCCGAAGCGGAAAAGAGCTTCGCCAATGCCCAGCGCGTGTCCGAAGCGATCGCGGCAAACGACCCGGGCGATCTGACCAAGCAGATCGACTTGGCGCAGGCGGTTTCGTGGACCGCCTATGCGTTGGAGCGGCAGGAGAAGATCGAGCCCGCCCTCGCGCTCTATAGCCGCGAGAATGCAATCTACGTTGCGGTCTTGGCCAAGGATCCCGGCAACACCACCGCCCGCAGTGGCACCGGCACGACGATGATCGGCATTGGCCGGCTCGAGACGATGCGCGGCAACGGCGGTAAAGCTCTCCCCGCAATGCAAAAATCGGTTGATACCAGTGTCGCGCTGCGCAGCGCAGAGCCGGGCAACACCTTGTGGATCCAGTACGAGGTCAAGCGGCGCTATGAATTGGGGATCGCTGCCTTGCTGTTCGGGCGGATCGACCTTGCGCGCCAGCAACTCTTGGCGGCGCGGCCCCTGCTGGGCGGTCTGATCGCCAAGGATTCTACCAACGACATCTGGAACCTCGATCTTGCCGCGCAGCTTGACGAGCTGGACGCGCGGCTGCTGGCGCAAAGCGGCCGAACCGGCGAGGCGGTGGCGCGCGCCGACCATGCCATCGCGCTGCTTTCCAAGCGCACCGATTCTGCCGATCCGGTAATGCGCGCGGTCTATGCCTCGGTGCTGCTGGTGCGCGGCGACATGCACATGCGCGCAGGCCAGCGCGCGCTGGCACGGGCGGATTGGCTTGGCATGGACCGGTTGATCGCCGGTGCGGACGCAGACTTGCCCTCGTCACTTCTGACGCTGCGTTATGAAGTCGCCCGGCGCCTGCGCGATACCGCGCGGGCCGCGCCAATCCGGCAGGTGCTGGATCAGCGCGGCTGGCGGCATCCGATGTACTTGCGCGAACTGCACTAGGCCGACAGCAAGGACCGGGCGCGTCCGTTCAAAATCAACCTGGATTGACGATCCTGGGATCGAAGGTGAGGAAGTAGTAGCCGCCATTGGCGCCGGGCACGTTGTCGAAGCAGACTCCCAGCGCGTAGTAATAAGGGCTGCCCCGGCGGTTATCGTCGATCAGCACCGTCTGCGTGCCGCCGGGATTCTTGCCTGGGGGAACCAGCCGTGACTGCATGCCCGGAGGCCACGGCACGACGGTCGGGTCGGTCGGGCTGGTCACCAGCCAGCAGAAGCCCTGCATCCGCGGATCGCCGGAACCTTCGCCGGGCTGGGCCCAGCGGGGCGAGTACATATTGCCATCGGTCCCCCGGATCTGTCCGGAAACGGTGAAGTAGATATCGGTTTCCGGGGTATAGCCGGGGCCGCCGGGCAGCAGGCTCAGATCGATATCGCCATCGCTCTGGACAACCACGGCCGTTGTCGTCGGCTGGCTGTTGGTCATGCTGTAGCTGTAGCTAAGGTTGTGCGGATACTGCGTTGTGTCGCCGATGGAATTGTCGGGATTCTGGATACCGCCAATCATCAGGTTGATGGTGATCGATTTTACAGTCATGGCTCTTCTCCACGTGCCCCCCGCGCGCAATTGCGCCGCGGGCCGATGCGAGGGGGTGCCTCCGGCATCGCGGCGTGATTCTGCGGACCCTGCTCGTGGCGGCGGCTGGCGGACTGAATTGCCCGGCTGCGCTGCTGTTGACGCATTGGCGGCCCCTGCAAACGAGGCTCTGTGCCGGCAGCGAGTGTGCGCAAATGGGCGCGGCATGTAAAGCCCGCTGACAGCACCTGCCACGTTGCATCCGAGGCCGCGGCACCCCACCTGTGTCAAACCAGCCCCGGGCAGCTTGCCCAACCCGAACAGATGTGGAACATACGCGCGCATGTCGCTTACCAATATTGTCGTGCGCGGGGCGCGCGAGCATAACCTCAAGGGTTTTGACGTCACGCTGCCGCGGGACAGCCTGATCGTGATCACCGGGCTGTCGGGCTCGGGCAAGTCGAGCCTGGCGTTCGACACGATCTATGCCGAAGGCCAGCGGCGCTATGTCGAGAGCCTGAGCGCCTATGCGCGCCAGTTCCTCGAAATGATGCAGAAGCCCGATGTCGAACATATCGACGGGCTCAGCCCCGCGATCTCGATCGAGCAGAAGACCACCAGTCGCAACCCGCGCAGCACCGTGGCGACGGTGACCGAGATTTACGATTACATGCGGCTGCTGTGGGCGCGGGTCGGCGTGCCGTGCTCGCCCGCGACCGGGCTGCCGATCACTGCGCAGACCGTCACCACGATGGTCGACCGGGTGATGGACCTGCCCGAGGGCACCCGCGCCTTCCTGCTCGCCCCGGCGGTGCGCGGGCGCAAGGGGGAGTACCGCAAGGAACTGCTCGAATGGCAGCGCGCGGGCTACACCCGGGTGCGGATCGACGGGGAGTTTTACCCGATCGAAGAGGCCCCCGCGCTCGACAAGAAGTACAAGCATGACATCGAGGTCGTGGTCGACCGCATCGTCGTGAAGGACGGCATCCAGCAACGGCTAGCCGAAAGTTTCGAGGCGGCGTTGAAACTCGCCGATGGATTGGCCTTCGTCGACCTCGCCGACACGTCGGTGGCCGAACTGGTTCCGAGCGCATCTGGAGAAGCGCGCGCGACCTTCACGCCCGCGCCCAACGTCACCGGCGGTACGATGAAAGGTACCGGCCTGCCCGCCAACCGGATCGTCTTCTCCGAAAAATTCGCCTGCCCCGTCTCCGGTTTCACCATCGCCGAAATTGCGCCGCGGCTGTTCTCGTTCAACGCCCCGCAAGGCGCTTGCCCTGATTGCGACGGGCTTGGCGAGCGGCAGGAGTTCGACCCGCAGCTTGTCGTCCCCAACGAGCATCTAAGCCTTAAGAAGGGCGCAGTAGTGCCATGGGCGAAATCGAACCCGCCAAGCCCATATTATATGCAGGTACTGTCCAGCCTCGCCAAGGCATACGACTTCAACCTTGACACTCCGTGGGAGGATCTGCTCCCCGATCAGAAGCTCATCATCCTCCACGGCACCGGCGGGCTTCCGGTTGCGCTGACCTTCAAGGACGGGCGCAAGGAATAT
>JANOAD010000036.1:0-6497 GCA_031410955.1 Novosphingobium sp. | reverse complement strand
GGCGTAGAGCACGCCGTCGCGGTATTCGAAATGATTCATGGGAAAGTGGCTTTCAGTCGGAAGGGGGCAGGTCGAACGGATCTTGAACGCGTTCTTCCGAACGTTTTCGCAGTTCGACGCTGCGTTCCGGCGCAGCCTGGGGACCAGGTTTGAGCAACGACTCAGCGGTGGGATTCTGTTCGGCGCCATAGGGCGCGACCGGCAGCGACTGTCCGGCCTTGGGCTTGAGCGGCGCGTTGGCTCCGCAGCCGGCGAGCGCGAAAATCAGGGCAGGAACCACCAGACGGCGCATCAAGCTTGCTCCAGGCCCAGCGCAATGCGCGCTTCGGCCACGCGTGCCCTTACCTGCTGCGGCGCGGTTCCGCCATAGCTGGCGCGCGCGGCGACCGAAGATTCGACCGAGAGCGCCGCAAACACGCGCTGATCGATCCGCGCGTCGATAGCCTTGAGGTCATCAAGCGACAGCGCGTCGAGCGCGCAGCCACGGCTTTCGGCGAGCTTGACCGCGCTGCCGGTGATGTGATGCGCCTCGCGGAACGGGACGTTCGCCTCGCGCACCAGCCAGTCGGCAAGGTCGGTCGCGGTGGCATAGCCAAGTTCAGCGGCAGCCCGCATGCGGTCGGTGCGGAAGGTCGCGTCCGCGATCATCCCGGTCATTGCGGCAAGGCACAGTTCGAGCAGCCTGGCGGCTTCGAACACCGGCACCTTATCGTCCTGCATGTCCTTCGAATAGGCCAGTGGCAGACCCTTCATCGTCACCATCAGGCTGGTTAGCGCGCCGATGATCCGCCCCGAATGGCCGCGCACCAGCTCGGCCGCGTCGGGGTTCTTCTTCTGCGGCATGATCGAGCTGCCGGTCGAAAGACTGTCGGGCAGGACGATGAAGCCGAACGGCTGGCTCGCCCATAGGATCAGCTCTTCGGCGAGCCGCGAGAGGTGCAGCGCACACTGCGCCGCGGAGGTCAGGAAATCGAGCGCGAAATCGCGGTCCGATACGCTGTCGAGGCTGTTGCGCGTCGGCATCGCGAAGCCGAGCGCTTGTGCAGTCGCCTCACGGTCGATCGGGAAACCGGTTCCGGCCAGCGCGGCCGAGCCGAGCGGACATTGGCTTGCCCGGCGATGCGCATCGACGAAACGCGAGCGATCGCGCTCCAGCATTTCGTAAAAGGCCATCAGGTGATGGCCGAGCGTCACCGGCTGGGCGATCTGCAAGTGGGTGAAGCCGGGCATGATGCTGTCCGCATGTTCGCCCGCGCGGGTGACCAGCGCGACCTGCAGAGCGCCGAGCGCGGCTTCGGCCTGAAGGCATGCTTCGCGCACCCACAGCTTGAAATCGGTCGCCACCTGGTCGTTGCGGCTTCGGGCAGTGTGGAGCCGTCCCGCCGCCGAGCCGATCAGTTCGGCCAGCCGGCTTTCGGTGACCATGTGGATGTCTTCGAGGTCCCAGTTTTCGGGAACGCCGTTCGCCGCATACTCGGCGGCCACCTGGTCGAGCCCGTTGGCGATGGCCGTCCCGTCCTCGGCCGAGACGATGCCTTGCGCGGCGAGCATCGCCACGTGGGCCTTTGACGCAGCGATGTCTTGCCGCCACAAGACCTTGTCGAAGGGGATCGAGGCATTTATCTCGCGCATGATCGCCGACGGCCCGCCGGCGAACCGTCCGCCCCACATCGCATTGGAGCCGCCCTTGCTGTCTTCGCCTTCGCTCAAGCTCGCTATCCTCGGCTGCGTCCTGTTGCTTGCGGGGTGCGATAGGCAAAGCGCGGACAAGGCGCAACCGCAGACCAGTGCCGGCGATAGTGCCGCAGTGGCGGTCGGCGGGATCGACCGCAGCCACAAGGGCAGCGCGCTGCCCGATTTCCAGCTCAAGGACTCGGCGGGTAAGGAGCTCAATCTCGCCAGCCTCAAGGGCAAGCCGCTGCTGATCAACCTCTGGGCCACCTGGTGCGCGCCGTGCATCGCCGAACTGCCGCAGCTCGATGCCATCGCCGCGAAGAATGCAGCAGTCAAAGTGCTGACGATCAACCAGGATACCGAGAAGCTGGGCGGTGTCGCAAAGTTCCTCACCGAGCGCGGGGTAACCAAGCTGGAACCGTGGCTGAACCCGGATAATTCGGTTATGTTCCAGTACGATGCGCAGCAATTACCGACGACCGTGCTGTATGATTCGAGCGGGCGGGAAGTCTGGCGCACATCGGGGCCGCGCGATTGGGCCAGCGCGGAAAGCACCGCGTTGATCGCTGAAGCGAAATAGGGCAGCGCGCCCTTCGCTTGCGCTCGGGAGTTTTGCCGGCGAATGTCCCCCGGACATTCGCTATTTCGGCAAAACTGGTGGGCGCTGACGGGCTCGAACCGCCGACCCTCTCGGTGTAAACGAGATGCTCTACCAACTGAGCTAAGCGCCCCTCACCAGGGAGCGCGGCCTATGCTGCGAAAAGCGGACGGGGTCAATCCTGTGAGAAGCGCGCGGCGGCTTGCCTGCAACCGTCAAACCAGCCGCGATGCCTGCGCACCGACCTCGGCGAAATAGCGCGCCATCGTGTCCGCCGCCTTGTCGGTCAGGGTGATGAAAGCGCGGCGCCGATCGGTCTCGTCCTCGACCCGTTCGAGCAGCCCGCCCTCGGTCATCTGTCCGATCCAGCGCAGCGCGGTGGTTGGCGGCACCCCGCTGGCGATGCACAGGCTGGTGACCGAAACCCGCGAATGCTCGGCCCGCGCCGCGGTCAGGTCGAGCAGCATGTCCCAGGCGGGATCGGCAAACAGATCGCCATCGAAGAACCGCGCGCGCAGTTGCCGCTGGCGGATGATCCGCCGCACCAGCCGCGGATCGGGCAGCGCCGGGCGCGCGGCGCGGACCAGCCGATCGCTCTGGTCGCTATCCGCGCCGAGATAAGGTGGTTTGGGGCTTTCGAAGCGAAACGCGCCGGTATCGCCTTCAGGGTTCAGCGCGGGCGGCGTGCCCAGCCGGTCCAGGCGCTGAGCGATTTCGGCGACCTGTTCGGTCAGCCGCAGCAAGGCCAGCCGGTCTTCGTCGGACAGTTCGCGCACCCGGCTGCCCGCCGCATCGACCAGCGCGCGACCGATCGCCAGCACCCGTTCGCCCCGGCTCGGATTGACCAGGATCTGGGCGCCCGACTGGTCGAGACAGCCGAACACGTCGTCAAGCGCGGCAAGGCTGGTCGAAACCACCATCCGCGTTCCCGCCTGAGCCGCGCGCACATCCAGCCGCGCCAGGACAGCCAGCGTCGCTGCATCATTGCCCGGGCAATCAACCACCACCACATCACCCAGCGGCCGCGCTTCTGCAGTGAGCAGTTCGGCCACTTCCCCGCTGTGCATAAGCCGCAACCCGGCGGCTTTGGCGTCGTCCCCGATCTGACCGCGCAGGTGCGCCCGGTCAGCAAAGACCGACAGCGCCAGTGGCAGGCCGGCGGCGTCGCTGGACGGGGCAAGATAGGCAAAATTCGCTTGGGTTATGGTGTCCGACTCCTGATTCCATCAACAGGAGTAGAACAAACCAAGTTCAAGTCAAGAATATCTGCTCGCTCTAGGGAACGATTTCGATTTCGGTCCCATCCGGCACCGCTGTCCACAGCGCCTCGATCTGTTCATCGGCCAGCGCGATGCAGCCGTCGGTCCAGTCGCCCGGCACTCTCCCGACCGGCCAATCGTTGGGCTGGCCGTGGATCATGATCAGCCCGCCCGCGCTGCGCCCAAGTGCTGCGGCATAGGCGGTGTCCGACGCGCGCGGATAGGAGATGTGCAGCGCCAGGTGATAGGCGCTGTTCGGGTTGCCGTAGTCGATCGTGAAGCGCCCCTCAGGGGTGCGCCGGTCGCCCTCAAAGTGCTTCGGTCCGACCGGATCGCCGCCGAGCTGGACATGGTCGATCACGGTAACCGAGCCATCCACCCCGTACAGCGTCATGGTCCGCGCCGCCTTGGCGACGACAATGTGATCGACCTCAGGATAGGCCAGCGGCGGCGCGGCCTGCGCGGTGACGGTCAGCAGCACCAGCGCCGCAATCGTCACAAGTCGCCGAGAATTGAACATCGCCCCATCCTAGATCAATTCACCGCATTGCCAATTCCAATGTAATAGTGAAACATCGCAGCAGGAGGGGCGCGCTATGTTGACTCGAACCTTGTTGCTTGCCGCAGCACTATTGGCAGGCGGCACTGCCGCGCTGGCGCAGGAAAGCTTCGTCCCGCCGCTGGGCGAGGTCATGGTCACCGCCAATCGCCAGAATGCGCCGTACTACCGGCAGGACCGCCCGGTAGTCGGCCTGCGCCGCCCCGCCGACGCGGCGGTCATGGCTTTTACCGTCACTTCGGATTCGCGTGACTATGCGGTGCGCAAGCAGGAGATCCAGACGGTCATCAGCGCCGCGATGAGCAAGGCCAAGGCGGCCGGGTTCGAACTGGTCATCGGAAACTTCCAGCTCGAACCGCTGACCGACCGCAACCGCAAGGACCTTAATTACGAATACGGCGGCCGGATCGACACCAGTCGGGTCACGATCATGGCCAAGACCCGGCTCGATGGCTCGGCAGATGCGGCGCGCGAGCGACTGGAGACTTTCATCAATTCGATCAAGGGCTCGGGCCGGGCAACGGTCGAGAGTGCCGGCACGATCCAGCTCACCGTGGTCAATCCCGATCAGTACCGCGATGCTGTGCTCAAACTGGTGGCGGAGGATGCGCGGCACAGTGCGGCGCTGGTCGGGTCCGAATTCACCTTCAGCATCGCCGGAGCTGACCTGCCGCTGGTGTGGACCCAGGTGAGCAGCACCGAGGTCTTCCTGTTCGTGCCCTATCGCTACAACATCAACCCGAAGTGACCGGTCCGGGAGGGACGCCATGAAAGCCCTGAAGGGAATTGCATTGCTCGCCCTGGCGCTAGCCGCCAGCCCGATGCTGGCGCAGGACGGGGATGACGGCGGCGGGTCCGGCATGGAAATAATCGTCACTGGCAGCAAGATGACCTCGCGGCCCGCGCCGATCACATCGGTATTGCCCTATCTCGACAAGCGCCCGGTGATCGGGCTGCGCCGCCCGGCCGACGGGGTGGTCCGGCACATCGAGATCGTCTCGGATTCGCGCGAGGCCGATATGCGCCGGAGCGAGGTTCAGGCGATGCTGTTCGCCGCGCTCGACCGGGCGAAGAAGGACGGCCTCAGCCTCGTCACCGGCCAGCTTGAGGTGACCGAAGTGACCCGCGCCAACTGGAAGACCCTGTTCCCCGGCCTCGCCGGACCCGACGACAAGATCGAAGACGAAGACGACGACAGCGACGACGACGAGAACGAAAGCGGCCAGGTCAAGCCGACCTTCGAGGATGACGGCAACACCGCCACCATCCGCCTGATGATCAAGACCAGGCTGACCGGCACCATCGCCGATGCCCAGCACAGCATCGCCACCTTCGTGAAGGCAGTGCCCGCCACCGGCCGCTCGCTGATCACCCAGCAGGGCCCGCTGGCGCTGACCATCGTCAATCCCGAGCAATACCGCGACGAAATCTACCGCCGCATCGCCACGGCGAGCAAGCACGCCAGCACCTTATACGGCCCCGACTACGGCGTGACGATCACCGGACTCGACCGCGAAATCGCCTGGGCGCAGGTGAGTAATACCGAGGTGTTTCTGTATATCCCTTATGGGTTTACGGTGGGGAAGTAGGGAATACACGCTCAGCGCGGACCGCCCTTTGACAATGACCTCCGGGTATGTTATACAAAAATATAACAAAAGGACGCGCGCCATGCACATCACAAGTCTTCGCAAAGTGGGCGGCTCTGTAATGCTGGCAGTGCCCCCTGCCTTGCTGGAGTTGCTCCACTTGAAGGCAGGTGCATCCGTCGGCCTCGCTGTCGACGGTGGCCGTCTGGTGGTCGTATCATCGCAGCGGCCACGCTATTCGCTCGCCGAACTGCTTGCAGCATCGGACTATTCGCACGATCCTTCGCCGGAGGAGCGGGAGTGGCTTGATGCCCCGGCACTGGGCAAAGAAATCCTGTGAAGCGGGGTGACATCTACATGGTGTCGCTCAATCCCACCCAAGGGCGCGAGCAACAGGGCCATCGGCCGGTGCTGATCGTGTCTCCAACAGAATTCAACGCAGCGACCAAATTGCCGGTGGTCCTGCCGATCACCAACGGCGGCGACTTTGCCCGGCGCATCGGCTTCGCAGTGGAGATCACCGGCATCAAGACCACGGGCCTCGTTCGCTGCGATCAGCCGCGCGTGCTTGATTTGGTGGAGCGGCAAGGGCGCAAGGTGGACGCTTTGCCCGCCGCCTTGCTTGACGATGTGTTGGCCAAGCTCATCACCCTGTTCGAATAATCCTGTCCCAAGCCGATCCGAATGGATCGCTCACCAAAAATGGCAAGGGCTATATCCGCCCCCGACCGCGAAATCGCCTGGGCGCAGGTGAGTAATACCGAGGTGTTTCTGTATATCCCTTATGGGTTTACGGTGGGGAAGTAGGCCCGAAGCCT
>JANOAD010000035.1:0-2012 GCA_031410955.1 Novosphingobium sp. | reverse complement strand
CGACTGCTGGTTGCGGCTTCGATCCCCCCCGGAACGGGGCGGGGGACCCCCGCGACGCGGTGGTGGTGGGGGCCAGCCGCCTCGCGCTGCGACGCGGGCCCCCTCCGTCAGTCCTGCGGACTGCCACCTCCCCGTGCCGGGGAGGATTTGGGCTCACCCCGCCCGAACAGCCGCTTGAACACCCGCCGCGCCAGCAGCAGCAGCCAGACCGCGAGCGCCAACAGCGCAACCGCGATTGCCCCCGCGACCACCGGATGCGCGAAGGCGACGTAGAGCAGCCCGGAGGTGACTACGTCTTCGGCGGTCGAGATCACCACATTGCTGACCGGCTCGGGGCTGGTGTTGACCACCGCGCGCGCCCCGGCCTTGCCGCCGTGCGCCAGCAAGGTCGCGCCGCCGCCGAGGATGAAAGCAATCGCCTGCGTCGCCGGATCGCCCGGATCGATCACCGCGAGCGTCAGCAGCGCCCCGCCCAGGGGCCGGATCAGGGTGTGGACCGTGTCCCACACCGAATCGAGCCAGGCGATCTTGTCAGCGAAGAATTCGAGGAAGGCGGCTGAGCCAGCCGCGCCCATCACCCACGGGTTGGCGAGCACCTGCAAGGCCTTGAGGTGCTCGGGCAGCGGCAACACCTGATAGTGCATCGCCAGCCCGGTCGCGAGTGCGCAGAGGTACAGCCGCCAGCCCGAGAGCAGGCTGACACTGCCCGCTATGCCGAGGATTTCGATGATACCGAGATGCTCGGTCATCGTTGGTGGCTCCCCCTAGTGCGATCCGTTGGGTGGGAGGATGGGCGGGAATGGGGTTTAACGCAAGTCGCTCAAGATCCGCTCCATTTTGCGAAGCCAAATGGGGAGGTGGCGCGGCCGCAGGCCGTGACGGAGGGGTAATGCGGCGAGGCAGAAACCCCTCCGTCTCGCCCTGGCGGGCGATCCACCTCCCCATTTGCGCCATTCGGCGAAAATGGAGAGGATTGTGTCGCCTAGAACACCTCGAACAGACCCGCCGCGCCCTGGCCGCCGCCGATGCACATCGTCACCACGGCGTACTTCACACCGCGACGCTTGCCTTCGATCAGCGCGTGGCCGGTGCAGCGTGCGCCGGTCATGCCAAAGGGGTGGCCGATCGAGATCGAGCCGCCGTTGACGTTGAGCAGCTCGTCGGGAATGCCCAACTTATCGCGGCAGTAGAGCACCTGCACTGCGAATGCCTCGTTGAGCTCCCACAGCCCGATGTCGTCCATCTTGAGATTAAACCGCTCAAGCAATTTGGGGATCGCGAAGACCGGCCCGATGCCCATTTCGTCGGGTTCGGTTCCGGCAACCGCCATGCCGACATAGCGGCCGAGCGGGGTTAGCCCGCGCTTCTCGGCGACCCTGGCTTCCATCAGCACGGCGGACGAGGAACCATCCGACAGCTGGCTGGCATTGCCCGCCGTTATCACCCCGCCTTCGCCCATCACCGGCTTGAGGCTGGCAAGCCCTTCGAGTGTGGTGTCGGGCCGGTTGCAATCATCCTTGGTGGCGGTGACCTCCATGTAGGAGACCTCCTTGGTCTCCTTGTCGACCACCGCCATGGTCGCATCGCAAGCGACGATCTCGTCATCGAACTTGCCCGCAGCCTGCGCGGCAGCGGTGCGCTGCTGCGACTGGAGCGAATATTCATCCTGCGCTTCGCGGCTGATGCCATAGCGTTTGGCGACCACTTCGGCAGTGCCGATCATCGGCATGTAGATATCCGGATGCATCTCGAGCAGTTGCCGATCCGGCTCGACGAACATCTTGCCGCTGCCGACCACCTTGGAAATGCTCTCGAGCCCGCCGCCGACACAGATGTCCATGTTGTCGACAATGATCTGCTTGGCCGCAGTGGCAATGGTCATCAGCCCCGACGAACACTGCCGGTCGATCGTCATCGCAGGAACCGAGACCGGAAGGCCGGCGCGCAATGCGGCGAGGCGGGCGACATTGCCGCTGGTCGAACCCTGCTGCACCGCGCAGCCCATCACCACG
>JANOAD010000034.1:0-16427 GCA_031410955.1 Novosphingobium sp. | reverse complement strand
GCAGCGATCCCGACTTTGCGCTGTGGGTGGATAACAATTGCGTGCGCCACAAGGCCCCCGGTTACATTGCTGCGACGATCAGCCTCAAGCCCACCGGCGGCATCCCCGGGGATGCCAGTGCCGATCAGATGCGGCTGATGGCCAGGTTGGCGACGCAATATTCGTTTGATGAGTTGCGCGTCACGCACGCGCAGAACATCGTCCTGCCGCATGTCCGCAAGGACCAGCTCTATGCCCTGTGGCAGCAACTTGACGAAGCGGGTCTCGGCACCGCCAACCTCGACCTCGTCGGCGATATCATCGCCTGCCCGGGGCTCGACTATTGCAGCCTCGCCAATGCCCGCTCGATTCCGGTCGCGCAGAAGATCGGCCAGCGGCTCGCGGCGAAAGAACAGCAGATCGGCGAGCTCAAGCTCAAGATCTCGGGCTGCATCAACGCCTGCGGCCACCACCACGCCGGGCACATCGGCATCCTCGGGGTCGACCGCAAAGGGACCGAAAACTACCAGCTTCTGCTCGGCGGGTGCGAGGGTGCAGACACGTCGCTCGGCCAGATCACCGGGCCGGGGTTCGACGAGGACGGGATCGTCGATGCGGTCGAAAAGGCCACCGAACTCTACCTGAGCACCCGCGCCGACGGCGAGCGCTTCCTCGACACCTACCGCCGGATCGGCATGGCCCCGTTCAAGGAGGCCTTGTATGGCTGACGTCCAGTTCCGTTTCCGCGATGACGAGGCTGTCGGCGATCCTGGTGTGACAGTCGATTCGTTCGGCGAACAATCGAACGCCGCCGCAGTCCGGCTCGAACCGGGCGACGAGGCGCGCGACCTGCTGCCGCACCTCGCTCGCCTGCGCCTGATCGAAATCAACTTCCCGGTTTACGGCGACGGTCGCGGCTATACCGCCGCACGGGTGCTGCGCGAGGCAGGCTATACCGGCGAGCTGCGCGCGGTGGGCGACGTGCTGGTTGACCAGATCGCCTTCATGCGCCGTTGCGGCTTCGATGCCTTCGCCCCCGAAGTGCCGCTCGATCCGGCGGATGCCGAGGCTGCGTTGAAGCGCTACGCCGAGGTCTATCAGGCAGCCGCCGATGACCGCAGCCCGATCTGGGCAAAGCGGCATGGCTGAAGCCCAGCGCCAGCGGGACGTGATCGATACCGCACCGGCCTTCGTCGAGGCCGATACGGACGTGCTGGAGGCGCGTTTCGCGGGCGTCGATACCGGCGAGATGCTGGCCGAACTGCTGGCGGACGAGCTCAAGGGCCGGCTGGCGGTGGTCTCCTCGTTCGGCGCGGAATCGGCGGTCTTGCTGCACCTTGTCGCGGCGGCGGACAAAGACGTGCCGCTAATATTCGTCAACACCCAGAAGATGTTCGGCGATACATTGGCTTACCGCGACGAGCTGGCCGAGCGGCTCGGCTTCACCGACCTGCGCGTGTACCGGCCCGATCCCTATGACCTTGCCGCGCGCGATGCGACCGGGCTGAGGTGGTCCTACGATCCCGACGGTTGCTGTGAGATTCGCAAGGTCGCCCCACTGCGCCGCGCGCTGGTGCCGTTCGACGCCTGGATTTCGGGCCGCAAGGCGTTCCAGGCCAAGAGCCGCGGTGCCTTGCCGCGGTTCGAAATCGATGAGGGCCGGCTCAAGCTCAACCCGCTCGCCGATTGGGACAAGGATCGGCTCGAAGCCTATTTCGAACAGCACAAGCTGCCGCGCCACCCGCTGGTCGCGCAAGGTTATCCCTCGATCGGCTGCATGCCCTGCACCAGCAAGGTCGCGCCGGGCGAAGACCCGCGTTCGGGCCGCTGGAAGGGCTGGGACAAGACCGAATGCGGTATCCACGGCGAGGTTGTGGCGAGCGAACTGCCGCCGGGCTACGAGCCGTTCCTTTAGGCCAGGGCCGAAACAGCACCGGCGCGTTTGAGACGCCGGTGCCTGGTCCAGTTCAGCGTAATCAGCCTTCGACGCGGACGACGGTTACCGTTTTTCCTTCGGGGTTAACCGAAGTCCAAACGCCTTTTTCGTCGACCTTTTCGGTTCCGCAACGCTGTTTGGCGCCTGCTTCATCCTTGGTGTTGCAGAAAGTTTCGGGTGCCTTCTGCTCCCACTTGCCGGTTTCCACGACCTTGCCGTCCTGCATGTCCACATAGGTCCCGTCGGCCTTGACCTCTTCGGTGACAACTTTGCCGTCGGAGGTGGTGACCTTGTAGATTCCGGTCGATGGTTTGCCATCTGCGGCAACGGTCACGACTGTCGGCGTTGCGGCGGCGGCTTGAGTGGCGTCAGCGGCGGGCGCGGCATCCTGTTTCGAACAGGCAGCCAGTGCCGCCAATGCGGCGACGAGCACTAGTTTTTGCATTGCGAATTTCCCCTTCAGCGTTCGAATGGCGGAAATTCCCGCCAACCCGACTCGCGACCCCGGGACGAGACTATGCCTGCACTATGGGGGAGTCGAATCCAACGCCTAGAGCCACTTGTTATCACGGTACCATTTGGCGGTCGCCTTGAGCCCTTCACGCGTGGGCACTTCGGGCTTCCACAGCTCGGCAGGCGGGCGGTCGAACGGGCTGACCACCCAGTCGGGGTGGCTCATGTAACCCACCCGGTCGGGGGTGAGCCGGGCCTTGCCGCCGCGGACCAGCCGGTCGGCGCGCGCAGCGCGTTCGAGCGAGGCGCGGCTGAGGTGCACGACCCATGGCCGCCGCTCCATCGCCCAGCCGATCGCGCGAGCCAGTTCGTAGTGGCTCCAGCCATGCTTGTGCCCATCGTCGGGCTCGAACACGCGGTGCGAGACCGCTTCCCCGCCAAGGACCAGCGCCAGCAGCAGCCGGGCCAGATCGTCGACATGGATGATCGAGGCGCGGCCCTCACGCGGCGGGACCGGAATTACACCCCAGCGGGCAAGGCGGAACATCTCGAAATAATCGACATCGCGCGGGCCGTAGATCCCCGGCGGGCGGACGATCGTCCAGTCGAGCCCGCTGGCGCGCACCAGCTTTTCCGCGCGGGCCTTGCTCGCACCATAAGCCGAAAGGTCAGGCTCGCGCGCCGAGAGCGAGGAGACGTGGACGAAGCGCTGCACCCCGGCGGCCAGGCTCGCCTCGATCACATTGAGCGTGCCCTTGACGTTGCCCGCCTCGAACACTGCGGGATCAGGCGAATTCACCACCCCGGCGATGTGGATGACGGCCTCCGTACCCTGCATCAGCGCGGCCAGCGCGGCGGAATCATCAAGATCGCCGGTGACCCACTCCACGCCGCCGCGCGGAGCCTGCGCTTTGCGTGCCAGCGCCCGCACCGCGATTCCCGAGGTTTGCGCGCGATCGAGCACAGCCTGCCCGACGAAGCCGGTCGCGCCGGTCACCGCCAGCATCAGAGGAATTCCATCTGGTCACGGTGGACCACCGCCGAGCGCGGCGCGTAACCAAGCAACGCGGCGTGCTCGCTGTTCTTGTGGCCGAGCAGTTTACGGCAATCGCCGGCGTCGTATTCAGCCAGGCCATGCGCGATCACCGCGCCATCGGGCCCGCACACCGTTACCGCATCACCGCGCTTGAACTCACCTTCGATCGCGGTGATCCCGGCAGCAAGCAGGCTCGATCCCTTGCCCAGCGCGGTGACCGCCCCGGCATCGACCGTCAGCGCACCCTTCAGTCGCAGCCGCCCGCCCAGCCAGGCCTTGCGCGCGGCGGCCTTGCGCAGCGGCAGGAACAGCGTGCCGATCCCTTCGCCGCAGATCCGCGCGAGCGGTGCCTCGACCAGCCCGGAACCGATCGCCAGGGCAATCCCTGCACGCTCGGCGATTTCAGCGGCCTGGAGCTTGCTGGTCATGCCGCCAGAGCCCAAGCCCGACGAGCTGCCGCCGCTTGCCATTGCATGCACATCAGCGGTCACCCCGCGTACTTCGCGCAGCAGCGTGGCGCCCGGTTCGGCCGGATTGCGATCGAACAACCCGTCGACATCGGACAGCAGCAACACCGCGCTGGCCCGCGCCGCCTGCGCCACGCGAGCTGCCAGCCGATCATTATCGCCGAAACGGATTTCCTGCGTGGCGACGCTGTCATTCTCGTTGATCACCGGCACTGCCCCGGCATCGAGCAGCCGCGTGAGCGTTGCGGTAGCGTTGAGATAGCGGCGGCGGTCTTCCAGATCCTCCAGGGTCAGCAACAGCTGCGCCGCGATCAACCCATGCGCGCAGAGCAGCTCCGCCCACAGTCCCGACAGCGCGATCTGCCCCACGGCGGCGGCGGCCTGCGCATCGGCCAGACTGCCCCGGCCGCCCTTGTCGAGGCCAAGCCGCCCCGCGCCCAGCGCAATCGCGCCCGAACAGACTACAATCAGCTCCTGCCCGTGCGCCCGCGCTGCGGCGAGTTCACGGACCAGCGCTTCGAGCCACGCGCGCCGCAAACCGCCCGATCCGACCAGCAGCGACGAGCCGATCTTGACCACCAGGCGGGGGCAAGTCCGGACATCGGCCAGATCTGAAAGGCGCGTAATCAGCATCGCGGCGGGGCTTAGCGATTCCGCTGCGGTGCGCAAACCCCTTAGAGCGGCGACCACTCGCTCGTATCTGCCTCTTCGCGCTCACCCGCCGGGCGTTCGGTTCCGGTCGCGGCGGGGAGGTAACCGATCACCGCGTCGAGCAGCTTGTCCATCCCCTGCCCGGTTGCGCCCGAAATCGGGAAGACCTTCTTCGCGCCCGCTGCCTTCAGTTCCTTGGTGAACATGCGGACCAGCTCGGCATCGACCAGGTCGATCTTGTTGAGCGCGATCAGGCGCGGCTTGTCTTCAAGGCCGTTGCCGTACGCACCCAGTTCCTCTTCGATGATCTCGAGCGCGTCCGCCGGATCGGTGCCGTTGACATCGATCAGGTGGATCAGCACCCGGCAGCGCTCGATATGGCCGAGGAACCGGTCGCCGATCCCCGCACCGTCGGCAGCGCCTTCGATCAGGCCGGGAATGTCCGCCAGCACGAATTCGCGGTTCTTGTGCCGCACCACGCCAAGCTGCGGAGTGAGCGTGGTGAAGGCGTAATCACCGACCTTGGCCTTGGTATTGCTGACCTGGTTGATGAAGGTGCTCTTGCCCGCATTGGGCATACCCAGCAAGCCTGCGTCGGCAAGCAACTTCAAACGCAGCCAGACGTACATCTCGGTGCCCATTTCGCCCGGTTGGTGCTGGCGCGGGGCACGGTTGGTGCTGGTCTTGTAGCTGGCATTGCCGCGCCCGCCCATCCCGCCTTCGAGAAAGACCACACGCTGGCCCGGCTCGGTCAGGTCGAGCAGCACGGTCTCGCGGTCATCGTCCGAGATCAGCTGGGTGCCGATCGGAACCTTGATCACCAGGTCCTTGCCGCCGGCCCCGGTGCGGTTCTGTCCCGATCCGTGGACACCGCGCGGGGCTTTGAAGTGCTGGGCATAGCGGAAGTCGATCAGGGTGTTGAGCCCGGGCACGGCCTCGAAAATGATATCCCCGCCCTTGCCGCCGTTGCCGCCGTCGGGTCCGCCGTATTCGACATACATCTCGCGCCGGAACGCCACCGCGCCGGGGCCGCCCTGGCCCGAGCGGATGAAAATCTTGGCCTGATCGAGAAAATGCATGGGTTCGTTACTAGCGGGTTATGGCGCGAATGTCGCGCGCGGGCTTCGACAGGCTCAGCCTGAGCGGGTTTGGGAGCGGTTCGGGTTGGAAATTGGTTCAGGCTGGAGCGAAAATGGAGGACTTCGAGAACCGGCGCGCAGCGGCCTTGCTGGCCGTGAGCACCGGAAGCGCAGAAGGCCGCCGTTTGCAGCCCAGCATGGGCCAATTTACAGCCCGAACCGCACTGGTGGAGCCGAGGGGGATCGAACCCCTGACCTCGTCATTGCGAACGACGCGCTCTCCCATCTGAGCTACGGCCCCGTTCAGTGCTGTTCACGCGCGGCGGCGGTCTGCTGCGCGCTGGCTCCCTTAGCGAAAGCCCCGCGCGCTTGAAAGACCAAATCGACCGCGCGTCCGATCAGCGCCCGGGCGCAGCCGTAGGCGTGGTCGTTGTCGTGGCGGGCGGCAGTACGACCGGCGCGGGCGCCTGCACAGCCACCGGCGCATATTTGGCATCCCATGCTGCCGCGTCGGCGCGGTACTGATCATACGAGCGATAGAAATTCTCGAATAGCATGTCGAACTGGGGCAGATAACGTGCCGCAAAAGCATTCAGTTCAGCGGGTTTGAGCGTCATCGATTCGCGCGCCATCAGCAGCGCTGCGTCGCAAAAATTGTGCAGCGTCGGCGGGAAGGCGTAATAGTTGTAGACCTGTGTCATATAGGCTTCGCGCGGGCGGATATAGGCCGCGCCAAAGCGCTTGCGGAAATCGGCATCAACCGCGCGGTTGGCCTTGCCCAGTGCCAGCTTGTGCGCCTTGAGGAAACGCTTGTAGCCGACCAGGACATCATTGTGTTCGGCATTCTGGCAATTCAGCGCGGCGACGTTGTAAGCCGAGCGAAAGTTCCAGACCGTCTGCATCGGACCGATCCCGGTGTTGATCGATTGATGCACGCCGCCGGGTGCCACCGCCGGAACCTTGAACAGCGGCGAGGCACCCAGCGGCGGGGTCGGGCGCGGCGGAATATAGACCACCACCGGCGGCGGGGGCGGCGGCGGGGGCGGCGGCAGGGGCTGCTTCTTTGGCTTGGCCGCCAGCTCGCTCGCAGCGAGCAGCAGCGCCATCCCGAAGATGATCTTGTGAAATTGCGAACCCATTATTTCATTCCCGCTGGCGTAACCGGCCACTTGGCACGCCGTGCATTACACGCGCCTGAATTCTAACCTACCGGAACCATAAAGCAAATGCCCGGCGCGCTGAAGGGCACGCCGGGCACGTTTGTCCGTTCGCTGTGTGCGATCAGCGGCGATCGCCCATGAAGCTCAGCAGGAACTGGAACATGTTGACGAAGTCGAGATAGAGGCTGAGCGCGCCCATGATCACGACCTTCTGGACCAGATCGGTGCCCTGCACCTGGTAGTAGGTGCTGCGCAGCCGCTGCGTATCCCACGCGGTCAGCCCGGCAAAGATCAACACGCCAAGTACCGAAATCGCCAGCGCCAGCGCGCTCGACTGCAGGAACAGGTTGAGCAGCATCGCGACGATGATGCCGATCAGGCCCATCACCATGAACGACCCCATCGCGGTGAGGTTGCGCTTGGTGGTGTAGCCATAGAGGCTCAGCCCGGCGAAAGCGCCCGCGGTGGCGAAGAAAGTGATCGCGATCGACGGGCCGGTGTAGATGAAGAAGATCGACGAGAGCGAAAGCCCCATCGCCACAGAAAAGCCCCAGAACAGCATCTTGAGCGTCGAGGTCTGCATGCGCTGCAAGCCGAAGCTCATCGCCATGACGAAACCGAGCGGCGCGAGCGCGATCACCCAGCGCAGCGGCGAACCGAAGGTGGCCTCCGCCATGCCCGAGCGCGCAAATAGCAGCGCGACAACGCCCGAAAGCAACACGCCCGAGGCCATGTAATTGTAAATTGATAGCATGTAGCTGCGCAGACCTTCATCGCGCGCTGCGCCGCCAACCATCGCGCCGTTGAGCTGCGCGCCCGTGCCAAACGGGCTGCGGGTGGTCTGCGGATCGTTCCATTCAGCCATGGATCAAACTCCTGTAAGCGGACCAAGATAGGTCGCTATTCGCCAATATCGGCGCTGTTGGACGCGGTTTCAAGCGAAACCGGACGCAGCGCATGTCGCAGATTGTATCAGCCTTCCCCGCGAGCCGCTGCGGCGAGCTCTGCCCCGCGCTGCGCAGCCGCGCGTATGGTTTCGTTCAGCAGGCGCTGCAGGGCTCCATCGGCGTCCAGAACCGCGAGGCCTGCGGCAGTGGTTCCGCCCGGACTGGTAACCCGCCGCGCCAGTTCCGTCGGCGCTTCACCCGCCGCCGCGGCCAGCGCCGCCGCGCCTTCGACCATGCGCAAGGCAAGCCGCTCCGCCTGCGCAGGGTCGAGGCCCAGCGCTGCGCCGCTTGTCGCCAGCGCATCGATGAAGCGGTAGACGAAGGCCGGGCCCGACCCGGCGAGCGCGGTGACCACGTCGAGGTCAGCCTCGCGGGCCAGCCATTCGGGCGATCCGAGCGGCGCCATCAGCGTGGTCACCTGTTCACGCACTGGATCCGAAACATCGCCGTACAGCCCGATCGGGGCCTTGCCGATCGCCGCGGCGAGATTGGGCATGACCCGCACGATGCCGCCGTTCAGCGGGAAATGGCCGGCAAGGCTGGCAAGCTCCGCTCCGGCAAGAATCGACAGCAGCACTGTGCCGGGCTGCAGCGCGGATGCCAGCATTGGAGCGGCCTCTCCCAGCGACTGCGGCTTGATGCCGAGCAGGACGGCGTCGAACTGTTCGGCCGGGACCTGTCGTAGCAGCCGGACCTCAGCCGGGACTTCATGCACCAGCGGATCGACTACGGTAATCCTGAGCGGCAGGTCCGAGCCAAGCCAGCCGGCAAGCATCGCCCCGCCCATGTTCCCGCAGCCGAAGATCAGGAGCGATTTCACGCGCCGTGACCTCTCATCCGCCGGCGCTTGGACCGCTTGGACCACAGTCCAGACAAAGAAAAATCTTCCATCCTGCGTGATCTGCAGGACCGGCGGGCGAAGCCGGTCTCATCATGGCTGAGTAAGTTGCACATGCGCACCTCATGCCACCATGGCGACGCTGTAGGACAGCGAAATTGACTAGGCCTCGCCCGCAGCGTCAACCAGCGAGCTTGAAAGCGCGTCTGCCGGGCTCTTGTCGCCCCACAGCACGAACTGGAAGGCGGGGTAGAACCGGTCACACTCCTCGACCGCAGCTTCGACCGCAACCTGTGCCTGGCTGAGGCTGAGCAGCCCTTCATCACCGAGGAGCAACCCATGGCGATAGAGCAGCACCGAGCCGTTCGACCACAGGTCGAAGTGCCCGACCCAGAGCTGTTCGTTGACCAGCGCGAGCAGTTCGAACACCGCCGCGCGCTTGTCTTCGGGCACCCGGATGTCGGGCAGGCAGAGCAACTGCAGGACGTGATCCTCACGCCGCCAGACGCCGCGCACGGTGTAACTCGCCCAGCTACCCTTGATCTCGCCCGAAATCTCGTCCTCGCCGACGAATTCACAGGGCCAGCCGTGCGCTTCGAACAAGGAGGCGAGCATATCGACCGGTGCGGCGTCTTCTTCGCGTTCGATGTCGTGACCGGTTTGCATGATGGAGGCTGGATGGCGCGCCTAGGTGACAAAGGACAATGACGTCACGAAGCTGGCCTGCGCATAACTCGACAAGCCTGTTCACAAAGTGTGGAAAAGCGGTGGACTCTATTTCCCTGCGCCGAGCGGGTCGACCACCTGCCCGGCCGCGCTGGTCCAGGCGAAGGCGCCGCTGAAATCGACCTTCTTGAGCGCGGTGACGAAGGCATTGGCCTCTTTCTGCGTCTCGAACGGACCGGTCAGCAGGCGATTGGTCTGGCCCCAGGCGGTCAGGAACGGCTTCTTGCCCTTGAATACCGCAGGGTCGTCCTTGAGCATGCGCCGCCAGTCGGAGCCAAGCGCAGACTTGTCGCGCCCGGTCGCGACCTGGACCCAGATCCGGCTCGGCTGGCTGAGCTTGCTGTCCTTCTTGTCCTTGTCCTTGGATTTGTCCGAAGCCTTGTCACCCGGTTTGACCTTTTCGCCCGGCTTGGCCCTGCCGTCCGCCTTGCCTTTTTCGCTGGGCTTGTCCGGCGTCTTGGCACTCGTCGCCGGCTTCACGGGGCGGTCGAGGTGCCGCAAGTCGACCGCGCCCGCCTGCGGTTCGATCTCGCGGCTCGGCGGCGTGAAATCGGCGAAGGCTTCGTCGATGGATTCCGGCGTCGGTTTCGGCACTGGTTTGGGAGCCGGCTTCGGCGCTGGCTGGGGCGCCGGGGGTATCGGCGCAGGCGTGGGCGAAGGGTTGGGCGCAAGGTCGGGCTTGGCCTGCTGGCGCAGGTCAAAGCCTTGCGCCGCCTTGGTCGCACCCGGATCGATCGAAGCGAAACCTGGACCTGCGGTCGTGCCCGCCGGCGCGGGCCGGGCCACCGCGCGCGGGACCGATGAAGGGGCGGGAGCGGGCATGGTAACAGGGACCGGCTTGGGAGCGACTGCCACGGGCACGGCGGCGGCGAGCTGCACCGGCTTGCCGTCAACTTCGCGGCCCACCGGCGGGCTGGGCACCGCGAGCAGCACGGCGGCGATCTGCTGATCCTTGCCTTTTTTGCCCTTATCCCTGTCCCTCGCTTTGGCGTCGGCCTTGGCCGGGACCGGAGCGGGCGAAGCCGCAGCCAGAACAGCGCGCGGGCGCACATAGGCCGCAAAACGCGGATCGTCCTGGCCGATTTCGGCCGCGCGGGGGAATTGGCCCAGATTCGACGCTGCGGCTTGCTGCGCCGGGGTCAGCTTGGGCATGTAGCGCAAGTACGCGACCATCGACTTGGCCATGTCCTCGGGCATCGTCTGGTTGACGATACTCTCCGCCTCATCGCCCACGCCCAGGATCGCGAGAGCAAAGGCACGGGTGCGCCAGGCGGCTTTGTCCTGCTTTTGCAGCAGCGGACCCAGCGTCACTTCCATCCCGCGCCGGTCCCCGGCAATTGCCTGGCTCAGGGCCAGCCGCCGCAAGGTCTCGTCGCTCGCCTGCAGCGCCAGCGACTGGCGGTAATAGGTCTGCGCGGTCAGGGTATCGCCGACCAGATCATAGGCCAGGCCGCGATCGGCGGTGCGTGCGGCATCGATCGGGCCGAGCCTTCCGGCTTCATTGAACAGATTGATCGCGGTGACCGGGTCGTCGGCCAGGGCAAAGGCCCCGGCAAGACCGGTTTTGACCCGCACCGAACCGGGCCACAGCGTATCGGCGCGCTGAAAGAACCCGATCGCCGCCTGCACATCGCCCAGTTCGAGCGAGGCGCGGCCCGCGGCGATCAGCGCCTCGAGGTCCTGCGGGCTCCTGGCGAGCTGGTTCAGCGCGGCGTTGAGCTTCATCCCAGGCGACTCCTGGGGCAGCGGCTGAACCACCGGATCGGCCTGTGCGGCGCCGGGGAGCGCGGCGAACGCCAGCACGGCACCGGCCAGAATGGCGGTGCGGAGGCGCAAGCGACCGGCGGGACTGGACATTGCGGTGATTTGAACCCTCTGCCGACCGCAGGCAAGCGGCCAGCACCCCATTTGCACCGGTCAGGCTGAACCGCGGCCTAATGCCGCGGTATCAACCCGGATTATTGGTTGTTCTGGCGGCCCAGAAACCGCGGGATCGATATCGACGGACCATCGTCGTCTTCATCCTCGGTCTCGCTCGCCGCGCGTCCGCCGCGTGACAGGTTGGCCATCCGTTCAAACAGAGTCGCCCCGCTGCCCACTTTGGGTGCCGGTTGGGCCGGAGCTGGAGCCGGAGCCGGAGCCGGTGCAGCAGCAGCAGCGCTGTCGGACGACGATCCGCCAGAGCTTTCATCCGGCGCGGCGACCCCGTCGCCGCTGTCGACCACGCTGTCATCATCGCTCGAGATCAGGCCGCGGCGGCGCCCGGGCATCATCCCGCCACCCGAAACCGGTGCATCGTCTTCGACCAGACGTGAGGCATCGAGCAGCAATTCATCGCCGCCATCGCCATCGCCATCGCCAGCGTCGGCTGCCCCGCTTTCACCACCCGACTCGGCCTCAAGGTCGAGCTCGAGCGGATCGGCGGCTGCTTCCGCCGCATCGCTGGACGCGGGCATGTCCCAATCGTCATCGGACGCGCCGAACGACGGTGCCGGCTCGCTCGTTTCAGCGGCTGGCTCGGGCTCAGGTTCCGCAGCCGGTTCAGGCGCGGGCGTGCGATCGAACAGCGGTTCGGCGGGCGCGGGCGCGGTCATCGAAGCGCGCGGACCGCGCGACGACCCCATGTTGAACGGCCGCGCGGCTTCTTCGGCCATCGAAGCGGTCTGCTCGATCCCGGTGGCAACCACCGAGACGCGGATCTTGCCCTGCAAGTCGGGGTTGAAGGCGCTGCCCCAGATGATGTTGGCGTTGGGATCGACCAGTTCGCGGATATGGTTCGCGGCTTCGTCGACTTCGAGCAGCTTCATGTCCTCGCCGCCGATGATCGAGATGATCACGCCCTTGGCGCCCTGCATCGAGACGCCGTCGAGCAGCGGGTTGGCGATCGCCTTTTCGGCGGCTTCCAATGCGCGGTTTTCGCCGCTGCCTTCGCCGGTCCCCATCATCGCCTTGCCCATTTCGGCCATGACCGAGCGGACGTCGGCAAAGTCGAGGTTGATCAGGCCGGGCATGACCATCAGGTCGGTGATCGAGCGTACCCCCTGCTGGAGCACCTCGTCGGCCATCTGGAAGGCTTCCTTGAAGGTGGTATCCGCCTTGGCGACCAGGAACAGGTTCTGGTTGGGGATGACGATCAAGGTATCGACATGCTTCTGCAGTTCCTCGATCCCGGCATCGGCCGCGCGCATCCGGCGCGTGCCTTCGAACAGGAACGGCTTGGTCACCACACCCACGGTAAGCACGCCCTTGTCGCGCGCCGCCTTGGCCACCACCGGCGCAGCGCCGGTACCGGTGCCCCCGCCCATGCCTGCTGCGATGAAGCACATGTGCACCCCGTCAAGCGCGCGCTCGATCTCGGCCATGCTTTCTTCGGCAGCAGCGCGGCCCACTTCGGGACGCGCGCCCGCGCCCAGCCCCTGGGTGATTTCCGCGCCGAGCTGGATGCGGTGTTCGGAGACCGCATTGTTGAGCGCCTGCGCGTCGGTGTTGGCGACGACAAAGTCGACCCCTTCGATCCCGGCGGTGATCATGTTGGCGATGGCGTTACCACCGGCGCCGCCAACCCCGATCACGGTGATCCGGGGCCGCAGCTCTTCAACGGCGGGCGCTCCGATATTGATGCTCATTCACACGTCTCCTGGCCTTGGCGGGCGGATGCAGTACTTACAGTTAACACGGTTCTTGCACTCATAGAATCAGCGAATCAAAGCCGTAGCTGCCGTTGTCCACAGTCAGCGGGAGGTCTGCCCATGTCCTTCCTCCGGCTTTTCCCATCTCAAAAGTACTCGCGCATGGCCTGATAGAGCCGCCCGGCGAGCCGAAACCCTTTGTAGCGCACGATCGGCTGGTAGTTGCGCCCGACCGCGCGAATGTCGACCGGGTCGGCCGCGGCGTAGAGCACCAGTCCGGCGAGCGTGGTGAAACCGGGCGTCGCATGGGCCTCAGCCAGCCCCTTCAAATGCTGCGGGCGGCCGATCCGTACCGGCTTGCCCAGCGCCGCCTGGACATAGTCGGGCAGCCCGGCAAGCTCGGCGCCGCCGCCTGTCAGCACCACCAGTTGCCCGCGCTGACCGCTGAATCCGAGGCCCTTGAGCGCCTTGCTGACTTCTTCGGTCCACATCCCAAGCTGCGTGGTGATGACCGAGACCAGTTCAGCCCGCGGCACGCGGTTCTTGTCGTCAGCGTGGCGCGCGGCCGGGCCGCCGGTTTCCTCGCCCGGCGCGTTAACCGGGATCATCTCGCGGTGATCGGACGGGCTGGCGATTGCCGAGCCGTGGACGCACTTCAATCGCTCGGCCTGAAACCGCCGGATCCCGAAGGCCGAGGCGACCGCATCGGTGATATCGCCCGATCCCAAGGGGATCGTCATCAGCCCGAGCAGCATGCCCGCGGCATAGACTGACACATTGGTCACCTCGCCGCCGAATTCGACCAGCGCGACACCCAGTTCGCGCTCTTCGGCCGAGAGGCAGGCATAGCCTGCGGCGATCGGCGAACCGACCACGGCTTCGACATCGAGGTGCGCGTTCTGCACCGCCTCGGTGATATTGCGGATCGGCGCGCCGTCGGCGAGCATCACGTGGATATCGACCCCGAGCCGCTCGGCGTGGAGTCCTTTGGGATCAGCCACGCCGTCGGCGCCGTCGAGCGTGTAATGTGCAGGCTGCGCGTGCAGCACCATGCGCCCGTCAGGCTGGATCACATCGCGCGCCGAGACCAGCAGGTGATCGACATCGTCGGCCTCGATTCGGCGTCCGCCGATATCGACCTCGACCTGCGCCACCGAACTGGCGAGCCCGGCCCCCGAGGTGCCGATCCACACGCTCGAGACCGAGGTGTTGGCCATCTTCTCGGCGCGCTCGACCGCGTCGCGCACGGCAAAGGTCGCAGCGGCCATGTCGGTCACATAGCCGCGCTTGATTCCCTGCGCCGCACGATGCCCGCTGCCCAGCACCAGCATCTCGCCGGTTTCGCTGAGACCCGCAACCATCGCCGAGATGCGGAACGAGCCGATGTTGACCGCGCCGAACACGCGGGCGATGCGGGGCGGTGGCATCAGTTCTGCTCCTTCTTGGGCTGCTTGGGCGGCCTTGCGGAGGGCGCGGCGCTGGCCGTGACGGTCGGCGAGAGATGCGCGGATTCCACCGCGTCGGTGCGCTCGGGCATGCGGATGTAGATGCGATCCCCCGCGCGCATGTCGAAAGCCGTCGCCTTGCCGCCGAGCAGGCGGTTGCGCCCGTCGAGCTGAGCGAAGGTGACGAGCGACTTGGCGCTTTCATCCTTGCCCTCGGGCAGCGCGAGCAGCTGCCCAGTCTTGAAGGTCAAGTTCCAGCGGCGGTTACCGATCCATTCGGCGCTCTTAAGTTGCGGCCGCAGTGCCGGCGCGGCATCGAGCAGTGCGGAGAGCGCGGCAACTTGTTGCCCCGCGCCCGGGCCATTCAGCACCAGCTTGCCCTTGGTGCGCGCTTCTGCAACCACTTCCAATTCGCGCCCGGTGCCGTCGATCAGCACAAATTTGTCGGGCTTGGCCAGCACCGCGACAGGCTTGCGCTCGACGATGTCGATCACCAGCGTATCGGGCAGCTGGCGCGAAACACGCGCATCCTCCACCCAGGAAAGACCCATCAGCCGCCCGCGCACCGCACCCACATCGATGAACGGCATTGCCCGGTCGCGATCGGCCAGCGCGATCTGGTAGACCTTGAGCTCGTTGAGATGCTTGGTCCCGCGCACGTTGATATTGTGCAGCTCGAATCCGGCCTGATGGGCGAGATGCGCCACCTGGTCCTGCGCCATCGCCGGCACCCCGGCAAAGCTCGCCGCCATCCACGCCAGCACTACCGCGCCGCCCAGGATGACCGCGAGAAAGATCCGGTGCAACTGGCGTTCGTTGAACGGCTGGATCGCCATGACGGTATCGATCGCCGAGCCGGTCCGCGCCTTGGCCGCACGAACCTGCCGTGCTTTGCCTTGCGCCGAGGCGGCGCGCCGCACGCTCTTGCCGCCGCGCCTGATCTTGGTCCCGCTCACTTGCGCTTCTCCTTGGCGGCCAGGGCATCGTAATTGCGCGCAAGCGCGTCGGCGATGATGATCTCGACCAGTTCGCCGTATTCGATGCCCAGATGCCGCGCCTGTTCGGGAACCAGGCTTAGGGGCGTCATGCCTGGCTGGGTATTGGTTTCGAGCACGAACAGCCCTTCGATCCCGCGCTCGTCGTCCCAACGGAAATCGGTGCGGCTGCAGCCGCTGCAGCCCAGCAGCCGGTGGCAGCGCAGCGCGAGGTCGAGGCAGGCCTGGGTGATCTCGTCGGGGATCTCGGCCGGGCAGACATGCTCGGTCATGCCCTCGGTGTACTTGGCGTCGAAATCGTAGAAGCCCGACTTGGGCTTGAGCTCGGTGACCATTAGCACCTTGTCACCCAACACCGCCGTCGTCAGCTCACGTCCGCGGATATAGGGTTCGGCGAGCAGGCGATCGAAGAGCTGCCACGGCCCCTCGGCCCCGGGACTGATCGGGTTGCCGTAATTGCCTTCCTTGGTGACGATGGCGACGCCTACCGACGAACCTTCGTTGACCGGCTTCAGCACATAGGGCCGCTCGAGCGGGTCGCGTTCGTAGATTTCCTCGACCGGCACGATCCGCCCGCCGGGCATTGGAACACCGTGCGGCACCAGCGCCTGCTTGGTCAGTTCCTTGTCGATCGCGATCACCGAGGTGGCGAGCCCCGAATGGGTGTAGGTAAGCCCCATCAGGTCCATCATCCCCTGCACCGTGCCGTCTTCGCCCGGGGTGCCGTGAAGCGCATTGAACACCACATCGGGCGCGGTTTCGGCCAGCCGCTGCGCCACGTCGCGGGCCATGTCGATTCGCGTGACCCGGTGGCCGCGCTCTTCCAGCGCCGTGGCTACGCCCTCGCCGCTCATCAACGAGACCGACCGCTCGTTCGACCAGCCGCCCATCAAGACCGCGACATGAAGTTTGGGGAGCGTCACTTCCTACCTACCCTTTGAATTTCCCATTCGAGCTCGATCCCCGAGACTTCATTCACCCGCCGCCGCACCTCATCGCCCAGCCCTTCGATGTCGCCACTCGTTGCGGTGCCCGTGTTTATCAGGAAATTCGTGTGCTTTTCGCTGACCTGTGCCCCGCCGAGTA
>JANOAD010000033.1:0-4508 GCA_031410955.1 Novosphingobium sp. | reverse complement strand
GCATTCCCTACCAATCGAAGAAGCCTATGAAATTCGCCGAGCTCGGCCTGTCAGACGAACTGCTCGCGGCGGTTACCGCCAAGGGTTACGATACGCCAACGCCGATCCAGGCGCAGGCGATCCCCAGCGTGCTGATGATGCGCGACATCATCGGCGTCGCGCAGACCGGAACCGGCAAGACCGCCAGCTTCGTGCTGCCGATGATCGACATCCTTTCGCATGGCCGCCGCCGCGCGCTGATGCCGCGCAGCCTGATCCTTGAGCCGACCCGCGAACTGGCAGCGCAGGTCGCTGACGAATTCACCAAGTACGGGGTCAATCACGATCTCAAGATGGCGCTGCTGATCGGCGGCGTTCAGATGGGCGATCAGGTCAAGGCGCTCAAGGACGGGGTCGACGTGCTGATCGCCACTCCGGGTCGGCTGATGGACCTGTTCGAGCGCGGCAAGATCCTGCTCACCGGCTGCGATCTGCTGGTGATTGACGAAGCCGACCGCATGCTCGACATGGGCTTCATCCCGGACATCGAGACGATCTGCTCGAAACTCCCGACGACCCGGCAGACCCTGCTGTTCAGCGCAACCATGCCGCCGCCGATCAAGAAGCTGGCGGACAAGTTCCTCAGCAACCCGAAGTACATCGAGGTTGCGCGTCCGGCGTCGGCTAACTTGAATATCGCCCAGCACAAGGTGATGGTCAGTTCATCGCGGGCCAAGCGCGATGTCCTGATCGACCTGCTACGCGAAGACGACGTGACCAACGCGATGATCTTCTGCAACCGCAAGACCACGGTGCGCGATCTCGCCAAGGCGCTCAAGCAGAAGGGTTTCTCTGCCGGAGAAATCCATGGCGACATGGACCAGCCCGCGCGCATCGCCGAGCTTGACCGGTTCAAGGCTGGCACTGTGACGATTCTGTGCTGCTCCGACGTCGCCGCGCGCGGGATCGACGTGAAGGGCGTGAGCCACGTGTTCAACTACGACACGCCGTGGCACCCCGACGATTACGTTCACCGCATCGGCCGCACCGGCCGCGCTGGCGCCACCGGCAAGGCCTTCACGCTGGTTGCACCCGAAGACGCCGAAGCGATCGCCAATGTCGAGAAGCTGACCGGGATGAAGATCCCGGTCTACGAAATCAGCGGCTCTAGCACGAAGGCCGAGCGGCCTGTGCGCGAGGATAAGCCTGTGCGCGAGGACAAGCCGGCCCGCACCGCAAAACCGGCCCGCGCCGAGCGCGCTCCGCGTCCCGCCAAGCCGGAACCCGAATTGGCAGAAGCGGCAGAAGAACTGGCAGCCGAAGCCTCGCCGCGCGCCGACCGGCCCAAGCGCGACGGCACCAAGCCCCCGAAGTCCGAACCCCGCCACACCACCAAGCACGCCGCCGTTGAAGAGGGCGATGCCGACGTGTGGAACGGCCCGGTGCCAAGCTTCTTGGGCGTTTCGGCGCTGTAACCGCCTGCCGGGTGGTGGTCAGGCAAGGCTGCAAGGATAGCTTGCCGCAATGACCACACCCGCGACCCGCGCCTCGCCGATTCCCCGTACCGTCTGGGCGCTCGGGCTCGTCAGCCTGTTCATGGACGTCTCGTCTGAGATGATCCATGCGCTGTTGCCGCTATTCCTGACCGGGGTACTTGGCGCGAGCGTGGCCATGGTCGGGGCGATCGACGGAATTGCCGAAGCCACAGCGTCGATCGCC
The DNA here is from genome assembly GCA_031410955.1 of Novosphingobium sp. Lineage (GTDB taxonomy): Bacteria > Pseudomonadota > Alphaproteobacteria > Sphingomonadales > Sphingomonadaceae > Novosphingobium. The sequence continues at coordinate 2,810 of JANOAD010000033.1, read as the reverse complement.
AAGGTCTTTTCAGGTTACATTTCGGACCGGATCGGCCGGCGCAAGCCGCTGATCCTGCTCGGCTACGGTCTGGGGGCGCTGTCGAAGCCGCTGTTCGCGCTGGCCGGCGCCGCCGGTCCGGTGCTTGGCGCGCGCTTTCTCGACCGGATCGGCAAGGGACTGCGCGGCGCTCCGCGCGATGCGCTGGTTGCCGATGTCACCGCTCCCGAAAACCGCGGGCGGGCCTATGGTCTGCGCCAGTCGCTGGACACCGTCGGCGCCTTCGTCGGCCCGCTGATCGCGATCGCGCTGATGGTGCTTTACGCGGGCAACATGCGGGCGGTGTTCTGGTGGGCGGTGGTCCCCGGCGCAATCGCCGTGATGCTGGTGCTGCTCGGGGTCGACGAGCGTAAACGGACCGGCGGCAAGGGTGCGACGCGCCCGCCGCTGAAGTTCGCCGAGCTGCGGCAGCTGCCCGCTGCGTTCTGGGCAGTTACGCTGATCGGCGTCGTGTTCACGATGGCGCGCTTCAGCGAGGCGTTTTTGGTGCTGAGGGCCCACGACCAGGGGCTGACGCCGGCGCTGGCCCCGTTGGTGCTGGTGGTGATGAACCTGGTCTATTCGGCCGGCGCCTATCCCGCGGGGGCCTGGGCGGACCGCGCCGGGCCGCATTGGCCGCTGCTGCTCAGCTTGGCTGCACTGCTGGCCGCAGATCTTTGCCTCGGGCTGGGCCGCGGTCTGATCGCAAGCTTCGCCGGGATCGCCGCGTGGGGCGCGCACATGGCCCTGTCGCAAGGGCTCCTCGCCCAGCTGCTTGCGCAGCACGCGCCCGAGAGGTTGCGCGGCTCGGCCTTCGGGCTGTTCAATCTGGCGAGCGGCGTGACGCTGCTCGCCGCCAGCCTGCTCGCGGGTTGGTTGTGGGACCATGCGGGCCCCCAGACAACGTTCCTGGCGGGAGCGGGCTTCGTCGTGCTCGCCGCCGCGCTGCTCGTCGCGCTGCGCACCGTGATGGCCCGGCGGACTATTCCGCCGGCTTAACAAAGCTGTCGATTACCCGCTTCGCGCCGGCGCTTTCGAACTCGATTTCGAGCTTGTTGCCTTCCTGCGCGGTGACGGTGCCGTAGCCGAACTTCTCATGGAACACCCGGGCGCCCAGCGCGATGTCGCCGCGCGGCTTGGCGGCGAAGCTGGCCGCGCTGCGGGTGTTCTCGGTGATCCGCCGCGGGGCGGGGTCATAGGTTTGCGCGGCAGCGCGTTGCCAGCCGGGCCCGCGGGTCATGGTCCGGCTCGGCTGGGCAGCGGCGACATGCGCGAACGGATCGGAATGCTCGGAAAACTGTGCGCGCCAGAGCGAGGCGCCGCCGCTCAAGGTGTTTTCCTTCGCGATGTGCGCTTGCGGCAGATCGGTAATAAACCGGCTCGGGATCGAGCTGGTCCACTGGCCATAGATGCGCCGGTTGGCGGCGTGGAAGATGGTGCACTGGCGCCGCGCGCGGGTGATCGCGACGTAAGCCAGTCGCCGCTCTTCCTCCAGCGCGGCCAGCCCGCCTTCGTCCATCGCCCGCTGCGAGGGGAACACGCCTTCCTCCCACCCGACCAGATAAAGATAGTCGAACTCTAGACCCTTGGCGGCGTGGATGGTCATGATCGTCAGCTTTTCGGCATCGTCGGCCTTGTCGTTGTCCATCACCAGGCTGACATGCTCGAGGAAATCACCGAGCGTCTCGTATTCCTCGATTGCCCGGGCAAGCTCGGCGAGGTTTTCGAGGCGGCCGGCACTCTCGGCGCTGCGCTCGGCCTGGAGCGCGTCGGTATATCCGCTTTCGTCGAGCAAAATGCGCACCAGTTCGGCGGGCGACAGGGTGGCCGAAGCTTCGCGCCAGCGGGCGAAATTGCGCATCAGGCCGAGCAACGTGTTGCGCGCGCGGGCAGGCAGCTCGTCGCTGTCGACCATTTCGAGTGCGGCCATGCTGAGCGGCACATTGCGTGCGCGGGCGTGACGGTGGAGTTTCTCGAGGGTCTTGTCGCCCAGCCCGCGCTTGGGGGTGTTGTAGATCCGTTCGAAGGCCAAATCGTCGTTCGGCTGCGCGATCAGCCGCAAATAGGCCAGCGCGTCGCGAATCTCGGCGCGTTCGTAGAAGCGGAAGCCGCCGACGATCTTGTAGTTGAGCCCGATCGCGATGAAGCGGTCTTCGAACTCGCGAGTCTGGAACTGCGCGCGGACCAGGATTGCGAGCTGCGACAGCGAAGCGCCTTCGCGCTCGAGTCGTTCGGCTTCCTCGCCCACGCGGCGCGCTTCCTCGGGGCCGTCCCACACGCCGATCACGCGGACCTTGTCGCCGCCATTCCGCTCGGTCCACAGCGTCTTGCCGAGCCGCTGCGAATTGGCGTCGATCAGGCCCGAGGCAGCGGCGAGGATATCCGGCGTGGAGCGATAATTCTGCTCCAGCTTGATCACTTTCGCGCCGGGAAAATCCTTTTCGAACCGGAGGATATTGGTGACTTCCGCGCCGCGCCATGAATAGATCGACTGGTCGTCATCACCCACCACGCAGATGTTGCGGTGGCCCTGTGCGAGCAGCCGCAGCCACAAGTACTGGACCTGGTTGGTGTCCTGGTATTCGTCGACCAGAATGTATTTGAAACGCTGCTGGTAGCTCTCCAGAATCTCGCGATTGGTCCGCAGCACATTAAGCATGTGGAGCAGCAGATCGCCAAAATCGCAGGCGTTGAGCGCTTTCAGCCGGTCCTGGTAAAGCTGGTAAAACTTCTGGCCCAGACCATTGGCATAGGCCTCGCTCTCAGCCACGCCGAGGTCGGCGGGATTGAGC
>JANOAD010000032.1:0-15640 GCA_031410955.1 Novosphingobium sp. | reverse complement strand
TTGTTTTTTTTTTTTTTTTTTTTTTAACACCAACCCCCCCCCCCGGGGGGGGGGGGGGGGGGGGGGGGCCAGTGAGGTGAAGCCGAGCGTCATCGCTGGCGTCGAACCCCCATCCCAACCCTTCCCCACGGGGAAGGGCATTTAGTGGAAGCGGGCGATTTTCCTACTCGCTGCCGTCCTGCTAGCCTCCGCGAATGGCCAGCTTTTTCCGCACGTCAGTCCATCGTCCAGCGCCGCGACTACGCAGTTCCATTTTTTTGGACCAGGAGTGTGGTCCAAGCGGTCCAAGCCGCTGCAATGGCAGCGACACCGCGCACGCCCCCTCGACAGGGCAAATTGGGTCTCATAGAGAAACGCAAAACCATAGATGGGGGATTCCAAACCGATGCTATTGCCTGCTCCGTTCGACCGCCTGCGCCTGCCGGTGATCGGCTCACCGCTGTTCATCATTTCCGGCCCCGATCTGGTCATCGCGCAGTGCAAGGCGGGGATCATCGGCAGCTTTCCGGCGCTCAATGCGCGGCCTTCGGGGGTGCTCGACGAATGGCTGCACCGCATCACCGAGGAACTGGCGGCGCACAACCGCGACAACCCGGACCGCCCCGCCGCGCCCTTTGCGGTCAACCAGATCGTCCACAAGTCGAACAACCGGCTGGAAGAGGACTATGAGGTCTGCGCCAAGTGGCAGGTGCCGATGGTGATCACCTCACTGGGCGCGCGCGAGGATCTCAACCGCGCGGTGCACGCCTGGGGCGGGATCGTGCTGCACGACGTGATCAACGACCGGTTCGCGCGCAAGGCGATCGAAAAGGGCGCCGACGGGCTCATCCCGGTCGCCGCCGGCGCGGGCGGCCACGCCGGGGTGCTTTCGCCCTTCGCGCTGATGCAGGAAATTCGCCAGTGGTTCACCGGGCTGGTCGCGTTGTCGGGCTCGATTGCCAATGGCCACGCCATCCTCGCCGCGCAGGCGATGGGGGCGGACTTTGCCTATATCGGCAGCCCGTGGATCGCGACCAAGGAAGCCAACGCGCAGGAAGGCTACAAGCAGGCTATCGTCGACGGCAAGGCCGACGATATCGTCTATTCGAACCTGTTCACCGGGGTTCACGGAAATTATCTGCGCCCCTCGATCGTCAATGCCGGGCTTGACCCCGACAATCTCCCCGAGAGCAATCCTTCGGCGATGAATTTTGGTTCGGGCGGCAACACCGAGGCCAAGGCGTGGAAGGACATCTGGGGTTCGGGCCAGGGGATCGGGGCGGTCGGTGCGATCGACAGCGTCGCCGAGCGGGTGAGCAAGCTTGAGGCCGAGTACAACGCGGCGCGGGGCGAGCTCGCCGCCAAAGCGCGGATGAGCGTTTCGGACTAGTCGTTCTCGGGCGGCTGGGTCGCCGGCCAGAGCAGTGCGGCCATCTTGTCGAGCTCGCTGAAATCGTAGCCGCTGCCGAGCGGATCCTTGCGATTGAGGCGGAGCCGCCGCTGCTGGTCGAGCAGCCGCCGGCGTAGCGCGCGCTGGAGCAGTTCGAGCCGTTCGTAGGCAACGGCCAGAGCGCATTCGGGCGCGCGCAGGCGGGTCGCGGACCACACCGCCTCGATCTGCCCGACGCGCTCGATCACCATCGCGTTGTAGTCACGGTGCGGCCCGCGGTGCAGCGGCAGTCCGATCTTGAGCACCGCACGATCGTTCGCCGGCAGCAGCAGCCCGTTGCGGCGGAAGTCCTCGAAGTCGACATGTGCGCGGCCCAGCGCATCGAACATCGGGGTGAAGGCGCGGCTGGTGAGGAGCTGGCGAGGCAGCAGGTGGTGGCGTTGCAGTCCGGAATCGAAGCCAGGTGTTCCCGCGCGGTTGACAGAACGGAACGACATGCGCTGCCGCTCGGGCGAGACCATACCGAGCCCTGATCCGATCAGGCGGGGCGGGCCATCAAGGGGCAAGCGCTACCTCATCGCCGCAGGGTCAACGCTGGATCGTCACGTCAAGCAGGGTGCCGCGCAGGTTCGGCGTGACCAGCAGCGTTTCCCGGGCCGGGCCGAGGAAGGTCTGCGACTTGAACAGCGGCCCACCGTCGATCAGCGCGTGGATCAGCCGCACCGCGATCCGCGCGATATCCGCCGCGACCAGCTTGGCATCGGGCAGGAAGCGCAGTTCCTGACCGGTCATCAGCGCGAGGCCGACCGACACGATCGAACCGTCGCTCTCCCGCTCGAGCGACGTGAGCCCGAGTGCAGGGAAGGGTCCGTCAGCGAGCCAGTTGTCGATCACCTTGCAGAAATAGGTCGGCGGCATCCAGCACCGCGCCGGGTTCCAGATCACCGCGGCGGCACCGGGCAGCGCCGCGAGCTGGCTGCCGATCGCGGCGAGCGTGCGCACCACCGGCAGCATCCCCATTGCATCGGCGAGGTGCGGGCCCGGCGTCAAGGTTATCGCTTCACCTTCGGGCTCACGCTCCAGTCCCAGCAAGGCCCCGCCCTTTGGCAGCAAGGCCGGAGCGGCCGGCGACAGGCCAGCGCAATCGAAGGTCAAACCATCGGCGAGGAGTTCCACCCAGCCTTCCGACGAATCAGGGAAATGGCTGATCGAAAATCTGGTCCCGGCAGTCCCTGCGTGCTTCGCCTCACGCAAAGCTTGCAAGGCAGGCACATCGGGGCGCGCACCACTAGCGTAAACCAGTGAAAGCACGCTGTTGTAATCCGCTGCCGAACTGCCTCCTACTGCGTCGATGCTCAAGTTCCCCACACCACCCGATTGACGATTCCCGATCTTTCGCACCTTTCGCGCAGGTTAGTCGAGTCCTGCAGCGTTATTTCGCTCCACTTCGGACTATTCACCCGAAGGACTACTAAAAAATACCTTGTTCGAGGCCATTAGCCAATGCCGCACCGAGTTCGCGCGCACAAGCGAGGCTTGGCTCCGGAACAATTTTCAGCGCCGCGATCTGTGCAGGGGTCTGGGCGCCAAGGTTGACGATCATGGGCTCGGCTACCCGGCGCAGGCGCCAGCCCGTAACGATCCGGTCGAGCTGGGCTTGCGCCCCGTGGCCGTCGCTGCCCGCAGCGATGAGAGTCGCGTAAGCACGGCCTTCGATCCGGCCGAGCAATGGATAGTAGCAGCGGTCGAACATCTCCTTCATCGCGCCGCTCATCGTGCCGAGGTTCTCCGGGCAGGCAAAGAGATACCCTTGCGCAGCCAGGAAGTCGTCCGGCTGGGCACTCGCAACTTCGATCAGACGGGCAAGGCGACCCGCGCCTTGTGCCGCGGCCTCCGCCAATGCTCGACTCGCCCCGGTCCGGCTGTGCCAGACAATCAGGAGCATCGCGCGCTCAAGTCAGCAGCCGACACCAACGGCTGCGCCGATCAGTCCGCCAAGACCCTTGGGCTTGCACTTCTTTGGCGCAGCCTGTTGCTCGGCCTGGCCCGGCATCCCGGGCATATCCATCCAGCTGGTGGTCGCACGGTAACGCACCCGTGCGGTCCATTCGAGGTTCCACGGTGCTTTCGGATTGGCTGGCCGCTCCGGGTAGGCGAAATCGGCTTCCGGTCCGAATGCGGTCATCGTGCCCATGCGGAAATCGGAGCCGGCGGCACGCACCTCGGCGGGAATGGTGCAACTGGTGGTGCTGGGTGCCATGACTGTGCGATTCTTGACGAGTCCCGCCACCTGGTCGGGAGAAAGCCAGTCGGACAGCCCGCCCCCGAACTGCCGCGAAGCGCTGCTGGTCCACATCACCATGTCGCCCATCTGTCCGCCCTGCGCCATCTTCCCGCCGAACTGGAAGGCGAGGTATCCGGTGGCTCCGGGCACCGCATTCCAGTTGAGCAGCGTCGATCCGCTGGGGTTTGGGGAAGAAGTAGTACTGAGGGGCGCCAGAAAGTCTTGCGCGAGATTGAAGGAAATCTCGGGCGAATAGTTGCCGGCGATCCGGTGCGCGCCGATCAGCGAACTTTCCGTCTTGACCATCTTGCCGTCCTCGGCGGGCCAGCGGCCAAAGGTCTTGCTGTTCTGCAGCGTCGGCCCCCAATCGCGCATCACGGTGGCCGACCACATCCCTGGAGGGACCTGCCCCGCGCTGAGCTTGGCAAAATCAATCACAACCGGTTGCCCTTTGGGCGCGTGCTCACCGCAACCCCAGAAAATCAGCAAGCGCCCGGTCGGTTTCTGCCCCTGGCGCTGGCCGGGCAGTTGATCGACCGGACCGCGTTCCTCGGTCGGGGTGACCAGCGCGACCGATTTGCCAAGCTTTGCGCTCGAAGGCATGAAGTGATCGGCTTTGGGCTTGCCGCTGGCGGTCTGGCTCGATCCAAGGCGCAGCAGCAGTTCGTGCTGAACCTTGTTGCCGCCGCCGCCGAAGGCCATGCTCATCGCCCCGCCCAATCCGCCGCCCATCGCGCCGAACCCCGAAACAGTGCCGACACGCATGTCATAGCGTGCGACCGGGCCGCTGGTCGGCGCGCGCTGCGCCATCACCGGCAGCGCCGAGCTTCCGACCATGCCGAACACCACTGCAACGGCAACTGTGCGATTGATAGCCATACAAGTCCCCTCCAGAGTTCCTTGCCTGCCTTATCCCACGCCCATTGCGTTTAGTTGTCAATTGCCGCCAACCTGATGGACCGCAGCACTTTTGTTGTTTGCATTGCTGGGCTAGGCAACCGGCATGACCGCCACATCGCAATCTGTCCTTGGCCTGGGCCGTTCGATCTCGGGCCGGATCTGGCGCTGGCGCGGCGGCAACATGGACCTTGGCAACGGTTCGAGCCTCGATCACGATCTGGTGACCCAGTTGCTGCTCTCACGCGGCGTGTCAGCCGACGATATCGAACGCCATCGCAGCCCCTCGCTCCGCGCGTTCCTGCCCGATCCGTCCGAACTGCGCGATATGGACGCGGCGGCGGAACGGCTCGCCCAGGCGGTGCTGACCGACGAGACGGTGACGATCTACGGCGATTACGACGTCGATGGTGCGACCAGCGCCGCGCTGCTGATCCGCCTGCTGCGCTCGCTCGGGCTTGAAGCGCAATTCTACATCCCCGACCGGCTGCTCGAAGGATACGGGCCGTCTGGCGAAGCGCTGGTCCGCCTCGCCGATCAAGGTTCGAGCCTGATCGTTACGGTCGATTGCGGCGCGATGGCGCACGAAGCCCTGGACATGGCGCACGAGGCCGGGGTCGACGTCATCGTGGTCGACCACCACAAATGCTCTTCCGAGCTGCCTCGGGCCGCCGCCTTGGTAAATCCAAACCGGTTGGATGAGGGCGAGATCGGCGCGGCGCACGGGCATCTTGCCGCGGTCGGCGTCGCATTCCTGCTGGCGATCGCCACGGTCCGGGCCTTGCGGCTGCGCGACTACTTCGCGAGCCGCAGCGAACCTGACCTGTTTACCCTGCTTGACCTGGTTGCGCTCGGCACAGTGGCGGATGTCGCCGCGCTCCACGGGCTCAATCGCGCCTTCGTCGCGCAGGGCCTCAAAGTTATGGCCAGGCGCGAAGGCGTGGGCATGGCGGCTTTGATCGATGCCAGCCGGCTGAGCCGCGCGCCGACCTGTTCGGACCTCGGTTTCGCGCTCGGGCCGCGGATCAATGCTGGCGGACGCGTTGGCGAATCTACGTTGGGCGTGCGGCTCCTGACCACCGAGGACCCCGACGAAGCCCGCGCCATCGCCGCACAGCTTTCCGCCCTCAATGAGGAACGGCGTGGGATCGAGGCGGTGGTGCAGGAGCAGGCCGAGGCGCAAATCGCGAGCCAGCACAACCGCGCGGTCCTGGTGCTGGCTGGACAAGGCTGGCACCCCGGCGTGATCGGGATCGTCGCAGGGCGGGTCAAGGAAAAGACCGGCAAGCCGGCGCTCGTCATCGCGCTCGATGCCGATGAGCATGGCAACGGCAAGGGTTCGGGCCGGTCGATCGCCGGGGTCGATCTTGGCTCGGCGATCATGGCCGCACGCGAGGCGGGGCTGCTGATTGCAGGCGGCGGGCACGCGATGGCTGCCGGTCTGACGATCGCGCCAGGCAAGCTCGACGCGCTTGGCGAATGGCTCGACGCGCGACTGGGCAGCGCGGTCACCGCGGCGATGACGGGGCAAGCGATGCAGCTCGACCTGGCGCTGGCGCCGGGCGGGCTCACTCCCACGCTGGTCGAGGTGCTGGAGAGCGCTGGGCCTTACGGGATGGGCTGGCCCGGCCCCCGCATAGCGGTCGGCCCTGTGCGGATGGTCAAGGCCGATCTGGTGGGGACCGACCATGTGCGTTTGATCGTGCGCGGCGAGGACGGCGCCAACTTCAAGGCGATTGCCTTCCGCGCCGCCAGCACCGAGCTTGGCCAGACGCTGCTCCACGCCACCCACCACCGCCGCCTGTGGCTGGCCGGTCGCGCGCGGATCGATGATTGGTCGAGCCGTCCGCAGGCCGAACTGCATGTCGATGACGCGGCATTTGCCGATTGAGCAAAGGTTCGCCCTTTGCACTTGACCCCCTCCGCCCCCTTCCCTAAAGGCGCGGCCTGCTTTCGGCGCAGCCGGTTTGGCCCGTTCGTCCAGCGGTTAGGACGCGGCCCTTTCACGGCTGAAACACGGGTTCGATTCCCGTACGGGTCACCAACCTCGCTGCGCCGAAGCAGCAATCCGGCCAGGTCGAACACGCGACCCACCCGGCCCCTTCGTCCAGCGGTTAGGACGCGGCCCTCTCACGGCTGAAACACGGGTTCGATTCCCGTAGGGGTCACCAGGCCGGGACACTTTTCCTGCTGTTCGCACAACGGTAACGATTGGCAGGCAGCCCGGCGCCCCCTATTGAGCGCACGCCGATGCTGACCAACCGCCCCCTCCCTTATGCTGGCATCGTGCTGGCGCTGATCGCCGGCGCCGCGATGCTGGTGGCGGGTAGCAACTTCTGGCTCGCGTTGGCGGTGGTGGCGCTGTGGCTCGGCTCACTGTGGCTGACCACGCCCGAACCGCAGGTGTTCGACGCGCGGATCGACGCACGCGAAGTTTCACGCGACGCGATCCATGAGACGATCGAGCCGGTTGCATTGCCGCTGCTGCTGCTCGAAGGCACCCGGATCGTCGAGGCCAATGCTGCCGCGCGCGCGGCGCTGGGGAATCATGTGCTGGGTCAGGATGCCCGGATTGCCCTTCGCCATCCCGATGCGATGCGGCTGATCGACATGCCCGACGGGGCCAGTGTCAGCATTCCCGGTTTTACCGGCACCCGCAGCCTGTGGCAGTTGACCCGCCGGGCGATTGCCGGGAATCGCTGGATGATCGAACTGGCCGACCGCACCGCCGAATCGGATGTCAGCCGCGCACACACCGATTTCGTCGCCAATGCCAGCCACGAGCTGCGAACCCCCCTTGCCGCGGTGATCGGCTATGCCGAGACGCTCGGTGACGCTGATGCCCCGACCGACCCGGAAACGCGCAACCGCTTTGTCGGGATCATCGACCGCGAAGCGCGGCGTATGCTCTCGCTGGTGGAAGACCTGATGACGCTGAGCCATGTCGAGGCTGAAAAGCACGACCGGCCGAGCGAATCGATCGACCTGGCGCAACTCGCAGCAAGGGTGGTGGCCGAAGTCTCATCGCTCAAGGGCAAGGAACGGGCCACGCTGGCCGATGGCGCGGCGGGGACGATAATCCTCGCCGATCCCGGGCAGCTTGAGCAACTGCTCCGCAATCTGATCGACAACGCGCTGAAGTACGGCGCCGACGACCAGCCGGTGACCGTGTCGGTCACACGCGAAGGGGACAGTCAGGCCAGGCTTTCAGTGCAGGACCGCGGCCCCGGGATCGCCCCGCACCATCTGCCGCACCTGACCCGGCGGTTTTACCGCACCGATCCCGGCCGCAGCCGCGCTTCGGGTGGCACCGGGCTGGGACTTGCGATCGTCAAACACATTGTAGAGCGGCACGGCGGCACCCTCGAGATCACGAGCACTGCCGGACACGGCACTGATGCTGCAGTGCTGCTGCCTTTGCTGCTGCGCAGTTAAAACGAGGCCGAGAGCCCGGTGGTGAGCACGTGGTCGCTGCTGTCGGGACCATTGGGCACGAAGCCGTGCTGGTTGAGGTAGCCGAAATCGACGCTGATCTTCTTGCTCAGCGGCACCGTGATGTAGATCGCGTTGCGCATCCGTTCGAGCCCGTCGACGGCCTGGAAACCCGTGTTGTTGAGGTTGAAAAACTGCTCGCTGCTGACCCCGAGGGTTACTTTGCCAGCGATCGGCACCACGGCCTTGACCTGCGGACGCAGCCGGTAGGCGGTGCCGGTCTGGCCTTCGCGCCAACGCTCTTCAAGGCGGACCCGGGCGCTCAGCTTGACCTTGCCCAGCACCGCGAAGTTATCGAAGTTCACCTGCTGGCGGAAACGGTGCTCGCGCACCCGAAAAGTGCCGTGGTTGTACTGCGGATCGAAGGTATAGCCGAGCCACAGGGTGACGACCTTGTTAACCTTCTTGCCCACCATGAAGTTGTTCTCGACCTCGTAGAAGCCCTTGGCATCGCTTGTGCGCAGGACGGTTTCGTTCGAGACCTTGAAACCGTCGGGCAAGGCCACCGATACGTTGACGGTCTGCCAGTACTGGGTGTCGCTTGCGGCAGCCGGTGAAGCGGCGCCAAGGGCAGCGGCAAGAGCCAGAAGGCGGATGGAGTGACGCATGGTGAACAAAGTCCTGTCTAGCTATGGATTGCCGCGTTGGGTATGAAGGTTTTGTGACACATTGATGACTGTCTGTGTCAAATGTTCGACCGAATGGTGACAGAATGCGATGTGCCAGCCGGGTGTCATCTATCTGTCACACAAGCAGACCAGAGCGCAGGTCAGATAACGCCAAGGGAGCGATTCGCATGACCAGAAAAACTATCCTCGCCTTTACCGCAGCCGTATCGGCCGCGGCGCTGCTGTCGGCTTGTGGTGGCGGACAGGGCGGCTCGCGCGACCAGGTTCGCGCGGTCGGCTCCTCGACCGTGTTTCCGTTTGCCAAGGCAATCGCGGATTCGCTCGCCAAGTCGAACTCGGCGATCAAGTCGCCGATCGTCGAGGGTACCGGAACCGGCGCGGGCATGAAGTTATTCTGCGCCGGCGTTGGCGTGCAATTCCCCGACATCGAAAACGCCTCGCGCCGCATGAAGAAGAGCGAGTACGAGGACTGCGCCAAGAACAAGGTCGACAAGATCATCGAGATCCAGGTCGGGCTTGACGGAGTAGCCTTCGCCGAAGCCAAGGGCGGCCTGGGCCTCAAGCTCTCCCCTGAAGACGTCTACAAGGCGCTCGCCGCCAACCCCTATGGCAAGCCCAACACCACCAAGACCTGGCGCGACGTCAACCCGGCATTCCCGGCCGAAGCAATCCTGGTTTACGGTCCGCCGAGCACCTCGGGCACGCGCGACGCGCTCAAGGAATTGATCCTGACCAAGGGCTGCGATGCCAATGCCGAGATGAAGGCCCTGAAGGACAGCAACAAGGACCAGCACGACAAGGTCTGCACCGAAGTCCGCAGCGACGGCGCCTATGTCGACTCGGGCGAGAACGACAACCTGATCGTGCAGAAGCTTGAAGCCAATCCCAAAGCGGTCGGCATCTTCGGCTATTCGTATCTCGAAGAGAATTCCGACAAGCTGGTCGGCCTGACGATGAGCGGGATTGCGCCGACTTACGCTTCGATTTCCGACTTCACTTACCCTGGCGCGCGGCCGCTTTACATCTACGTCAAGGCGGCGCACCTCGATGCGATCAAGGGCTTGCGCGAATATGTTGCCGAATGGGCCAAGAGCTGGGGCAAGGATGGCCTGCTCGCCAAGCAGGGGATGGTTGTGGCACCCGATTTGGTACTCGCGACCAGCGCTGCGACTGCCAAGAACATGACCCTGCTCGATCCCAGCACCCTCAAGTAAGCCGGTCCGCCAAACGTAATGACTCCCGCCATTCCTGCACTCCTGGCCCTCGCCTTGGGGCTTGCAGGATGGCTGGCGGCGCGCGCCCGCGCCTGGACCATGCGGTCCACGGTGCGGGCCGCGGGCGGCGAACTGCATTCGCTGCCGGTGTATCACGCCTGGTACGTCGCGTTGTGGGCCGCCTTGCCGGCGGTGCTGTTCGCTGCGATCTGGGCGGCAGTCAGTCCCGGGCTGGTTTTGACGCAAGTGTTGACCGACCCCGCCGCTGCCCAGATCCCGGCGTTCGGGATCGAGCGCGATGCGATCCTGGCTGAAGCCCAGGCGCTGGCCAGCGGACAAAGCGGGGCCGTGTTCAACCAGCAGGCGCGCACTCTGGTCGAGCCGTTTCGCGCTGCGCTGCATTACTTCTCGACGATCGGGCTCGTAGTGACGCTTTTGCTGGGCATTGCCGGCGGGCTCTTCGCCTATACCCGATTAGCGCCCAAATTCGCTGCGCGTGCCCGGGTCGAACGGATCGTAATGGCAGCGCTGCTGTTTGCGTCATTGGTGGCAATCTTCACAACATTTGGAATTGTTGCGTCGCTGGTATTTGAAACAGCACGATTTTTTGCCGCAATAAACCCGATTGATTTTCTCTTTGGAACGCACTGGAATCCGGATTCGATGGCCGATCCGGCAACCGTGCGTAGCGACAGCTATGGCGCGGTACCGCTGTTCTGGGGCACGGTCTTCATCGGCGCGATCATCGCGATGGTGGTCGCGCTGCCGCTCGGGCTGATGAGCGCGATCTACCTCACGCAGTATGCCAGCGCGACGGTGCGGCGCTGGATGAAGCCGTTGCTCGAAATCCTCGCCGGGGTGCCGACCGTGGTCTATGGCTATTTTGCCGCGCTGACTGTCGCGCCGCTGATCCGCGACTTCGGCCACGCCATCGGCATCGCCAGCGCCTCGAGCGAAAGCGCGCTTGCCGCAGGGGTGGTGATGGGGATCATGATCATCCCGTTCGTTTCCTCGATGGCCGACGATTCGATCACCGCCGTGCCCCAGGCAATGCGCGACGGCAGCCTGGCGATGGGCGCGACCACGTCCGAAACGATCCGCCGCGTGCTTATTCCCGCCGCGCTGCCCGGGATCGTCGCCGGCGTGATGCTCGCGGTGAGCCGCGCGATCGGCGAGACGATGATCGTGGTGATGGCCGCCGGTGCGACCGCGCGGCTCACTGCCAATCCGTTCGAGAGCATGACCACGGTGACCTTCCAGATCGTCGCGCTGCTGACCGGCGAAGGCAGCTTTGATCACCCCGCAACGCTTGCTGCGTTCGCGCTCGGGATGGTGCTGTTCCTGGTCACGCTGGCGCTCAATTTCATCGCGCTGCGGGTGGTCAAACGGTTCCGCGAAGCTTATGAGTAGGCCCACTTCCGCCCGCCTCAAGGCCCGTTACGCGGCCGAGCGCCGGTTCAAGGCGTTTGGCCTGAGCGCCGTGGTTTTCTCCGCCATGGTGCTTGCGTTTCTGCTGATCAGCATGACCAGCAATGCAGTGGGCGGCTTCACCCGCGCCGAACTGCGCTTCGATCTCGATCTGTCGAGCGGCGTGCTCTCGATCGATCCGGCGCAGTTGCAGGGCCCGGGCGCGATGGATGCGCTGAAGGGCGCCGGCCTGCCCGACGTGGTCAAGTTTGCCGCCAGCAAGGCGCTAGGGAATGCGGCTGCCAACGAGCTGCCCGACGATGCGTGGCAGGAAGTCGGGAAACTTTTGATCAAGGATCCCTCGCGGCTGACCGCGAAATTCCCCGTTTCACTGCCTGCCAGCGACGGGCTGGCTTCGGCCATGCGCGGTGACGGGCCCGACACGGCAAAAGCTCTGGCGGCGCAACTGAAGGACAAGGGCAGCCTGGTCCGAGCCGCCGACTGGGGCTTTCTCAGCCGCGGCGATGCGACCGGACCGCAGGCGGTCGGAATCTGGGGCGCGCTCAAGGGATCGATGCTGACCATGCTGGTAACGCTGCTGCTGGCGTTCCCGGTCGGGGTGTTTGCAGCGGTCTATCTCGAAGAGTTCGCGCCCAAGAACCGCTGGACCGAACTGATCGAGGTGTCGATCAACAACCTCGCCGCCGTTCCCTCGATCATCTTCGGGCTGCTCGGGCTTGCGGTCTTTCTCGGGCTTTTTCCGAACTGGCGTTCCGCGCCGCTGATTGGCGGGATGACGCTCGCGCTGATGACCATGCCAGTGATCGTGATTTCGGGCCGCAACGCGATCAAGGCAGTGCCGCCATCAATCCGCGATGCCGCGCTGGCGGTCGGCGCGAGCCCGGTCCAGACCGTGTTCCACCACGTCCTGCCGCTCGCGCTGCCCGGCATTCTCACCGGCACGATCATCGGCATGGCGCGCGCGCTGGGTGAAACCGCGCCGTTGCTGATGATCGGGATGAAGGCCTTCGTCGCCTCCCCGCCCGATAGCTTCACTTCGCCATCGAGCGTCCTTCCGGTGCAGATTTTCCTGTGGTCCGACGAAATCGACCGCGGCTTCGTCGAACGCACTTCCGCCGCCATTATCGTCCTGCTGGCCTTCCTGCTGGTGATGAACGGCATGGCCATCTATCTTCGCAACCGTTTCGAGAACCAATGGTGACCCAGCCGCATATGCTTGACCCCGCCACCCCCCGGCTCGCCGCGCGCGATGTTTCGGTGTTCTACGGCGACAAACGCGCCATCGACAATGTCTCGATCGACATTACCGATGAGTACGTGACCTCGTTCATCGGCCCCTCGGGCTGCGGCAAATCGACTTTCCTGCGCACCTTCAACCGGATGAACGACACGATCCCCGGGGCGCGGGTCGAAGGCGAGATTTCGCTCGACGGGGAAGATATCTACAAGTCGGGAATGGACGTGGTGCAGCTGCGCGCCCGGGTCGGGATGGTGTTCCAGAAGCCCAACCCCTTCCCCAAGACGATCTACGAGAATGTCGCGTATGGCCCGCGCATCCATGGGCTGTCGTCGAGCAAGGCCGAGCTTGATGAAGTGGTCGAGCGCAGCCTGCACCGCGCCGGCGTGTGGGACGAGGTCAAGGACCGGCTGGCAGACAGCGGCACCGCCTTGTCGGGCGGGCAGCAGCAGCGGCTGTGCATCGCCCGCGCGATCGCGGTCGACCCCGAAGTGATCCTGATGGACGAGCCGTGCTCGGCGCTCGATCCGATCGCTACAGCCCGGATCGAGGAACTGATCTCGGACCTGCGCGGCAAATATGCTATCGTTATCGTGACGCATTCGATGCAGCAAGCCGCGCGCGTCTCGCAGCGCACCGCGTTCTTCCACCTCGGCAAAATCGTCGAATACGGCAAGACTTCGGAAATCTTCACCAATCCGCGTGAGGAGCGAACCAAAGACTATATTACTGGACGTTACGGTTAGGACTTGAGATGGCACAGGAACACACAGTCAAAGCCTTCGACGAAGACATCACCAAGCTGCGCGGCCTGATCGCGGAGATGGGCGGGCTCGCCGAAGTCTCTCTGCGCGAGGCGATGGAGGCCTTGGTCAAGGGCAACCTCGAGCTCGCCAAAGACGTGATCCAGCGCGATAAGCGGATCGATGCGCTCGAGGCCGAGATCGACCGGCTGGCGGTACGAACGATCGCGCTACGCGCGCCGATGGCCGACGATCTGCGCGAACTGGTCGCGGCGCTCAAGATCGCCGGGGTGATCGAACGGATCGGCGATTATTCGAAGAACATCGCCAAGAGCGCCGACAAGATCGACGGCCGCAAGCGATTTGAGCCGCTGACTCTGATCCCGGCAATGGCGGATGTCGCTGCCAGCATGGTCCATGACGTGTTGACCGCGTACGCTGCGCGCGATCCGGTGATGGCGCAGGCAGTGGTCGAGCGCGACGAGAAGGTCGACGCTTTTTATGAATCGCTGTTCCGCAACCTGGTCAGCTACATGATCGAAAATCCCTCGACGATCAGCAGTTGCGCCCAGCTCCTGTTCGTCGCCCGCAATATCGAGCGGATCGGCGATCACGCCACCAATGTCGCCGAAATGGTCTATTACGCGGCGACCGGCACGCACTTGACCGACCGCGAAGACCGGGTCGGAGCCTGATCATGACCGCACCGCGGCTCCTGCTGGTCGAGGACGATCCGGCGTTGGCCGAACTGCTCGAATTCCGCTTTCGCCAACAGGGCTATGCGGTCACCGTTACCCCCGACGGCGATGAGGCGCTGCTGCTCGCGGCCGAGCAGGTGCCCGATCTGGTGGTGCTGGACTGGATGGTCGAAGGAACCAGTGGGATCGAGGTCTGCCGCCGCCTCCGCAAAGGCAAGGCGACCGCGCATGTGCCGATCGTGATGCTGACCGCGCGCGGCGCAGAGGACGACAAGATCCGCGGGCTCGAAACCGGGGCCGATGACTATGTCACCAAGCCGTTCAGCCCGCGCGAGCTGCTCGCCCGGGTCGGCGCGATTCTGCGCCGGATCCGTCCGGCATTGGCCGGTGAGGTGATCGAGGTCGGCGATCTTTCGCTCGACGCTACAGCACATAAAGTCACCCGATGCGGCCAGACCATTTCGCTGGGCCCAACCGAGTTCCGGCTGCTCAAGCACTTCATGGAGCATCCGGGCCGGGTGTTCAGCCGCGGCCAGCTGCTCGATGCGGTGTGGGGCAGCGAAAGCGAGATCGAACTGCGCACCGTGGACGTCCACATCCGCCGCCTGCGCAAAGGTATCGAGGTGGAAGGCGCGACCGATCCGGTGCGGACGGTACGCTCGGCTGGTTACTCGCTGGAAGCGGTCTAGTCGCACATTCCCTTGAGCAGGCCGTTCAGCCAGTTGATCACCTGCGCCTCAAGGAATATCCGGTGATCGGACCAGCCGTGATCGGTCGCGGCGTGGACCGCGGTGATGCGGGTCCCGCCGGCCTTGCGCACGGCAGTAATCAGCCCATCGGTCTGCGGGGCGAGGCCGTCGTCGCTGCTCAGCACCAGCAGCGGATGCAGCGCGAGGCCGGGGGCGGCGCGCATGAAGTCAAAATCGGTGCGGCCGGCGATCAGTTCATCGGCCATGATCTCCGGCGATGTCCCGGCAAGCGTCTCGGTATTCTCACTCGCCATTTTGACGATGCCTGCGCGGTCAAGGTCGCGCATCACGCCCATGTTGGCGGCCGAGATCAGCCCGACGCCAAGCAGCTTTTCGTCTTCGCCGCCGACCAGCGTACTGACCCAGCCGCCCATCGAATGGCCCATCAGCGCCATCCGCTTGGGATCGACCCCGAGCTTGGCCGCATTGGCGGGCACGCGCAGGTAAGCGAGCACCGCCTTGGCGTCCTGCGGGTTCTGCGCGAAACGGAAGTTACCCGGGCTGCCCCACGAACCGCGATAGTTGAAAGTGACGACATTCCATCCCGCGCGGCGCACCGCCTGCGCCAGATCAAGGTTCTTCTCGTTGCCCGGCCAGCCGTGGCACAGCACCAGCGTGGGGTGCGGGCCGATCCCCGCGGCGAGGTAGGCCACCCCGTTGATCTCCACCCCGCCGGAGGGCACGTGCAGCACTTCCATCCGCGCCGGGTGCGCCTTGTTCGGCAGCGGATCGGTGAAGATCGCCGCTGGAAGCGGTGCGGGCTTGGCCTTGGCCATCGGCTTGGCGGCCAGCTGCGCTCCGCTGAGCGCGAGCGCGGCGGCGAGGATGACGGATGTGCGGTTCATGGATAGTCCCCTTTGCGGCGCAGGCTATCGCCGCGGCTAATGGAAATCACGCGAT
>JANOAD010000031.1:0-2308 GCA_031410955.1 Novosphingobium sp. | reverse complement strand
CCGCGCGCTTGATGTACGCCCCCACCGTCAGCCCTGCGGGCTGCCACCTCCCCCAGAGGGGGAGTCTCTTTACCTAAGTGTTATCCCGCCGCCACAGCCGCCTGACGATCCCGGCCATGTCGCCGAAGAACGGCCCCGGATCGCTGAGCGACCAGACGTAATAGCGCACCCGTGGATCGAGAAAATCGGCGAAGAACCGGACGAGCGCGGCGATTCGCGTGCCGAGTGGCAGCGAGCGATCCTGCAACACCATCACCGTCCGTTTCGCATCGGGGATGACGTAACGCGCGCGGCGCTGGCGCTTGGGGCCCTCGCCCGGGCCGCTTTCGCCCAGCACGCCGCAGCGATAGGTCTCCCACGCAAAATGCGCGCCGCAGTGCCACGCGAGCGGAATCGAGCCCCAGAACCGGCCGTTGATCTCCATCAGCCAGTAAGTTCCGCTGGCCGGATCGTGGCGGTATTCGACCATCGCCGGACCTTCCCAGCCCAGCGCGGCGAGCAATGCCTCGGACCTCGTCATCTGTTCGGCGTGTTCGTCGAGAGGCACCGAAGCGCAGAAGCTGGAAACGCCGCCGCTTGGCGGGAATTCACGCAACCGCCGATGCTGGAAACGCAGGGTGGCCTGACCTTCGACCATGTGCAGCATCTGGCCGAGGCCATGGCCGGGGCAATACTGCTGGACGAGCGGCCAGGTGCCGATTGGATCGTAGCGGGAAAGGATGGCGGCCAGCTGCGCGGGACTGCTCGCATATTCGATCTTCTCGAGGGCAATGCCGGCTTCCGTCAGCGCGCCCTGCGCCGCGTTGGGATCGGCCCACTTGATCGCCACCGGAAAGGTGATTTCGCTGGCGCGCGCGGTGAAGTCCTCGCCCGCCGCCGGCTGCCAGTCGGTCGGCACAGCAATTCCCAACCGCCGTGCAGCTTCAAGCGTGCGCGCCTTGTCGAGCACCGATCTGAGCCGTTCGGCATCCGGAGTCAGCACCTTGCAACCGAGTTCTTCGCGCAGTGCTGTCAATTCGATTAGGTGCCCTTCGGAAACCGCCATCACCGCGCCTAGGCCCTGCTCTGCGGCGTAGGCGGGGAGCCATTCGGCCAGCGGGCGATGCTCGAGCAAAAAAGTCTGGGTGAACCGCGAAAAGCGCCCCAGCGCCCGCGAGCTGCGGCCATGCGCGATCACCGGCACCCCGCGCGCGCCCAGTTCGCGCACCACGGTGAGGCCAATCGGGCTGTCGGCCCCGAGGACGAGTACAGGCCGGCCTGCAGCGGTCAAATCAGCGATCCCCGGCCGCGCCCTTCGACGATCCCGCCGCGCCCTTTGCTCCCTTGGCCCTGGCGGCAGCCGCCTCGGCCTCGTCCTGACGCCGCGCCTGGTCCTTTTCGGCGTCGGTCGGCTCGTAGTCGCTCGGCACCTTCAAATAGACCCCGCTCGAGGCGAGCTCGGTCATTTCCGCGCGGGTCCGCGAGGCTCGCGCGGCGGGGAGTTCGGCGGCAATCGCCTTGGTCTCAGCCTCGACCACCACCTTCCCCCCGTCACGCTTGATCGAGCGGTGGAACTGGTAAAGGTCGCCCACCGTCTGGTCGACATCTTCACCCTGCACGCGGAAGCCCTTGCCTTCGCGCGGGAGGATGATCGTTTCGCGGTAGGTCCACCAATCGGGATAGTCGAAGGCATAGGGCGCATCGGGGTTGAGCTCGCCCTCGCGCGCAATGTTGAAGCGCCAGCCCAGCCGCGACCGGTCCATCTCGTACCAGCGCGCGCCCTGTTCGCGGGTCCAGTCCAGCGTTGCGCTGCCGGTCATGGTCACGACGAAATCGCCGGTCACCGGATCGTCAGAAGTGACGATCTTGCCGGGGGCGACGAAATCGTAGGTGCTCCGCCACAGCTTCCTCAGTTCGCGCTGGCGGTCGGCCTGCGAATAGCCCGAATAGGTCTGGCGCAAGTCCGACCCCGAGCGGCCGTGGAAGCGCATTTCGCCGCTCGCCAGCGCCGGCACGTCGATCCCGCGCGAAGCATCGAGCGTGAGGCTGACCACCTGGGTCGGGCGGTCGAGCGGGTCGGGAACGATGGCGACCAATGGCGATCCCGCGACAGTAACCGGCAGGCCCACGGTGTAGTTGGGCGCCTCGAGCCGATCGAGGCTGTCATCGCCCAGCCGGGTGCCGTCGAGCCAGTAGCTTTTGCCGCCCAGTTGCACTTCGACGATCGCGTGGTCGAACCCTTCCATCGTCGGCAACCGTGCCGCGACGAGATCGCCCTGCTTGGTGTTGACCAGCACCGGCCGCGCCGGAACACACAGCTCGTTGAGCA
>JANOAD010000030.1:0-14508 GCA_031410955.1 Novosphingobium sp. | reverse complement strand
ATGAAGCCCAGCTGGATCGCCTGCTGGGTGACCGAGAAAGCGCCAGAGATCACGGCCTGCGACGCGATGACTGCCGCCATCGAGGCGATGATCAGCAGCGGCCACTGAAACCATTCGGGCGCAAGCAGGTAGAACGGGCTGACCAGCGCGGGCTCGCCCATCCGCATCAGCAGCGAGGCCTGGCCAAGGTAGTTGCAGACCAGAGCGGGCAGCACGATCCACAGCCAGGAGACGCGGATCGGCTTCGCGCCGAAGTGGCCCATGTCGGCATAAAGCGCTTCCGCACCGGTCACCGCCAGCACCGCCGCGCCCATCGCGAGGAAACCCTTGAACGGATCATTGATGAACATCTGCGCGGCGTGATGCGGGCTCAGCGCCCAGATCACGTCGGGATGCTGCGCGATACTGAGCAGGCCCAGCACTGAAATGACCGCAAAATAGACCAGCATGACCGGGCCGAACAGTGCGGCGACCTTGGCAGTGCCGCGGCTCTGGATCATGAACAGGAAGACCAGGATCCCACACACCATCGGCACCACCAGCCGCTCGAGCGAGGGGTTATACACCGCCACGCCTTCGATCGCGCCGAGCACCGAAACCGCCGGGGTGATCATGCTGTCGCCATAGAACAGCGCGGTCGCAAACACGCCAAGGAGGACAATTCCCTTCGACCAGCTCTTGCCCGAGACGTTCTTGTTGATCAGCGCGAGCAGCGCCAGGCTGCCGCCTTCACCCTTGTTGTCGGCGCGCATGATCACGCTGACATACTTGATCGTCACGATGATCATCATCGACCAGAACATCAGGCTGACGATGCCGTAGATGTGCAGCACGTCGAGCGGCAGGCGATGATGACCGCTGAAGGTGTCACGCATCGCGTAGAGCGGGCTGGTCCCGATATCGCCGAATACTACCCCGATCGCGCCGACCGCAAGCGCGGCCAGCGAGCCATGCGGGGCATGCGAGCCTTCAAGCACTTCGTCATCGTCGAGATCGATTGCAGTGGACTTTGGGGACGTGCCCTCATCGACCTGATTGCTCATGCGGACACAACCCTCAAGATATTGGCGCAGTTCCCCGTTGCGCAAGTTTGGCGACTAGCAGTTAGCATGGGAGCGGTCCAGCGTTGCACAGGTCTACTGGGCCGGCGGCTGCTGGGCTGAACCGGCAGCATCCTGCGCGATCAACTGGTCAAGCATGGCGAGCCGCTCGGTCAAGCCCTGCCGCCACGGCACGGCCTGCGGCGTGCGCTCGAGCAGTGCCGCCCACATCGCGCGGCTCTCCTGCGGGCGACCATTCTGGATAAGCGCCATGCCAAGGAAGAACGGAGGCCCTGCCGCCTGCGGATCGGCGTTACCGGCCTGGCGAAAGGCATAAAGCGCCGCGGGGGTCAGCGCGCCGTCGGCATGGCCGACGAGGTTGTTGGCCAGCGCCAGCCAGGCCTGCGCATCGCGCGGGTTTTCCTCGATTCCGCCGAGGAGGTAACCCGCCGCGTTGCTGAAATCGCCTTGCCGGGTCAGCGCGTCGGCAGTCATCACCCAGTGATTGCGGGCGATTGGCCCTTGCCCGGCAAGCTGCTGGCGCACGGTCACAAAGCCGCTGCCGACCTTGCCTTGCGGTGCCTCGGCCTGCTTGGGCGCACCAGCGAGCTCGGGCCGGGCCTGCCAGAAAAAGCCGATGAACCCGAAGACCAGCGTGGCGGCAAGTGCTTCCCAGCTCTTGCGCGGCGCCTTACCGAGCAAGATCAGTGCGGCGAGCGCCAGCACGACCATGGCAATGGGGATGATCCAGCCGCTCATGTCGCGCTCCTCACGAAACGCCGCCGTAGCAGCAACACCGCCAAGCCGATCAGCGCGAGCGGCGCCGCGAACAGCGGCCAGGTCAGGCCGGTCACCCGCGGCGCATAGCTGACGTAATCGCCATACTTGTCGATCAGCCACGCACGGATCGCCTCGGGGTCCTCGCCCGCCTTGATCCTGAGCCGTACCTGATTGCGCAGGTCTCCGGCAATCTGCGCATCCGAATCGGCGATCGACTGACCCTGGCACTGCAGGCAGCGCAGGCTTTCCATCAAGGCCTCTGCCTTCACTTCCTGCGCCGGGTCTTCGAGCTGGACGTTGGCATAGGGTGCCGCCGGCATGCTGCTATCGGCCAGCAGCGGTGCTGCAGCGACAAGCATTGCCAGGATTAGCGCGCGCTTCACTGCGCCGCCTCCGCCATTTTTTGAGCGATCATGTCGACCTGATCGGGCCGGATATCGCCGATGTGCTGAAACCGGATCACGCCCTTGCCGTCGATCACAAAGCTTTCGGGTACGCCCGATGAGCCGAGCGCAAACTGAATCGCGCTGATATCATCGCGGCCGACGCGGCTGAACGGGTTGCCATACTGCGCGAAAAATCGGCCGAGATCCTCTGGCTTGTCGCGGATCGCCACCCCAACGACATCGATCCCTCGCGCTTTCAAGGCCTGCAATTGCGGTGCCTCGACCGCGCAGGGCACGCACCAGCTGGCAAAGATGTTGAGAAGATGCGGCTTGCCATCGGCCAGATCAGCGCGCGCCAGGCCCGGCTGCGCGGATGTTGCCGCCGCAAGCGAGAACTGCGGCAAGGGCTTGCCAACCATCTCGCTCTTCACCGCGCGGTCTGCCGGGCGCAACATGGCCAACATCACCAGCGCGGCAAAGGCCGCAAAGAACACCAGCGGCAACCACAGTGCCCAGCGCGAAGGAGCAGGCTGATCGGCCATCACAGCCTCCCCTGCCGTTCGCGGCGATAGGCGATCTTGTCGATCGCGACGAAGCGCCTGAGATCGCTGAGCACCCGGCCAAGCAAGGCCAAGACACCGCCCAGTGCGACCAGCGCGCCGCCGAGCCAGATCAGGGTCACGAACGGCTTCCACCACAGCCGCAGCTGCCAGCGCCCGTCGCCGGCTTCTTCGCCGAGCACAGTATAGAGCTGGCCGTTCCAGCGGGTGAGGATCGCGCTTTCATTGGTCTGCTGCACCGGCGTCCAGAAACTGCGCGCCTGCGGTTTGAGCTCGCTCGTTGCACCGCCGCCGTAACTGGCGCTGAGGGTGGCTTCAAGCGCGGTCCAGTTGGGCCCGGTGATCGGCTCGATCCGGCCGAGCCGGACCAGCCACGGGCCCACCGAGACCGTCTCACCCACTCGCGCGGCGACAAGCTTCTCGGTACTGAAGGCGCTGTCGCAAGCGATCCCGAGCAGCGCGACGCCGATCCCGAAATGCGCGACGACCATGCCCCACAGCGGCAGGGTCACCGTGCGCAGACGGCGTCCCTTGAGCGGCACCAGCGCAAGCATCAGCAGTGCGGTGCCGAGCGCGATGCCGAGCAGCGGCATGATGTGGACACCCTTTATCGCCAGCCAGATCGCAATTCCGGCGAGCACCAATGCGGGCAGCACCAGCACGGCCTTGACCCGCCCGAGCTTGTCACGCCGCCAGCGCAGCAACGGGCCAATTCCCATGACCAGGAGCATCGGCACCACGAACACCGCGGTGGCCGGGTTGAAGTAGGGCGGCCCGACCGAAACCTGCGCGCCGAGCGCCTCGGCAACGAGCGGATAAAGCGTTCCCAGGAGAACGATGCCGAGCACCGCGCTCAACATCACGTTGTTGAACACCAGCGCGCTTTCGCGGCTCACGATTGCAAAGCGCTGCCCCTCGTTCACCGTCCCGGCGCGCAGCGCAAAGATCGTCAGCGCCGCGCCGATATTGATCGCCAGCAGCGCGAGGAGAACGGTCCCTTTCATTGGGTCGACGGCGAAGGCATGCACGCTGGTGATTATTCCAGAGCGGACAAGGAAGGTGCCCATCATCGACATGGAAAAGGCGACCACGCCGAGCATCACCGTCCAGGCGCGCAGTGCATTGCGTGAGGCCAGCACCGAGACCGAATGGAGCAAGGCAGTCGCCGCCAGCCACGGCATGAGGCTGGCGTTCTCGACCGGGTCCCAGAACCACCAGCCGCCCCACCCAAGTTCGTAATAGGCCCAATAGGACCCGGCGGTGATGCCCAGGGTCAGGAAGATCCACGCCCCCAGCACCCAGGGCCGCATCGCCCGGGCGAAATTGGGCGAAACCTCACGCGTCAGCAGCGCGCCCACGGCGAAGCTGAACGCCACCGAGAGCCCGACATAGCCGACGTAAAGTGTGGGCGGATGGAACGCGAGGCCCGGGTCCTGCAGCAGCGGATTGAGCCCGTTGCCCTCGGCCGGGACCTCAACCAGGCGCTTGAACGGGTTCGAGGCGAATAGCAGAAAGGCGTAGAAGCCCAGGCTGACAAAGGCCTGCGCGGCCAGCGTCGCCAGCAGCGTCGGTTCGGGCAGGCGCTTTTCCAGCAGTGCGACAAAGCCGCCCGCGAGCGCCATGATCGTCACCCACAGCAGCATCGAGCCTTCGTGATTGCCCCAGGCGCCAGCGATTTTGTAGAGCATGGGTTTGGCCGAATGCGAATTTTCGGCCACCAGCGCGACCGACAGGTCGGTCTGCGCAAAGACCGTGATCAGGCACAGGAAAGCGATTGCGACCAGCCCGGCCTGAACCATCGCCACCGGCCGGACCACCGGGGTGAGCGGATTGTCCGGCTGGCGCAGCGCCAGAAAGCCGCTGAACAGCTGCAGCACCGCCAGCGAGGCCGCCAGCCACAGCGCAGCAAGGCCCATCGTTGCGATCACTTGGTCACTTCCACCTTCTGGCGGGCTTCCTGCGCAGTCATCTTCTGCATTTCACGCGGCACGTATTTCTCGTCGTGTTTGGCGAGCAGATTGTCGGCGACGAACGTCCCATCGGCGCGGCGGTGTCCTTCAGCGACCACGCCCGAACCTTCCTTGAACAGATCGGGCGTAATGCCGCGGAACGTCACCGGCACGCGCGCCTTGCCGTCGCCAACGATGAAACTGATCGTCACCCCGTCGGGCGCAGTCTTGAGCGATCCGGTTTCGACCATCCCGCCTAGCCGCACGGCGCGTTCGGCAGCCGGCGGTTTGCCGGCCATTTCAGCGGGCAGGTAGAAATAACTGGCTTGGTTGCGCAGCGCCCAGGCCGCCAGCAGTGCTGCGGCAACGAGCGCGGCGAGCGCGGCGAGGACCAGCACAAGCCGCTGGTGCTTGGGTTTGAACGCAGCGCTCACTGTTCGCGGCTCCGCTCGCGCCGGGCTTCGGCGCGGCGCATCGCGGCCAGGCTCTGCAACACCAGTGCAATCGTGCCGCCCACGCCGAGCGCATAGGCGGCATAGACATAGGCGAGCTGGTTGAGGTTCTCACGCATCGGCGTACTCCATCGCGCGCCGACGCTGCCGCGCCTCGGTCTGCTGGTCGGCCAGGATCGTCCGCATCCGCGCCAGCACCACGCCGCCAAACAGCAGCGAAAAACCAAGGGTCGCGGCGAGCAGACCGAGCAGGAAAGGCGCCGCCATCGGCGAATTGCCCGAAAACATCGATGCACCCAGGCTTGGCGGCTGATGGAGGCTTTGCCACCAGATCACCGAATAGTGGATGATCGGAATGTTGACTGCACCGACCAGCCCGAAGATCGCCGCGATCCGGGTGTTGCCCTGCCCCGCGCGCGCGGCAGCATCGGCGAGCGCGATGTAGCCGCAGTACAGGAAGAACAGCACCAGCATTGAGGTCAGCCGCCCATCCCAGACCCACCACGCGCCCCACGCCGGGCGCCCCCAGATCGAACCCGTGACAAGGCACAGCAGCGCAAAGAAGGCCCCGGGAACTGCCACCGCGCGGGCCGCGATGCCCGCAAGCGGGTGGCGCCAGACCAGTTCGCTGAGACTGGCGAGCGCGATCATGCTCCACCCGCCCATGCCCAGCCAGGCTGTCGGCACATGGATGAACAGGATGCGCACCGTTTCACCCTGCAATTGTTCGGCCGGGGCTGCAGTCAGGCCCCAGATCAGCACTGCGGCGCAGATCAGCCCGCCGATGGCCAGCAAAGGCGCAGTCAGCAGCCGCGCCAGGCGCAGGAAACGGGCAGGATTGGCGTAGCCGTGCATTAAGGTTGAATGACCCTTCGGGGCCTCCAGAAGCCCGCGCCCCTCTGCCACGCAGCGTGCCTGCGAGCAAGCGGATTGGGCCTGTCACAAAGGGGAAAATGGGGCGATCGATGGGTCTCGAACCCACGACCTCCGGTACCACAAACCGGCGCTCTAACCAACTGAGCTACGATCGCCACAACCATGCAGGATCACCCAGCAAGGCAGGGGCGCGCCTTTGCACAAGGTTTGCGCGATGGGAAGAGAAAATTGCCGCCCCGCGCCCCGCCACGATGGTAAAGATGCGTAAGGAAAATTAACCCCACTTGGATAGTTTCCCCGGGTATGCCGATGGGATTGGGGTAACCGGAAGTGAGTGTCAAAGCCAAGATCGCAAAACTGGATCAGCACGCCGTGCGGCCCAATACGCGGCGTACCACGCGCCGGATTGCCGGCACCGTTGCCACCGTGCGGACCGCCGGGGGCGAACGCTGCCGCGCGCGGATCCGCGATGTTTCGATCTTCGGTTGTAGCATCGTGACCGAAGCCGACTGGCTGCGCACCGGAATTTTCGTGACGCTCCAGCTTTCCCCGGAATGGTCGATCCAGGCGATCGTGCGCTGGGCGCGCGACGGGGTCGGCGGCGTCGAATTTCTCCGCGCGATCAGCGAGGCCGACGCGCGAAATATCGCCGGCGACTGAATTTACCCAACTTGCCAACGAAAAAGGGCGGCCCCGAAGGATCCGCCCTTTTTGTAAGCCGAGAGGGCCTGGCTCAGTTCTTCTTGAGCGTGAGCCCGCCGAAACGCTTGTTGAACTGGGCAACGCGGCCGCCCTGATCGATGTTGCGCGTGCCGCCGGTCCAGGCCGGGTGCGACGTGGGATCGATTTCGAGCACCAGCGTGTCGCCTTCCTTGCCCCAGGTGGAGCGCGTTTCGAACACGGTGCCGTCGGTCATCTGCACCTTGATGGTGTGATAATCGGGATGGGTATCGGCCTTCATGGATCTGTACTTTCGCTGGCGGCCGGTACCGACCGGCCTGAAAAGGAAGCGCGGCCCTTAGCCGTGCATCCCGGTAAAATCAAGCGCCTGGAGCATCCGCGATCATCGCGGTGAACTGAACGTCACAGGTCACCTTGCCTGCGACGCTGGCCTGCCCCCAGAACTTGCACACCCGGGCGCGCTTCTGGATGAAGCCGGCCTTGAGATCGAGCAGCACGCCCGGTTCAACCGGAGCGCGGAACTTCGCCTCCTCGATCGCCATGAAATAGACCAGCTTGCCCGTCCCGGCGAGGCCAAGCGTTTCGATCGCGAGGATGCCGGCGGCCTGCGCCAGCGCCTCGATCTGCAGAACCCCCGGCATGATCGGCCGCCCGGGGAAATGCCCCTGGAAGAAGCCCTCGTTGAAGCTGACCGCCTTGACCGCGTGGATCTCGCCGTCGGCCACCAGCGAAACCACCCGGTCGACCAGCAACATCGGGTAGCGATGCGGCAGAGCGGCGAGAATATCGGGGATGGCCATGCTCGACGCGGGCGCTGGGCCCGCGTCGGCTTGGGTTTGATCGTCGCTCATTGCAGTCAGCCCCCGCTAGCGATTAGCGGCCTTCGGGCTGCGGACCGGCAGGCTTGGGCGCGGGAACGCCCGGCTTGGGCGCAGGAACGCCCGGCCGGGGTGTGCCGGCGCCTGCTTGCTGCTGTTGCTGCTGACGCACGCGCGCCGGCTGCCAGCCCGGAGGAGGCGTGATCTGCGCCGTCGCGATCGTCCTGTTGAGTTCGCCCACGAGCTCACCGGTCAGGTCATAAGACTGCGCCGAGACCAGGATGGCTTCGGGATTGAGCAACAGGGTAACCCCGCGACGGGTCATCACCGTGCCAAGCGCCTCGGGCAGCTTCGCGGTGATCTGCTCCACGACATATTCGTCGGAGAGGTTGGCGGGGGCCAGGATCTGCTTGATTTCGGCCTCACCTTGGGCCTGCGCCTTCTGGATCGCGTCGTATTCAGCCTGCAGCGTTGCGTCGGGCTTGTTGGCGGTACGATCCGCGTTGAACTGGTCGGCCATCGGCTTGAGCTGAGCCTGAAGCTGGGCCAGTCGCGCCTGCGCGGCATCGTAGATCTTCTTGTACGACGGATCGCTCTGGCGCTGGACGGCCGCGTTCTTGTAGGCGTTGGTATTGGCCACAGCCGCCTGGAGATCGGCCGTGCCGATGCCGGCTGCCACCGTGCCGCGCGGAGCCACAGCACCCGTTACCGGGGCGGCCGGCTTCTTGGCGGTCTGCGCCACGGCGGGGTGCGAGAGAAGAACGGCAGCAAGCGCGCTGCCGAGGGCGAGTTTGATCAGATTAGTCATCAGAATTGGGTTCCTACGTTGAACGTGAAGGACTTGGGGTTGTCCCCATCGACCTTAAGCAGTGTCTTGGCGAAATCGATCCGGAACGGCCCGAAGGGCGAGTTCCAGTTGACCCCGATACCGATGGCAATGCGCGGCTTGGGCGAATTGCCGAGGAAGAACTCCTTGAACGGCGGCACGGTGCTTCCGATCGCGGTGTTGGTCTGCAATCCCAACAGAGTCGTACCGGTGGGGATACAGGTGAAGGTGTTGGTATTCGACGGACTGGTAACCTGCGAAAACCCGGCAATTTCGCATACGCTGGTCGTCGCAT
Organism: Novosphingobium sp.; assembly: GCA_031410955.1. Lineage (GTDB taxonomy): Bacteria > Pseudomonadota > Alphaproteobacteria > Sphingomonadales > Sphingomonadaceae > Novosphingobium. Next base: position 5,845 of record JANOAD010000030.1, on the reverse strand, counting down.
TGACCGCGGTGCCATCAATCTGGCTGTAAAGCAGATTGCCGCTGGCATCGCGGGTGTTGATGAAGGTACCGCCCGGATAAGGGCTCTCTTCAGTAATCGGCTGCCTCAGTCCCCACACGGCACCAGCGTCAAGGAAGATCGACGGTCGCAGCCCAAGTTCCTTGGCCCCCGAGCCCAGCGGAATTTCGAGCTCGATATGGCCGAGATAGTAGTAACGGCCACCAAGGGCATCATCCACCACCTGCTTGCGATCGGTGACCAGGTTACCGGTCGAATCATAGAACTGACGGATGATGCGCGGACCGACGCCGCGGATGTCGAAGCCGCGAATCTGCGGTTCGCCTAAATAGAACCGATCGGTCAAGCGCACGGCATCGGGGCCCGGCCCGGTTCCGCCGCCGCCGCTCCACGGAATGATCGCGCCGCCTTCAGCCTTCAACGACAGGATAAAGCCCTTGCCGATGGTCTTGTACTGGGCAAAACGGCCGACCAACCGGCCATACTTGACCGATCCGCCGAGCCCGGCAAATTCGGTCGACAAGGACATCGACCTGCCGCGCCCGGGATGGACGCGATTGTCGAGCGAATCATAGATCAGCGTCAGGCCAAGGATCGAACTCGTCCGCTTGCCAATTGCTTCGCACAGGTAACGGCCGGCCAGCAGTGGATCGCACTGCAGGGTGCCTGGCGGAACGCGGGTCGAAAAGTACTGGGTCTTGTCGATGCTCACATCATCATAGTTGAACGTGTAGCTGCCAACCGCCGAAATAAACTCGGTCACCGGGATACCGACACGGGCCTGGAACCCAGTGGTGGCCTGCTGGTAGATCGTGTTACGGTTCGAATTGAGGTAGTTGAAGCTGTTGAGGTCGCGCCGATAGACGTTGACCCCCAGGCTGATGTTCTTGTCGAACACATAGGGTTCGGTGAAGCTGATGTCGGCCTGCTTCGAATACTGCGAATAGGCGAGGTTGAGGCCGATCGTCTGGCCACGGCCGCGGAAATTGCGCTGCTCGATCGAGCCCTGGAAGATCAGCTTCTCAAGGCTGGAATAGCCGGCCGAAAGCTGGAGCTGCCCGGTCGGCTTTTCTTCGACGTTGGCTTCAAGGATGATCCGGTCCGGCGCGGAGCCCGGCTTCTGTTCAACCTCGAACTTCTCCTGGAAGTAACCCAGCGAGTTGATCCGTGCGGTCGAACGTTTGACCTGGATCGAGTTGAACGCGTCGCCTTCGGCCAAACGGAATTCGCGGCGAATCACCTTGTCCTGGGTCAGCGTGTTGCCGTTGACGTCGATCTTCTCGACATAAACGCGCGGGGCTTCGGCGATCTGGAAGGTCAGCCCCATGGTGAGCCCGTCCTTGTCCCGCGCATAGTCGGGCCGCACGTCGGCGAAGGCATAACCGAACGCGCCCAGCGTTTCGTTGAGCTTGTCGATCGTGTCCTCGACCTGCTTTGCGTCGTACCAGTCGCCCTTCTTCATCGGCAGCTGGGTGGCCAGCCGCTCGCCGTCGAAATCGCGCAACTGGCTGTCCACCTTGATGTCGCCGAACTTGTAGCGCGGGCCTTCCTCGACCACGTAGGTCAGGATGAAGTCCTTCTTGTCCGGGGTCAGTTCGGCCACCGCCGAAACGATGCGGAAGTCGGCATAGCCCTTGGTCAGGTAGAACTGGCGCAGCTTTTGCTGGTCGAAAGCCATCCGGTCAGGATCGTAGGTCGTGCCCGACGAGAAGATCCGCGTCAGGCTGGCCTGCTTGGTATACATCTGGTCGCGCAGTTCGCTGTCCGAGAAATGCTCGTTGCCGATGACGTTGATCTGGCGGACCTTGCTCTTGGGGCCTTCGCTGATCTCGAACACGATATCGACGCGGTTCTGGTCGAGCATGACCATCTTGGGGTCGACCGAGGCCGCGAACCGGCCCTGACGCTTGTACAGCTCGATGATCCGGGCGACGTCGGCGCGAACCTTGGAGCGGGTGAAGATCTGCCGCGGCGCGAGCTTGATCTCGGGCGTGATCTTCTCATCCTTGATCCGCTTGTTGCCTTCCAGCACGATGCGGTTGATGACCGGGTTTTCCTTGACCTCGATCGTCACGTTGCCGTTGTCATTGTTGACCTTGACGTCGGCGAACAGCTCGGTCGCGAACAGGTCCTTGAGCGCCTGGTCGGCTGTGGCCTGCGAATAGGGCTGGCCGACGCGCAGCTTGATGTACGAGCGGATGGTATCAGCCTCGAGCCGCTGGGCCCCGTTGACGGTAATCGACTGGATCGTGGTCTCAACCGCAGGAGCAGGAGCGGGAGCAGCAGCCACCGGCGCAGGGGCCTGCGCGAACGCGGCTTCGGGAAGACCGGCCAGGATCGTGGTTCCGAGCAACAGTGCAGCGAGCCGCAGCCCGGCGCCGGCAGAAGTGGAACGTTGGATCGAGCAAGGAGAATTAAACACGGTATTTCCCGTCAATTTGAGCTGCGGCGCAAGCCCGGCCCGGACCGATCGCCCACAGCATACAGGCAAGTCGCCGCCCTCTGCCCGATGCGTCCCGTCCGATCAAGCAAAGTTGCGCCAACCTTCCGCAGTTTTAACGTCCCGCCCCGCAGTTCATCCCATCAGAGCAACGCTCTAGAGAAACATCCCGGCAAGGTCATTCACAGTGACGAAGACCGCGAAGGCCAGCACGAAAGCCATGCCGATGCGGAACGCCAATTCCTGACTGCGCAGGCCCAGCGGTTTGCGGCGGATCGCTTCCGCAGCATAAATCGCCAGGTGCCCGCCGTCGAGCGTGGGGATTGGCAGCAGGTTGATGAATGCCAAATTAATTGAAATGAGCGCAGCAAAGCCAACGAACTCGGGCCATCCCAACGATAGCCTCTCGCCCGACAGTTTCGCCATCTTCAGCGGGCCGCCGAGCTCTTTGACCGAGAACGTCCCCACGACGATTTGCTTCAACCCGATGGCCATTACACGCATCGTCTCAAGTGATGAAACAGTACCATAGCTGAACGCGGTCACTGGCCCAACCCGGCGAATTTCCGGATCCACATGCGAAATGCCAAGCAAGCCTCGGCTCAGTGTGTTGCCGAACTCGTCCTTGGATTGATCCATCCTAATCTTGACAGGGAACTTTAGTTGCCTGCCCGCCCGATCGACAACGATCTGGACGACTTGCCCGGGATACAAGGCCACTTTGGGACCAATATCGGCAAAGTCATCAATTTGCGCTCCGTCGATAGCAACAACCCGGTCGCCGATTGCTATACCGGCAGCTTGAGCGGGCGAGTCCTTCGAATAGCCGCCGACAATTGGTGGGGTGTATGCCACGCCGTAGGCCAGCGCCCAGGCCGCGAAGATCAGGATCGCGGTCAACAGGTTTGCAAATGGCCCCGCCAGCACGATCAACGCTCGCTGCCATAGTGCCGCTCCGGCCATGGTCCCGGCCAACGCCTCGCGCGATTTACCCTCGGTATCCGCACTGGGCTTGCTCGATGGGTCAGCGTCGCCCGCGAACATTACGTAGCCGCCCATCGGGAAGGCGGCGATGCGCCAGCGGGTGCCGCGCTTGTCGATGCGGTGCCACAGCTCCTTGCCGAACCCGACCGAGAACGTTTCGGCCTTCACGCCGAAAATGCGCCCGGCCCAATAGTGGCCCAGCTCGTGCAACACGATCAAAGGCCCGAGCAGCAGCACGAAGGCGAACAGGGTCAGGAAAATGGACGGTGAATGGGCCAAGTCAGGCAAGCTCCAGCAGTTCGCGCGCTTTGGCCCGGGCGGCGGAATCAACCGCGATCACATCGCCGAGGCCAGTCGGTGCAGAAGGATTATAGCGCGACATCACTTCTGCAACCATTACCGCAATGCGGGTGAATGCGACCTGACCTGAAAGGAACGCGGCCACGGCCACTTCGTTCGCGGCGTTGAGCACCGCCGGAGCCGCCCCGCCCGCTTCGGCAGCGACGCGGCACAGCGCGGTGGCGGGGAACCGGTCCTCATCGGGCGCGCGGAAGGTCAGCTCGCCAATGTGTGCCAGATCGAGCGGCGCACACGGCGTCTCCATCCGTTCGGGCCAGGCGAGGCACGAGGCGATCGGCACGCGCATGTCCGGGGGGCCAAGCTGCGCCAGCGTCGAGCCGTCGCGGTATTCGACCATCGAATGGACCACCGACTGCGGGTGAACGATAATCCGCAATTTATCCAGCCCGACCGGGAACAGGTAATGCGCCTCGATCAGCTCGAGCCCCTTGTTGAACATGGTCGCGCTGTCGACGCTGATCTTGGCACCCATGTCCCAGTTGGGGTGCTTGACCGCCTGCGCCGGGGTCGCCTCGGCGAGCTGCGCGGCACTCCAGTCGCGGAACGGTCCACCGCTTGCGGTGAGCGTGATCGTGCGGACCTGCGCCAGGTTGTTACCGGCCAGACACTGGAAGATCGCGTTGTGTTCGCTGTCGACGGGCAGCAGCGTGGTGCCGTGGCGTTCCACCGCCGCAATCATCACCTCGCCCGCCGAAACCAGCGCTTCCTTGTTGGCGAGCGCCACGGTCCGGCCCTGTTCGATCGCCGCCATGGTCGGCGCGAGGCCAGCGCAGCCGACGATCGCGGCGAGCGTAAGATCCGCGGCGCGCGCCGCTGCCTCGACCAAGGCACCTGCCCCGCCCGCTGCCTCGATACCGCTGCCTTCGAGAGCAGCGCGCAGATCTGGCAGGCAGCTCTCATCGGCAACCACGGCCACTTCGGCCGAGAACTCGCGCGCCAAGGCCGCCAGTTCGGCCGCCTGGCAGTTGGCGGTCAGTGCGACGATCCGCCACTTGCCCGGCTCGCGTCGCACCAGATCGAGCGTTGATGCGCCGATCGATCCGGTTGCCCCGAGTACGGTCAGCCTCCGCATGGCTCAGCCCCGCGACACGTTGTTGAATAGCGCGAGCAGGCCGATCATGAACATCACCGCCAGCATGCCGTCGGCGCGGTCGAACAGCCCGCCGTGGCCCGGGATCAGATTGCTCGAATCCTTCACCCCCGCCCGGCGCTTCATCCAGCTTTCGAAGAAGTCCCCGGTCTGAGCGACAACCGCCACAATCGCGCCGAGCACGAGGCACCCCAGCACGCTCGGCATCTGGCTGATTGAAACCACCGTGGTGTCGTCCGGACCCAGTCGGGCTGCATCGTTGACCAGCCCGGTGAACCAATCGCCAGCCGCGATAAGCAAGGCGAGGTACACACCCACCGCCGCGCCGATAATGCCGCCGCCTAGCCCCGCCCAGGTTTTCGACGGGCTGATCTTCGGCGCGATCTTCGGCCCGCCGATCGTACGCCCGGCAAAGTATGCGCCGACATCGGTGAACACCACGCCGAACAGCACGATCAACAACATCGGCCAACCGGTCGCCGGATCAAGCCGCAGCACGTCGAACATGAAGGCGGCGATGCCGACATAGAGCATTCCGCCGATCATCCACACTGCACGCAAGACAGGCGACGGCACGAACTTCGTCACCAGTCCCCACCATTCCCACAGCACGCCTGCGGCGACCACCACCACAAAGGCCGTCCAGAACCACCCGCCGAGCCACAAAGCACCGCCCGCGACCGCGATCATCGCCGCGGCTGAGGCGGCGCGCGTGGGAAGGTCGGATTTTTTGGGCGCCACGGCGGTCACCAACTCCTCCCCGGCACGGGGAGGGGGACCAGCTTTGCTGGTGGAGGGGCACGCGCGAGTGGTCCTGCTTTCTCGACGTCGTGACCACTGGCCTGGGGGGCCCCCCCCCCCCCCCGGGGGGGGCCCCCCCCCCCCCGCGGGGGGGGGGGTGGGGGGCCCGGGGGCCGCCCAAAAAACGCCAAAACCACCCCCCCCCCCCCCCC
>JANOAD010000029.1:0-2731 GCA_031410955.1 Novosphingobium sp. | reverse complement strand
CTGGGAAAGCGCGTACCAGCGAGCGCAACAAATCGCCGCGCGGGGTGTCTTTGGGCAGATCGACCGTGGCGGCCAGATTATGCGGGGCGTCCTCGATCGCGTTGGGGCTGAACACCAGCACATAGTTGAACCCCATCGAATCCCAGTCGATCCGCCTGAGCGACGCGATCCGCGCGGTGCGCTCGACGCCCAGAAGACCGATGGTCAGCTCATCGCCGATCCTGAGGTTCAGGGCCGTAGCGAGCTTCTCGTCGATCGAGACCAATGGCTCGCCGGTGTAGCCCTTGGGCCACCACTTGCCTGCGGTGACGACGTTGCCTTCGGGGACATCGTCCGCATAGGTCAGCCCGCGCTCGCCGCGCAGTGGCCAGGCTTCCTCGGGAATTTCCTTGAGATCGGCGACGCGGGTCATCGCCTTCTCTGGCCCATAGGCGAGGATTGCGCCGCGCAGCGCCGGGACCAGGCGGACCTTGGCTTCTGGTGCCACGCGATCGACCGTGGCAACGAACTCCGCGCCGCGCGCCTTGGGCACGTCGAGCACGAAGTAATCGGGCGCGCGCTGGGGTACGCGGGCGGCGATGTTGGCATCGAGGCTGGTCTGGATCGCGGCGAGGGTGACGAAGGCGGCGAGCCCGAAACCCAGTGCGGTCACCAAGGCGCCGGTCTGCGCGCCGGGGCGGTGCAGGTTGGCGAGCGCGATGCGCAACAGCGGGGCCTTGGGCCGGGGCAGGCGCGAGGCAAGCCAGCGGATCAGCCAGCCCAGCGCGCCGAGCAGCAGGAGCAGGGTGAGCGAACCGCCGAGGAACCACGCTGTGACGATCTTGGCCTTGGTGGTCAGCAGCGCCAGCGCGGCGATTGCCAGCATCCCCACTCCAACCGGCAGCACCGCATCGCGCCAGTTCTGCTTGAGCGGCGAAACCCGCGCACGCAGCAGCGCCATCGCCGGGAAGCGCCGTGCGGACAGGAGCGGCGGGGCGGCGAAGACCAGCGCGATCAGCAAGCCGTAGAGCGCCGCCTTGGCCAGTGCGCCAGGATCGAACACCAGCCCCGGAGAGACCGGCAGCAGACTGCCGAGCGCCGCAGCGAGTAGCGGGGTGACCAGCACGCCTGCGACCAAGCCCAGTCCGCTGCCAACAAGCGCGGCCACGCCGATCTGCAGCAGATAGACCCGCGCGATATCGCCGCTGGTCGCGCCGAGCACCTTCAAGGTCGCCACGCTCCCGCGCCGCGCTTCGAGGTATGAGGAAACCCCGCCGCCAATGCCGATCCCGGCAATCGCCAAGGCGGCGAGCCCGACCAGCACGAGGAAATCGCCCATGCGGGCAACGAAGCGCTCGGCACCGGGAGAGGCATTGTCGCGGGTGCGCAGTTCGAAGCCTGAAGAAGGAAACTGCTTCTTGAGGCGGTCGGCCAGCCCTTGCGCATCGCTGCCCGGGCCCGTCGCAATCCGGTATTTGGCGCGGTACATCGCGCCGGGTGCGGTGAGACCAGCACGCTGCGGCACATCGGCGGCGACGATCACCACCGGGCCGAGCGTGAAGCCTTCACCCAGCCGGTCAGGTTCTGACGCGATGACCCCGCCGACGCGCAGCGCAAGGCTGCCGATCGTGATGCTGTCGCCTGGCTTGACCCCGAGCCGCTCGGCAGCGCCTTCGGCGATCCAGGCGCTATCTGCAGGCGGTGCGCCGGCGCTGCGCCCGTCTTGCAGAGTGAGCTGCCCGACCAGCGGCCAAGCGCCGTCAACCGCCTTCAGTTCAATCGGCGCGGCCAGATCGCCGGCGCGCGCCATGGCTTGCAGACGCATTCCGCCCGAAACCTCTCCCGCTCTGGCAAATGCTGCGGTTTCATTGGGAGCCGCCGCGCGCTGCCATACCGCCACCTCGACATCGCCGCCCAGGATGATGCGGCCCCGGCCAGCCAGTTCGCTTTGAATGGCGCCGGTCAGGGTGCCGATCGCGGCGAGCGCCCCGACGCCGAGGAACAGGCAGACCAGCAGCAGCCGCAGCCCCTTGAACCGCGCCGAGAGGTCGCGGCGGGCAATGGTCCAGGCGGTACGCCATGATCTCATGCCGCGGCGTCGCTCGCGATTCGCCCATCGGCCAGCGTCACCACCCGCTCGCACCGCGCTGCCAGCGCCGGATCGTGCGTGATGACGATCAACGTTGCCCCGGCCTCGGCGCGGCGGGCGAACAGCAAGTCCATGACACTCACCCCGGTTGCCGCATCGAGATTACCGGTGGGTTCGTCGGCGAAGACCAAGGCAGGTTTGGGGGCGAGCGCGCGGGCAATCGCCACGCGCTGCTGCTCGCCGCCGGAAAGCTGCGCGGGATAATGGTTCAGCCGTGCACCAAGACCCACTGCAGCAAGTTCCGCTTCGGCGCGTGCTTTGGCATCGGGCATCCCGGCCAATTCGAGCGGGGTCATGACGTTTTCGAGAGCGGTCATCGTCGGGAGCAGGTGGAAGGCCTGCAGCACCACCCCGATCCGTCCGCGCCGTGCCAAGGCCAGCGCGTCTTCGCTCATCGCGGCAAAGTCTTCGCCCCCGACCTGCAGAGTGCCGCTGCTCGCGCGCTCTAGCCCGGAAAGCACCGCCATCAGGCTGCTCTTGCCCGAGCCTGACGGGCCGAGCAGCGCCAAGGTCTGCCCATGGGGGACGGTCAGGTCGATCCCGCGCAATACTTCGACCGCGCTGTCGCCGGTGCCGAGGCTGAGGGTAAGATTATCGGCCGCA